>NZ_JBCLVL010000006.1:0-363638 GCF_048537895.1 Gordonia sp. CPCC 206044
CCATCACCCGAGGTCAGCCCCCGGAAATCCGGGGTTCCATACACACATTTTGGCCTTTAACCCCGTGTTCAGCAGGGAGACCGTGGCGGCGCAGGCAGTTCCTCCGAGGAACGCCGGGTAGAAGCCAGCCGCGATGTCGGCGCTCGACGCTACCGTCTCGGCATGGGGTGGAAGCGCACCTACACCGATGAACAACTCGTCAACGCAATCGCCCAGTCAACCTCTTGGCGTGGAGTGTTGCGTGAGTTGGGCTTGGCGGCGACGTCTGGCGGCGCTGTGAAATCGGTTCGCGTGCATGCCAACCGCCTGGGCATCGACTTCGGCCACTTCACGGGCCAGCGTCGATGGACCGATGCAAGCCTTGCTGCGGCGGTGACTGCCGCCGATTCATGGACAGATGTTGCCGTGCGGCTCAATCTCCATGATGTGAGCGCCGCTGATGTCATGAAGGGGCATGCGGCACGGCTCGGCCTGAACGTTGCCCATCTCGCGGAGCCCAAACCCGACGCGAAGGGCCGCGAATTGCAACCTTCCATCGACCGTCTCAATCGTGCCGGCTCACTGATGGCGGCCGCGTGGTTCACGTTGTGTGGATGTGAGATCTCGTGGCCACTCGAACCAAGCCGCTACGACCTGCTTGCCGCCTTCGACGGGATGATCCGCAGAGTACAGGTGAAGACGACCACGGTGCGGGTCGGCGATTCGTGGAAGGTCTATCTTTCGACTTCGCGTCGGAACAGAAGGACTTACGACCCCGACGAGGTCGATGATTTCTTCATCATCGACGGGGACCTCCAGTATTACCTGATCCCTCTCGCCGTGGTCGGTGGGCTTCATGCCATCCACCTCGGTGGGTACGGGGAGTACCGAGTGAGCCCGAACCCATTGATACACAAGAATTATGACTAGATGGACCGGTCGTGGTGGCAGGAGCGAGGTCGTCACGACGAAGGCACGTTGGGAGGATTTCCTGAAGACTCCATTTCCTTGCCGCGTTCCCATGCCTGACCAATTGGCGGGGAATAGCGATCGTGGCGTCGTCGTTGGCGAGGGCATGAGTGAGAACGCAGAACTGAGTCCCGAAGGCTGGGTACGGGCACAGACCGAGAAGATCTTGGAGCAGGGCACCACCGACGGCGTCCAGGTGGCCGACCGGCCGGTCGTGTTGTTCACCACCACCGGTGCGAAAACAGGCAAGCGGCGTTATGTGCCGCTGATGCGTGTCGAGGAGAACGGCCGCTACGCGATGGTCGCCTCGAAGGGCGGGGCGCCGGAGCATCCCGCCTGGTATCACAACGTCAAGGCAGTACCGCAGATCACCGTTCAGGACGGGGACGTCGTCAAGGAACTGACGGCCCGTGAGGTGAGTGGGGCAGAGCGCGACCATTGGTGGGACCTTGCCGTCGCGGCCTTTCCTCCGTACGCGGAGTACCAGGTCAACACCGACCGACAGATTCCGGTGTTCGTACTGGAGTGAGTCCGGACATTCGACCGCGCCTGGAGCCCTGTTCGCGAAGGGGTCCAGGCGCGGCCGATATCCGGCCCGGCCATCTAAACGACCAGCACGGGTCCATTTCTGTGGGCACGCAGCGAGAGGTCCAGGCGCGTCCAGTCATCCAGGTCGCGGAGGATCTGACGATCGTGGCTGGAGAGCACCACCGCTGCGTCGGTCGTGCACAGTGCGTCGGTCAGTTCGTCGACCAACGCGACGGACAGATGGTTCGTCGGCTCGTCCAGCAGAAGAACGTCGGGCCGTGCGGCCAACTTCATCGCCAGATCGAGCCGCCGCTGTTGACCCATCGACAACTCGCCGATCCGTTTGCCGGTCTCTCGTGGCCGCAACAGCCCGAGCGAGGACAAGCCGACGGCCTGACCCGCTGACAGTCGGCCTGCCGCGACGAGCTGATCGACGTGCGCTGCGTAGACACTGCTCGCACGACGATCCTGCGGTAGATCCGATTCCTGGCGGAGGAGCACGATTCGGGCGTTGGCGGCTCGGCGCACGAACCCGTCGGTGGGTCGCAACTCGCCGGCGAGAACGGCGAGGAGCGTTGATTTCCCCGAGCCGTTCGGACCGGTGACCAGCAGCCGCGACCTCCCGCTGACGGTCAGCGAGGCAGGTGAGTCCAGCCGGCCGTCGACAGTCACGTCCTCGGCCCTCACGAGACTTGCGCCCGCACGGGTCGAGAGCTCCGGAAAGCGTAGTGACTGCGGCGGTTCCGGCATCGTGACGGCGTGCGCGTCGAGCGCGGCCTGCCTGCGATGCACGCTCTGCACGAGCCCACCCGCACGGGTGGCGCGCTGGTGTTTGCCGGTGCCCTTGTCGGGACGCCAACCGGTGGTCAGGCGGTTTTGTGCCGCGCTGAGATCGTCCTGTAGTCGGGCACGTTCGGTTTGCTGACGAGCGAACTCGTGTTCCCAACGGTCGCGTTCGGCCCGTCGGCCGTCTCGGTATCCCGCGAAGCCTCCGCCGTACACGCGAGGCCGACCGTCGGGCGTCGGGTCCAGGTCGACAGTGGTGATCGCGATGTCCGACAGCAGCGCACGATCGTGGCTGACGACGACCACCGCGCCCGTCCGGGAACGGAGTTGTGCCGTCAAGAAATCGAGCCCGGCCCGATCGAGGTGGTTGGTCGGCTCGTCCAGCAGGAGGATGTCGTCGTCGCCACCGATGAGGCACGCCAAGCGCACCCGATAGCGCTGGCCGACCGACAACTCCGACAGACGCAACGACCAGTCGGACACCGCGTCGAGGGCTTCGAGGGCAACACGCACCCTCCGTTCCGCATCCCAGGCGTCGAGGGCTTCGGCACGTTCGAGCGCAGCATCGAATCGGTCGTCGGCGTTCTCGTCGCCCTCGGCGAGCGCGACGCTCGCGGCATCGAGTTCACGAAGTGCGGCGAGCGAATCGGCGACGGCATCTGCGACGACTTCGCCGACGGTTCGCCCATCGGCAGTGGTCATCTCCTGCTCGGCGATCCCGATCGTGCCGATTCGCGATACGTCGCCGTCGTCCGGAGACAGTGTTCCGGCGAGAACATGCAGGAGCGTCGATTTCCCACGGCCGTTCTCACCGACGATCGCGATTCGTGAGTTCGGCGTGACGGTGAGGTCGACGCCCTCGAGGACGGGAGTGGCGCCGAGCGTGATGGATACGTTCGACAGGACGATTTGCGCGCGCGAGCGCGCGGGTACACGTGTGGTGAGCACAGGGCTTCCTCATACAAGGCGTGCCAGGGGCCTCGGTGATGGACCGACGAGGCACGCGACGGTGACCCCCAAGGGGTCATGACGACATGACCCACGCGACTTCGGAGCGAACTCGACGAGCGCGACGGGCCCAGGCCACCGTCAGAGGAAATACAAATGCATACCGCCAGGCTACCAACCGGGTTGCCGAATGACCGGGAGTGTCTCGAACGTCACGTATCCCGGAGCATGCCGCCCGTCAGTTCGGCCGGGGAAGGAACTCGGGGTATTCGGCGATCCTCGAATCGATCTGTTCGCTGGTGAAGTCGCCGGACAACACGCCCACCAAGAACGCGGCGACGCCGTGTCGGTCGTACAGCCAGACATCCACGAGGTCGGTGACGAGGACCGGCCATCGCTGTGGATCGTCGCCGATCTGATGCCAGCATCCGAACCCACCGTCGCCGAGTGCGCCCCACCGACTGAAGTTCAGCGGATCGGGGCCGAGCACCTCAGTGCTTCCCCAGACACCGGATCCATCCGGACCGGACAGTTCGTTTGTGCCATCTGACCTGTATCGATGCTGTCCGGTGGCCGTTGCGTCCGGCGATTGGCGTGCCAACGTTGTGGTGCGCCGGAAAACACGGCGCACTCCACTGGAGTTCCACGTAGTAAAGGAATCGACATGCTCGACGGATTCACTCAGCTGTTCAACAACCTCTACCTCTTCGGCGGCGATCTGATTCACCTCGGACTCGCATTCGGCTGAGTCTCCCTCGTCCCGAGGCCCGCATGATCATCTCGATCATGTGGGCCTTTGGGCTTGACGGGATCGTGCGCCGTTCACGTCACGCGCCGGGGGACACGAGTGGTCAGTCGGCGCAGGCATGCGACAGTTCGTCGTCCCATCGTTGCCATTCCGGCGTCAGACCGGTGCCGCTGGTGGTGCTGCAGACGCGGCGGGCCGCGACGTGGACGTCGGTGGTCAGCCAGCGCAGGGCTGCGTCCTCGCCGGCGGCCGCGAGCATGCCCGAGGAATTGAACGCGACCCGCCACTGGACGGTGCCGGGCGGCACGAGCGAGGTGCCGATCGAGCGAGGTGATCGGAGATCGTCGACCGTCCACAGGCGGACGGTCTGGTCGTCGGAACCGCTGGCGAGGACCGCCGACGTCGGGTCGAACGCGACAGAGCGCACCGGACCCGAATGCCCCCGGATCTCTCCCACCTCGGTGGCCGTGTCACCGTCGCGCCGCAGCAGGCGGATCACTTGATCGTCGCCGCCGATCGCAATCGACGTCCCGTCGCGGCTCACGTCCACGGCGTTCAGGGCGCCGGGGTGCGAGGCCAGCACGGTGGATGTGGTGGGCCCGCCGCGTACGTTCCACTCGTGCAGCCTCCCCGCACTCGACACAGCGAACAGGTGCGACCCGTCGGGTGCGAACCGCAGGCCATTGATCCAGCCGCTGGGGCCGGTGAAGATGTCCGGGCGTCGGGTCGGGTGGTGCGGATCGTGAAGGTCCCACAACTGGACCGAGACGTCGTCGAACGCGGTCGCGAGCTGCATCGAGTCCGGCGTGAACGCGAGCGACGTCGAGTAGTTGGCATCCGGGATCGGCAACGTCGCCGACAACACGGGATCGTCCGGTGAGCTGACGTCGAACAGCAGCACGTCCTTGGTGCCCGACCGGGTGACCGCCACGGTACGGCCATCGCGAGCCAGGGCGACGTTCTCGATCCGGGGTCCGCTGCCATCGAGGGGCAGCAGGGTGGAGACCACGTGGGGCACCGCTCCGGAGGTGTCCCACAACAGCACCCGACCGTCCCACGATCCGGTCACCATGAGCTTCCCGTCGGCGTCGAACGCCGGCGCGACGATCAGGTCGGTGTGACCGGCGAGGACCCCGGGCGGCAGCGTCCACAGCTGGATCGTGCCCGATTGCCCGCCGGTCAGCACTCGACCGTCGTCGAGGAACAGGACGGCGCCCAGACCGCCGCTGCCGGAGTTCATCGGCATGCCCACCGGAACCGGGTGCCGTGGGTCGGCAAGGCTCCACAACGATGCGGCTCCGTCGCGGCCAGAGGTGACGAGGGTGCGGTTGTCGGGGGCGAAGGCCAGCGACCACACCGCGGCGGCGCGCGCCTGCACCGGCGGACCCGACGCCACGACGTGGTCGCGGTCGCGGATCGACCAGAGGCGGAAGGTCTGGTCGTCGCTGCCGGTCGCGAGCATCGTTCCGTCCGGGCTGACGGCGAGGGAGTGGATGCCGAGGGTCTGGCCCGTCAGCGGCGCACCGATCTCGTGCGCGGCAGCCGGCTCGGTGACGTCCCAGATGCGTGCCGTGCCGTCATCCCCGCCGCTGACCGCGGTGGTGCCGTCGGGTGTGAAGGTGACCGCACGGACCGGACCGGCATGTCCGGTCAGCGTCACGGTGTGTCCGGACATCAGGTCCTGCAACCGCACGGTGCCGTCGTCGCCTGCGGTCGCGACGATACGACCGTCACCCCGGACGGCGACGGAGTACACCGCTCCGCGGTGGCCGAGGTCGATGTCGTCGCCGCGGACCGCGTGCGCCGGGTCGGCGACGTTCCACCGTTGCACCACACCGGTTCCGGTGCCGGCGAACAACGTCTGGCCGTCGGGGGAGAACGCCACCGACGACACCCACGACGAGGTGGACAGCACGGACCCCACCGGGACGAGTCCACGCTCGGTGTCGGCACGCCACAGCTGCACGGCGTTGTCGTAGCCGCCGGTGGCGATCAGGCCGTTGCGGGAGCGGGCGGCACCGTAGATGGCGCCGACCTGGGCGCGGAAGGTGGCGGCCAGCGGCGCCGACTGCGATGCCAGCAGCAGGCCCTGCGCCTGCCGGTCGTCGGGTCGTTCGTCGTTCGCCACCAAGGCCAACTGTGCGGATTCGGTGGAGTCGGAGGACTGGTCGTGGCGGGCCGCGGCGATCAGCGCGGCGAATTGCGCGTCGGCGCTCTCCCGGTCGGCCCGTTCGCTCTGGCGCATGGAGACCACCGCGAGCAGAGAGGTCACCAGGGCGCCGACGACGAGGAAGGCGATCAGGCCGCGTTTCGCGTATGTGGTTCGCCGTAGCAATCGGGTTGCCGCATCGAGGAATTCGCCCGCTTGGCGGGTCACCGAACCGGCAATGGTCGAGCGCAGATCGTTCGCGACCGTCAGACGGGTGCCACGGTAGAGCAGTGAGCGGTCGCGGCCCGACGACACCCAGTCGTCGGCGTCGACCTGCAGCCTATGCCGGATGAGTGCGTTCTCGCGATCGTCGTCGACCCAGTGCGCCAGGCGTGGCCACACGGTGATGACGGTGTCGTGTGCCAGCGAGGTGCCATAGGCGTCCTGGGTGATGATGCGGGCATCGACGAGTGCGCCGAGCACACTCTCGGCCGAGGCCTGATCGGGACAACTGCCGATGAGGGTGTCGCGGTCCACGTGGCGGCCCACCGCCGATCCCTCACGCGTGGGGACGACCAACTGCAGCAGGATGATCCGGGCGATGTCCTGCTCCGACGACGAGAAACTCGCCCAGCACCGTTCGGCGCTGGCCGCAACGGCGCCGCGGACCCCGCCGGCCCGTTCGTAGGCGCGCACGCTCATGCCGTCGTCGTCGCGATACCGCCATGCACTGTGCAGGGCGTGCGCGAGCAGCGGAAAGGTCCCCGGCGGAATGGTGGCGTCGGCTCCCGAGCCGCGGACGTCGAGGTCGGTGAGGATCAACTCCACCAGGCCCTCGCCCACGCGCAGTCCCGCTCTGGCGGCGGGCTCGACGATCGCCGCGGTCAGCTCCTCGGCGCTCGGTGGGCCGAGGAGCATCTGGTTGGTCTCGAGCAGAGCCGCGAGCGCGGGATGCCTCGCGGCCTCGGTGTAGAAGTCGGCCCGCAACACCGCGACCACCCCGGTGCATCGACCCGGTCCGCCCCCGGACGCGGCCAGTTCACCGAGTACGTCGAGGTATCTGTCGACGGCAGCGGCGTCCGACGACGGTAGGAACAGTTCTTCGAGCTGTTCGACGGCGAGGATGAACGGCTTGTCCGGTGACGCGCGTTCGGTGGCCCACCGCACGAGTTCGTCGGCGGCCACGAGCCCCGGGGTCACCAGCAGGACGTCGAACTCGTCGCGCACCTGGGCTGCGAAGCCGGCTTGCAGCAGCGACGATTTCCCGACCCCCGAATCGCCGACCAGGATGAGTGGCTCGTGGGTGCCGCCGTCGCCGGTCAGTCTGACGCGCATCAGGTCGACGTGCTTGTCGCGTCCGGCGAAGAACTCGGCGTCGTCGATCGTCAGCGCGGCCAGCCCCGGATACGGGCAGACGTCCGGGGTGGCGGGCTGGTCCGACGGTTTCTTCTGTCCGGCGGCGGTCCACAACCGGTGCCAGCCGGGCATCGAGTACAGCGACGGGTCGGTGGGAGTCGCATCACGTTTGCGCGCGGCGGCGATGAGGACTCCGAGTACCGCCGACAGTCCGTCGAACTTGGCGGGCACGTTGCGCCCGAGTCGCCAGTCGGAGATGCGCTGGGCGCTGATCTCACGCCCGCGCGGATTGCGGGCGCGCAGTTCCCGGGTGGCGCGCGAGCCGACCGCCTTCAGCGGCGGTGCACCGGCCGCGGAGTACAGGGCGTCGAGGCGTTGTGCGAATTGTTCTCGGGCACTGCTCGTCACGACGTCGTTCTCCTGGTACCTCCCGCCCGGGAGGCGGTGTCACCAGCAATTTTATCGACGGATTCGCGGTAGCGGCCGCCCGCGAGGCGAACCCGACTACGTGAGCCGAGGGTGAGGCGCGTCTCGCTTGTGGTGACGGGTGTACTCAGCCGTCGTCGCGTGTACTCACCAACTCTTCCGGCGTCTCCTGCCGCAGACGTCGCGCGATCTCGTCGAGCATCTGATCGACGTCGGCCTCGTCACTGCCCGGATAGTCGGCGACGAACTCGCGCAGACGTTCGCGTTGGGCGTCGAGGAGCCGATCTGCCTCGGCTGCGCCCTCCGGTGTGATGGTGACCTGATCGTGGTCGATGACCACCATGCGTCGCTCGGCCAACGACCTGGCCGTCGATTCGACGACGTCCATCGGGGTCTCCGATGCGACCGACATCGCATGCATGTCCCTGGTGCCCTCCTCGGCCACCCGACTCACCATCCAGGCCTCGCCGCGGGAGAGTGAACTCTCCGCGGTGCTCACAACCATCTCCCAGATCCGCAACCGGTCCTCGCGGGCGAGCGTGCGCCAGACGGCCAGTCGCAGCTCCTCCAACGAGGTCCGGGCGGTGGGCATCCCGAACGACTCGCCCGGATCCGGTGTCTTGGTGACGGTGCGCAACTCCACCTCCGGCAGCAGCCACGCGAGTCCGAACGCGATGGCGCCGATCGGGATCGCGACGATGAACACGAGTTGGAACGCGTCGGTGAACCCGTCGAGGAACCAGTTCTGCACCGCAGGCGGGCACGACGGCAGCGTCAGCGTGGACGTCTCGAGTACCTCGGCCGAACATGGCCCCGCCGCGCCCGGCGGCGGACCACTCGACAGGTGGGAGTCGAGATTGCTATTGAACACCGCGCCGAACACGGCGACACCGACCGATGCGCCGATGGTCCGGAAGAACGTGGCCCCGCTGGTGCCCGCGCCGAGGTCGCGGTACTCGACGGCGTTCTGCACGGCCAGCACCAGTACCTGCATCACCATGCCGAGGCCGACACCGAGGACGAACAGGTAGATGCTGGTCAACGTGTCCGATGTGGTCCGGTCCATCGTCGACAACAGATAGAGCGCGACCGTGAAGATCGCACAGCCCACGATGGGATACATCTTGTAGCGACCGTTGCGGCTGATGAGTTGTCCGCTGACGATCGACGTGATCAACAGGCCGACCATCATCGGGATCATCCGCAGTCCCGAAGACGTGGCCGTGGCGCCCTGAACCGATTGCAGGAACAGCGGGATGAAGGTGATGGCACCGAACATCGCGAAGCCGACGACGAAGCCGATCGTCGACGCGGTGGCGAAGACTCGGTTGGTCAACAGCCGGACCGGCATCACCGGTTCGGGCGCCTTCGTCTCGGCCACCACGAAGGCGACGGCCGCGACCACGGCGAGTACCGCGAGGGCGATGATGCGGATCGAACCCCACCCCCACAGCGACCCGAAGCTGGTGACCAGCACGACGCAGGTCGCCGCCCCGGCCAGCAGGAAGATACCCAGATAGTCGATGGACGCCTTGGTTCTCGCCGCGGTCGACGGCAGCACGATGATGACCGCGATCAGGGCGACGACCCCGATGGGCAGGTTGATGTAGAACACCCACCGCCAGCTCAGGTTGTCGACGAAGAAACCACCCAGCAACGGTCCGGCCACGCTGGCGAGCCCGAAGACCGCACCGAACACGCCCTGGTAGCGGCCGCGTTCACGCGGTGGTACGACATCCCCGATGATGGCCTGGGCCAAGACCATCAGCCCGCCGGCCCCGACACCTTGCAGAGCCCGATAGCCGATCAGCTGGGCCATCGTGGTAGCCGTGCCGCACAGGGCCGAACCGACGAGGAAGATGACGACGCAGGCGATGAACAGGTGTCGGCGGCCGTAGAGATCGCCGAGTTTGCCCCACAGGGGTGTCGTCGCGGTGGTCGCCAACATGTACGCGGTGACCACCCAGGTGAGGTGTTCGGCGCCGCCGAGGTCGTTGACGATGGTCGGAAGGGCGGTGGAGACGATCGTCTGATCGAGGGCTGCGAGCAGCATCGCGAGCATCAGACCGCCGAAGATCGACCAGATCCTGCGCTTGTCGAGGGCTTCGCCCGGCGGGTCGGATGCTGTCGTGGAACCCTGTCCGCCCGTCATACGCTGCTCCTTCCGTACCGACCCGTGTCCTCAGTGTGGCAAGGGTGACGACGAAAGGGGGCGGTTTCGCAGTGCCGTCTCCGAGTGGACCCCCACGTCGGATTGCGCGCACGCCGGGTCGAATCTCCGAACATCCGACGGAATGTGCGGTGACCGATCGCATGTCGGGCACACTGGGGAACAGTCGGCCGCCGATCGGTACGAGGAGTCTGCATGCCACGCGAGGGCGAGTCCCTGCACAAACTCGGATTCCTGACGATCGGGCGCTTCGACGAGGCAGTGCCGCGAGCCGGTCACCTGGAGACACTGGCCGTCATCGAGCGTGCCGAGGAGCTGGGCTTCGACAGCGTGTGGTTGCGCGATCGTCATCTCCAGTACGGGATTTCGTCACCCGTGGCCGTGCTGGCGGCCGCCGCGGTCTCGACGACGCGGATCGAACTCGGTACCGCGGTCATCCCGCTCGGGCTCGAGAACCCGTTTCGTCTCGCGGAGGATCTCGCGACGGTCGACGTGCTCTCCGACGGCAGGCTCAATCCCGGTGTCTCGGTGGGCACCCCGATGCGGTACGACGATTACAAGCACGCCTTGTACCCACAGACCCACGACCTCGAGGACTTCTCCAAGGACCGCGTGCTCCGCCTGCTCGACCACCTCCGGGGACGTCCGGTCAGCTCATTCGGGGGAACGGTCGGCATCGAAAGCTATTCGACTCGCGTGCAACCGCATTCGCCTGGCCTGGCCGATCGGGTGTGGTACGGCGGCGGATTGTCGTCGGCGATCTGGACGGGACAGCAGGGGCTCAATTACCTCACGTCGTCGGTGGTGAGCATCGAGGGCACCGAATCACGCGACTTCGCGTCGATCCAGGCCGAACACATCGACGCCTATCGCGCGCATCATCCGGATCCGTCGCGGGCGCGGGTCTCCCAAGGGCTCGTGGTGATACCGACCGACACGGCCACGCCCGAACAGATTCGCAAATACGAGGCCTACCGCGATGCGCGGTTGCCGCGCACGACACAGCCCCAGGGGCCGCGCGGAATGCTGTTCTCGCCGGATTATGTCGGACCGTCCGAGCGTCTCGCCGAGGATCTGTTCGCGCACGCCGGTTTCCGGCGTGCGTCCGAGGTGACGTTCGCCCTGCCGTTCTCTTTCGACGCCCCTGACTACGAGCAGATCATCACCGACATGGCGACTCGGCTGGGGCCTGCGCTCGGCTGGCCACCGTCGTGAACCGATTTGCGATCGGACGGACCGACGGGTTCACTGCCGGAATGACCAAGAGCAGACTTCGGGGAGTCGTGGTGGGTGCCCTGGCCGGGTTGACCGGTGTCGCCCTCACGTGCGCCCCCGCCGCCGCGGAACCCGCGAAACCCTTGACCGCCAACGGAACCGAGCCCAGTGGAAAACACTGTGTGATCGAGCGCGACGACGCGCAGGCCACGGTCGACGCCCTGCAGCACCGGTGCACCAGCCAGCAGATCCTGGATCTCTTCCTCGCCGCGCCGGTGGGTTCGGCGCCGACCGGAACCAAGAAGATCGCGTTGCTGCCCGCATTCCAGGTCAGTGGGCGACTGCTGCCGTACGGGCAGGCCCGAGCGTTCACTTCCACGCAGAACGAATTCGGTGACTCCCTGACGTTCACCCGGCGCGGCGACACCGCGTGGGCGTACAAGAACTACGTCTGGGGTCGCGATGCAGGCGGGCCGTTGATCTCCGACTCGTCGCGGATCGACCACAAGCCGGTCCACGCCGCCGACTTCTCCCGGGACTTCGCCGGTGCGCCGATCAGTCTGCACGAGTACCGGCGCCTCACTCCGGGGGTGTGGATCGGCCGTGACATCGGTGGTAGCTCGAAGCCCTCGGACACGTCGGAGACGGAATCGAAGCCGACCGGCGGAGCCTTCGCCCTGAGCTGACACGGCCAACGGCACCGCCTCACCGGCGCTGTCGGGGGACTTCGGTAGGGTCCTGCGGGTGAATCCGAGCGTAGCTGTGAAGTCCGTGAACGCACGTATCGCCGAGGAGCTGTCCGTCGGTGAGGGACAGGTCGCGGCCGCCGTGAAACTCCTCGACGAGGGATCGACGGTGCCGTTCATCGCCAGGTATCGCAAGGAGGTCACCGGCAGTCTCGACGACGCCCAGCTGCGGACCCTCGACGAACGGCTGCGCTACCTGCGTGAGCTCGACGAACGTCGCGAGGCGGTGCTGGCCTCCATCGAGGAGCAGGGCAAGCTGACCGACGAGCTGCGATCGGCGTTGTTGACCGCGGAGACCAAGGCGCGGGTGGAAGACATCTACCTGCCCTACAAACCGAAGCGGCGCACCAAGGCGCAGATCGCCCGCGAGGCAGGCCTCGAGCCGCTCGCCCTGCGACTGCTCGGGGATCCGTCGTTGACCCCCGACGAGGTCGCGGGCGAGTTCCTGTCCGATGCGGTGGCCGACACGACCGCCGCGCTCGACGGTGCACGCCAGATCCTGATCGAGCGTGCCGCCGAGGACGCCGAGCTCGTCGGCAGCATCCGTGAGCGGTTCTGGGCCGACGGTGCGTTGCGCAGCGCGCCACGCACCGAGGCGGCCGCCTCGTCGGCGGCCGCGCAGAAGTTCCGCGACTACTTCGACTTCAGTGAGCCGCTGGACAAGATGCCCTCGCACCGCGTGCTCGCCGTGCTGCGCGGCGAGAAGGAGGAGGCGTTGAGCCTCACCCTCGACGGCGGTGACGACGAGGGGTACGAGGCGATGGTCTCGGCAACGCTGGGCATCGACGCGTCCGACCCCGGCCCGGCCACCCCGTGGCTGGTCACCACCGCGCGCTGGGCGTGGCGGACCAAACTGATGGTGTCGGCGTCGATCGAGGCCCGGGTGAAGCTGCGGCAGCGGGCCGAGGCCGATGCGGTTGCCGTCTTCGCGACCAACCTGAAGGATCTGTTGCTCGCGGCGCCGGCGGGGACCCGGGCCACCCTGGGCCTCGACCCGGGGTTCCGGACCGGTGTCAAGGTCGCGGTGGTCGACGCGACCGGCAAGGTTCTCGACACGTGCGCGATCTACCCCCACCAGCCGCAGAAGCAGTGGGATCAGGCCAAGGCGACACTCGGAGCGCTCGTCGCGCGACACGATGTCGAGCTGATCGCGATCGGTAACGGCACCGCGTCTCGCGAAACCGACGCTCTGGCAACGGAACTGATCTCCGACATCCGCGGGGCAGGCGGCACGGTGCCGGCCAAGGCGGTCGTCAGCGAGGCCGGTGCCTCGGTCTACTCGGCATCGGAGTACGCGTCGTCGGAGCTGCCGCAACTCGATGTGTCGTTGCGCGGTGCGGTGTCCATCGCACGGCGCCTACAGGATCCGCTGGCCGAACTCGTCAAGATCGATCCGAAGTCGATCGGCGTCGGCCAGTATCAGCATGATGTCACGCCGGGCACACTCGCGCGCAGTCTCGACGCCGTCGTCGAGGATGCCGTCAACGCGGTCGGCGTGGACCTGAACACCGCATCGGCGCCGCTGCTGTCGAGGGTCTCCGGCGTGACGCCGGGGCTCGCCGCAGCGATCGTCGCGCACCGCGACAACGTGGGACCGTTCCGGAACCGCGCAGGTCTGCTCGATGTCCCGCGCCTGGGCCCCAAGGCTTTCGAACAGTGTGCAGGCTTCTTGCGTATCCGCGGCGGCGACGACCCGTTGGACGCGTCGGGGGTGCACCCCGAGTCGTACCCGGTAGTGCGCCGGATCCTGGACCGTTCCGGGGTGGAGCTCGCCGAGATCATCGGTGACGAACGCACCCTGCGCGGTCTACGGCCCGCCGATTTCGCCGACGACCGGTTCGGCGTACCCACCGTCACCGACATCATCGCCGAGTTGGAGAAACCGGGCCGCGACCCCCGGCCGAAATTCGAGACGGCCACCTTCGCCGCAGGCGTGGAGAAGGTCGCCGATCTGACCCCCGGCATGGTGCTCGAGGGAGTCGTCACGAATGTGGCGGCCTTCGGCGCCTTCGTCGATGTGGGCGTGCACCAGGACGGTTTGGTGCACGTGTCGGCGATGTCGGATCGCTTCGTCTCGGACCCGCATGAGGTGGTGCGGTCGGGGCAGGTCGTGCGGGTCAAGGTGCTCGACGTGGACGTCGATCGCCAGCGCATCGGATTGTCGCTGCGGCTTGACGACGAGGTGGCCGGTGGTGGCCGTGGAACGACGAAACAGCCTGGCGGGCAGCGTCAGTCGAATCGCGGTGGGGGACGCGGAGGACCGAACGATCGCACCCAGAAGGGGTCGGCCCAGAAGGGGTCGGCCCAGAAGGGATCGGCACAGAAGGGGCGTTCTCAGAACCCGCGTCGCGACTCGGGCCGCAACAACCGGAGCCAGCCGAACGGCTCGATGGCGCAGGCGTTGCGCGACGCCGGTTTCGGCAAGTGAGTAGGGTCTGCGGCTGAGTCGGATCAGCGGCGTACCTTGCTGAGATCGGTGTGCAACAGCATGACGTTGTAGTCGCTCCAGCGGGATGCGTTGATGTAGAGGTCCTTGCCGGTGCCCGTGAGCGCGGGTGACTGGGGCAGCATCATCGGTCCGTAGAGCACCACCGCGCCCGGCCGCACCAGGGTGCGAGGCGCACTCCACGGACCCTGCGGATGATCGGCGGTGCGGAGCACGATCTCGTTGTCGCCGTCGACCATCACATATTTGCTCAGATAGGGGCTCCACGCGACCGACAGTTCGGTGACGGGTGCGGGCACCACTGCGGCCTCGAGGTCGCCCATGTTCGCGATGTCGTCGACCCAGGTCTTGCCGTTCCAGTATTCGTAGTCGGCGAGGTTCAGGACGTCGGCGGGCTTGAACCGGCAGAGGAACGCGGCGCCGAATCTGCCGTTGGGCGTGCCGAATTGGTAAACGTATTGCGCTTCGTCGGAGCCCGGCTTGCCGCGGACGTAGGCGTTCTGCTGGAACTTGCCGTTGTTGGCGGTGGCGGGCGGCAACCCGAACGGGAGTCCCACGGTGATCGGGGTGTTGGCGTTGACGAGGATCGTGTTCTGGTCGGTGGTCCAGGTCTGACCGTTGTTGTCGGAGTAGGCGATCGCGGAGAAGTTGGTCACCCAGTGGCCGGGCGCGCCCCATGAACGGACCGACATGTAGTTGATGAACTGACGGTGGCCTGCGCCCCACGGCAGCGACATGGCGGCAGTGGGGATGGTGGTGACCTCGACTTGTGAGATCCCCAGCGACGGGATCAGTTCCTGGGCGTAGTTCGGTTGTCCGCTCGCGATCACCGTTCCGGATGTGACATCGCCGGCAACGCCGTTCGGCACCCGTACACCGTTGCGGAGGTCGGTGTCGTCGGTGCGCAGCAGGACGTTGTGACGCCATTGTTGGCCGACCACATTGCAGTTCCCGAAGGTGTCGCCGAAGGCCATCAGCGTTTGACCCGACCCGTTGTCCCAGCTGATCCCGAGGTCGGTGCCGCTGATGCCGAATCGGCTGAAGGTTCGGTTGGGGCTACGCGGCCCGGTGACCCAGGAGACCGTGCGCGTGTTGGCGCCCAGGTAGATCGGCAGCGGACCCTGCGGGCCGAGGCCGGGGCGGTCCGAACTGCCCCAGCCCGACGACCCCGATGATCCGGCCGAGCCGCTGCCCAACGAGCCGGTGCTCAGCGATCCGGAATCGAGGAGGCTGGAGCCGGTTCCACCGTTGCTACACGGGGCCGCATCGGCCAACCCGGCACCGTGGGTCATGGCCAGCGCGGAGGCGCCGACGGCGAGCACACCGGCCAGAGCCAACCGCACTACGCGAGAACGTCGCCGCACCACCGACCTCCAGACACCATCGAGTTACTGATGTGATTAATGAGGTTAGTGTGGCGCATGTGGCTCACTAATCGGAGTCGGCGCGGTCACGATCAGGTGACGCGATGACGGCGCGCCCCACACCGAAACGTGCGCGGGCGGAGTGCGGGCCGGTCAGCTCGGGGCGATCACGGCGTCGTGCAGCGCCTGCAGATCGCGCTCGACAGCCGCGCAGTCGGCGTCGAACTGGTCATCGGTCAGGTCGCGCTGACGCACCGTGAACACGACCTCGGCGCCGTCCGGATGATCGATCACCCGCAGCGGGTTGGCGACCACCTCACCGTCGGGAAGCGTCACGTCGTGGTCGAGGATGCCGTAGGGATTGTCCGGGGCAAATCGGACCACGACCTCACCCATCGGGGAATCGGTGACCAGCACGTCGCCGTCGCGGCGGACACCAGCGGCCAGACCCGCCGCCCAGCGCGGCAGATTGTCCGGGTCTGCCGCATAGTCGTATACCTGCCGGGCAGAGGCGGGGATGACGATCGACACGTGTCGGCTGCGCATGGGCGTCATGATCGGCACGCTACTCGTGTCCTCCGACGGAAGACGGTGACCCGCTACGTTGGGGACATGCCCATCCTGAACAAGGACATGACCGTGTGCATCTCGCTGGCCGCGCGGCCGTCGAACATCGGCACCAGGTTTCACAACTTCCTCTACGACGAGCTGGGGCTGAACTTCGTCTACAAGGCGTTCACCACCGACGACATCGAAGGCGCCGTGCGGGGTGTGCGTGCTCTCGGTATTCGCGGGTGCTCGGTGTCGATGCCGTTCAAGGAGGCGGTGATCGCGCTCGTGGACACGATGGAGGAGTCGGCGTCGGCCATCGAATCGGTCAACACGATCGTCAACGACGACGGACATCTGTCGGCATCCAACACCGACTACGAGGCGGTCGCGCACCTGATCACCGCGCACGGGCTCGATCTGGCGTCGTCGGTGGCGGTCCGCGGATCGGGCGGTATGGCGAAGGCCGTGGTGGCGGCGTTTCGGGGTGCCGGATTCGACGATCTCACCGTCGTCGCCCGCAATGCGGACACCGGGGGAGCGCTGGCACAGAAGTACGGCTATCGGTTCACCTCCGATGACCCGGAGCCGGGCACGGCGATCCTGGTGAACGTGACCCCGATCGGAATGGCAGGCGCCGACGAGGATCGATTGTCGTTCGGCGAGCAGCAGATCGAGGCAGCCGACGTCGTCTTCGACGTGGTGGCGTTCCCGGCGGACACGCCATTGATCCGGGCCGGACGGTCGGCGGGGAGGCGGGTCATCACGGGTGCGGAGGTGATCGCATTGCAGGCGGCCCGGCAGTTCGAGCGCTACACAGGGGTCACGCTGAACGTCGATCAGGTCGCCCGCGCGTCGGAGTTCTCCCGAGCGACCTGAATCCCTGGCTGTGGCAAGCAGTCACACCGCTCGTCGCGCGCGGCCCCTGGTGCTCAGCTGTCGAGCACCTCGGCGACGCGGGCTTCGAGCCCGTCGATGCCGTCGATGTCGATACCGAATCGCTCGGTCAGAAGGGTGAGGACATCGCGAGCGGTGTCGAGGCGTCGCTTGTCGCCGCTGCCGTCGGCGCGATGAACGGCGAGGTTGCGGCCGCGCAGATTCCAGCGCGCGTCGTCGGCGATGATGCTGGCGGTCAAGCCGGTCTGGAAGTGGTGGCCGGGATGGGTAGAGACGAACCAGCTGCCCACCACACTGTCGATGTCGGGACGCGGGGTCGATCCGAACAGGTAGGTCGGCCGCCACCGGTCGCCGACCAACGACTCCATGCGCCAGAACCGAGCGTCGTCACCCGCGGTGATCCGGAACGGCTCCAGGTCGGTGGGTTGCTCCTCGTCGACCACGAAACGTAGTGCGGCACTGGGGGTCTGACCACCGAAACCGACATCGACGAGGTACTCCTGCGGATCGCCGGGGATGCGCACCGCGAGGAGTTGATGGGTTTCCGCCGGAAGCGCTCCGCCCGGCTCGTGCATCCAGACCACTCGGCCGGCGAGCAGGTCCACCTCGAAACCGACCGCCGTGAGCACATGGCGGAACAGGCCGTTCTGCTCGTAGCAGTACCCGCCGCGGCGTCGCTCCACGAGTTTGCGCTGCAGGCCGGCCGCGTCGAGATCGGTGACCGGAACGCCCATCAGCGGATCGATGTTCTCGAACGGGATGTGCCGCAGGTGCGCGGCGATCAGATCGTTGAGGGTGCTCAGAGTGGGGGTCGGATCGGCCCGGTGACCGATCCGGTCGAGGTAGGCGGACAGGTCGACGCCGGTCTCGGTGCTCATGGCGCCATTGTTGCACCGGGATCGGACGGCTCAATCGAACAGGCGGCGGAACAGATTGGTCTCGGCCAGATCCACCAGTTCGTCTCCGCGTCCGGACATCACCGTGCGCAGCGCGTAGAGGGTGAACCCCTTGGCCTGGGCGGCGGTGATGGCCGGCGGGATGGACAGCTCCTGGCGTGCGGTCACGACGTCGAGCAGGGCGGGCCCGGGATGGTCGAGGAACTCGTTCACGGCCGCGGGCAGATCATCCGGGGCGGTCACCCGGCGACCGTGGATCCCGACCGAACGGGCGAGCTCGGCGAAGTCCGGGTTGTCCAGTTGCGTCCCGTAGTTCACGAAGCCTGCGGCCTTCATCTCGACCTCGACGAAATTGAGCGAGGAGTTGTCGAACACGACGATCTTCACCGGCAGCTCGTTCTGGGTGATCGTGAGCAGCTCACCGAGGAGCATCGCGAGTCCGCCGTCGCCGGCCATCGCGATCACCTGCCGGTCGGGGAATGCCGACTGTGCACCCACGGCCTGCGACACCGCGTTGGCCATCGAACCGTGCGAGAACGACCCGATGAGTCGCCGTCGCCCGTTCATGCGCAGATACCGGGCCGCCCAGACCACCGGCGAGCCGACGTCGGGGATGAAGACCGCGTCGTCGGAGGCCGCATCGCTGAGGAGGCGGGCCAGATACTGCGGGTGGATCGGCTCCCGGTTGCGATCGTTGTCGGCCAGTTCGTCGAGGGAACGGCGGGCCTTCATGTAGTGCTCGCGCGCCGAACGCAGATGAGTCGAGTCCCGGTTGCGGTCGATCAGCGGGAGCAACGCCGGGATGGTGTCGGCGACACTGCCCACCAGCGGTAGGTCCACCGGGGTGCGGCGGCCGAGCTGTTCACCGCGGATGTCGAGTTGGATGATCGTCGCCTTGGACGGAAAGAACTGTTGATACGGGAAGTCGGTACCCAACATCAGCAGGGTGTCGCATCTCTCCATGGCCCGGTAGCCCGACGAGAACCCGAGCAGACCGGTCATGCCGACGTCGTAGGGGTTGTCGTATTCGACATGTTCCTTGCCGCGCAGGGCATGAACCACCGGAGCCTGCAGTGCTCCGGCCAGTTCCACCAGTTCGTCATGGGCGCCGGCCACGCCTGCACCGGCCAGGATGGTCACCGCCTCCGATCGGTTGAGGAGTTCCGCAGCCGCCGCCAGCTCACCGTCGGTCGGTCGTACGACCCGGTCGACCCGCCGGATCGGTGCACCAGCCCGGCGTCCGGTGGCCTTGGCCAGGAACGTCTCCCCGGGGATCACCAGCACCGCGACATCCGACGTCTCGACGGCGGTGCGGATCGCGATGTCCAGCAGGCGGGGGAGTTGCTCGGGGGTGCTGACCATCTCGCAGAACGCGCTGCACTCGACGAAGAGTCGCTCGGGATGGGTTTCCTGGAAGTAGCCGCTGCCGATCTCGGGCGCCGGGATGTGCGCGGCGATCGCGAGCACCGGAACCCGACTGCGATGCGCATCGAAGAGCCCGTTGATCAGGTGCAGGTTGCCCGGCCCGCAGCTGCCCGCGCAGACCGCGAGCTCGCCGGTCAACTCGGCATCGGCGGCGGCGGCGAACGCCGCGCCCTCCTCGTGACGCACGTGTTGCCAGGTGATCGAGCCGTCGCGGCGCAGGGCGTCGGTGAAGCCGTTCAACGAATCGCCGGGAATTCCGTAAACACGTTGCACACCAGAGTTTTTCAGATTCTCGATGATGTTGTCTGCCACCGTTGACGACACGGTAGGAGTCCTCTCTGCTGGCGGGCGATGGACGAGACGTGATGGGCAGGCGGCGTCAGGTCAGCGGAAAACGGAGACCACCGACCGCCGTGTCGTTCCAGATCAGGGCGGTGATCTCATCCGGCCGCACGGCGATCGCCTCGCCGCCGCGGTCGAGGACGGTGACCGCGAGGCGCGACAACAGGTCGTATCCATCGTCGGTGTAGGTGATCTCACCGGTCTCGTTGTCGAGGGTGCCCATGATGTCGAGGGTGAAGTTGTAGACGAGGGTGGAGATCGCCCCCGAGGTGGCCGCGCGCGCGATGTCCTCGAGTTCTGCCGCGACGAGGCCGCGCGCGGTCCCGTCGGCGATGTGGTCGACGCGTGCACTGTTGTGTTTGGCGTTGATGGCGGTCAGTTCGCGCCGGATGGCCGCGTCGATCTCGTCGGCGCGCAGATCGTCCGGACCCCCGGGCACCGGAACGATCGATCGGCCGTGATCGTGGGCGCGGTAGAGATCGAGCAGCGGATCGGTGGCGAACAGGAACAGCGGCCGTTCGGCGTTGGGGTCGGCGGGCCCCAACTCGCTCTTGACCGCTTCGGCCACCCGCTTGGCGTACGTCTCGAGTAGCACTTTCTTGCCCTCGTCACCGACGAGGCGGCGCACGTGGGCGCGGTCGCGGATGGTGGCCCTGTTGGTGGCGTCGGCCGCGTCGGATCCGTGGTCGCCGGACAAGTCCATCTCGGTGGCCAGCGTCGTCGGGGTGGCCTCCCACAGGTTCCAGCCGTTGGTCGACAGCGTCAGCGCGAACGCCGACTGTGGCGTCGTCACCGGCCGGACCAGCTGACCGACGTCGAAATAGGTGCCGACCTGCAGTTGGTTCTCGAGGTGATTGGGCAGGACGAACACCTCGGTCAGGTCGTCGGCGACGAAGATCGCCAGCGAACGGGACAGATGCTGCCAGATCTCGTCGTTGACGACGGTTTCCCATCGCTCCCGCAATGCTTGCTCGGTGCCGTGCCGGATGCCGGTGTCGCGCAGGTGGCGGATGGCACGGTCGAACGCACTCTTGGCGTTGAGGTGACTGGCTTCTCGCTCATCCGGTGCGGGTGAGGTCTGCGCGTAGATGGTGATGGCGTTCTCGTGCGGAGTTCCCAACGCGCGCAGGTCATCCAGGGTGGGGAGTGCGAAGCGAGCCATCGCCGTCCTCTTCTCGTCGGCCCCCGTCGGTCAACTCGTGTGCCCCTTGCCGATGCTACCGAGACAGCACCGGGTGGCAAGGGCCTTTCGCCGCCGACGGTTCTCAGACGTCTCCGGTGGCGGTGAACGACTCGAGGGCCGACGGGCCGATCACCTCCGCGCCGAGTGCCCCCACGCGTTGGCGCAGCTCGCGATCGGCGGTGACGACGACCCGACGTCGACCGGGGTGCTCGGCAACCGTCTCGACGATCCGGTCGTCGCCCGAGCCTGCGGCGGGCACGGTGGTGACCGTCGGTGAACTCGTCACACCGCGAGCCCTGCCCTCGACGATCATGACCACCTCGACGGGGCCGTTGAGGTCGGGGAGGCCTTGATCGGCGAGGGCTGCCAAGCGATCGCGGAGGCGCTCGGTGGCGCCGTGACGGTCGCGCCACCAGCCGTCGGGCCTCGAGCCCACCACGTTGGCCGCGTCGACGACGATCAGTGGCCGTGTCATGGTGACCAGGCTAGCGACGGCCCCGCGCCGCTCCTATCCCAACGCGACGCCGTGGCAGAACCGGTTGTCGGGATCGAGCGCGGCCTTGATCTCGCCGAGCCGCCGACGATTTGCGTCGCCGAATGCGCTGGCCGATCGCTGCGCCTTCTCGTCGCCCTCGACGAAGTTCAGATACGTGGCACCGGTGACATAGGGGGCCAATGCCTTTCGCGTCAGCCGCTGGTGTGACTCGATTGCCAGTCCGGTGTGCGGATCGGGCACCATCGAACCCATCTCGAGGAGATAGGTACCGGTACGACCGAGGTCGTTCGGCGAGGTGGCGGCGCCGCGCCCGATCGCGCCGTCGGCATGACGCAATTCGGCGAACAGGATGAGTGGTTGGGTGCCGGGGCTGGGCAACACACGCGAGGTCACGATGTCGATCACCTCGTCGGGCAGCTCGTTCAGCCATTCGGTGGTCACCATGGCCGGCATCGGGTCGGTCGGATCCATGCTGATGGCATCGGCCGCGCCGAAGGGGATCTCGGCCCACATGTCGAGTTCGGGGGTCTTCCACCTGCGCCATTCGTCGATCACCGATGCGCCTCGGCCGACATCGCCGGCCCAGCATCCGCGTACCAACGTGAAACTCTTGCCGCGCAACGGCTCCGGAACGATGTCGAGCGGCGGAAAGTTCATCAGGACCACCGACGAGGTGAGATCCTCGGACTGCTGTGGGGCCCAGGCGGCGAATCGCCGCATGATCTCCGGTGCATCCGATGCGGGATAGAAGAGGTTGCCGGCATACACGGTGGTCACCGGGAAGAGATCGATGACGATGTCGGTCACCACTCCGATGCTTCCGGCCCCACCACCCCGCAGCGCCCAGAAGATCTCGGGATACCGGTGTTCGCTGACCCGCAACGCCTCACCGGACGGCGTCACCAGGCCGAACGAACGGACGGCGTCCGAACACAGACCGTATCGGCGTCCGAGCCACCCGAATCCACCGCCGAGGGTGTATCCGACGACCCCAACGTCGGTGGTGGACCCGAGCAGCGGCGCCAGGCCGTGTTGTTGGGCCTGCTCGAGCACCGGAGCCCATTTTGCTCCCGCGCTGACCGTCGCGGTGCGTTCCACCGGATCGACGCTCACCTGTGTCATCGCCGACGTGTTGATGAGCAGCGCGCCGTCGGCCGCGGTTCCGGGTCCGTGCCCGGTCGCCTGGATCGCGACGCGCAGATCCTCGTCCGCGGCGAAGCGGACGCACTCGACGACGTCGAAGCGGTCGGCCGGGACCGCGATGACCGCAGGCCGGTGATCGGTCAGGAGGTTGAAACCGGCGCGTGCGGCGTCGTAGCCGGCATCGTCGGGGCCGAACACGTCGCCGACGAGGCGGTCGGCGAGTTCGGCGATCACGCTGGTGCGGAGTTCGGGGTGATGGACGGCAGAAGGGGAGTGGACGGTCATCGGGGCAGGTTCCTCACGTAGGGGCCGGGTGCTCGGCCTGATCTGTCGGTCCGGTGAACCGGATCTGGAGAAACCTTGGCCGGACGGCCTTGGGGCGGGCTTGGGATCGACTTGGACGCCTGCCCGATGCGTCGCGTGATGCGTCGGATCAGTGTGAGCGGGAGTACCCGTGATCGGCCGCGAAGTCGTCGATGCGCGTGACCAGCGTGGTCGACTCCTGCGCCATCGCGATGCGACCGGCTTCCCGCAGCGTATCCACCACCGCCGTGGCCGGATGACCTGCGGCGTGCTGGAACTCCGCGCAGACGAGTAGGCGGTGCGGATCGGGATATCGCTGGCCGGTCTGTTCGGCGACCGACTGCGCCTGCTCGAGCAGGGCCGGGACCCCGTCGAGTCGGTCGGCGACGATCAGCGCCTCGGCGTGCAGGGCGAGCCACAGGCCCAGTCCGGTTCGTTGCCGTGGGGCGACGGACTGCAGTCGTGTCAGATGTGCGAGCGCGTCCTCGGTGGCATCGTCGAGGGCGCGCGCCCACCAGTAGATGCGTTCACCGCCCTGTCGGAGGTACTCCAGCGGCAGGTGCTCGGAGACGCCCATCAACCGCTCCGCCGACTCGCGTGCCCAGTCGACGTCGCCGGCCAGGGCCGCGGCGGTGGCGGCGAAGACGGCGGCCCCGACATAGGCCATGGGCTCCTCCGGGCCGCGGTCGATCTGCTCGAACAGTCGTCGTCCGGCGTGCACGCCGAGATGCATCGTCGCGGCCAGCCCTCGGAACCCCTGTGCGATCAGGAGCTGGTCGCTCTGCAGTCCGTCGACGGGGGTGAGTGGGGCGTAGGTCTGCAGGATGCGGGCCGCTTCGCCGATGCGGCCGCGATCGAACGAGTCGATACCGGCCGCCTGCATGCCGAGATGGACGACCACCGCGTCGTCGGAGTCCTGGGCGCGCCGGTACAGATCGTCGGCGTAGCGGTGTGAGACACGCATATCGGCAAGCTGTGCGTGGGCGGCGAACCGTGCGTAGTCGAGATGGGCGAGCAGCGCCGCATCGCGGGTCGCCTCACCCAGCTCGCGCGCCCGGTCGAGGAGTTCTCGGTCGGCGGCGAAATAGCCGTTGCGAGCCACCTCGGCGGTCAGGCGCGTGCGGATGACCTCGAGTTCGAGGTGCGGGTCGCCTGCCGAGCGGGCGAGGGTCGCGGCGTCGGCGAGCTGTCGGTCGGCCGTGTCGAAACCGTACGTGCGTAGCGCGATCCGGCCGGCCGTGAGCAGTGCGCGGGCAGTACGGGACCGGTCCGCGAGCGGACCCGCCGCCCACAGATGTCCGGCGAGGCGGGCAGCGGCACCCGTCGACGAATCGGGATCGAGTCGGTCGGCGACCGCGAGATGGATATGGCAGGCGCGGGTCCGCGGAATCCGGTCGACGATGCTCTCGCGGACGAGGTCGTGGTCGAAGGTGATGGTGAACGGGTCGGCGGGATCGATGTCCACGACGGCCGCGGTGAACGCCGGATCGAGGGACTCCAAAACTTCGGACACAGACTGCGATGCCGCGTCGGCGAGCAGGGCGATGTCCACGCGGCTGCCGATCACCGCCGCCACCTCGAGGAGTTCGATCGTGCGTGGGGGTAGGGGCCGGATGCGACCGGCGACGACGCCGCGCACCCCGTCGGTCACCGCGTGGCCGTCGATGGAGCCGTGGTCGGCGAGGATGCGCGCCAGTTCGCGGACGAAGAAGGCATTGCCACCGGTCCGGCGATGGATCGTCTCGACGAGGTCCGGCGCGGGCTGTTCGTGGATCTCCCGTCGGAGGAGCTCGGTGACGTCCTCGGACGACAGTGCGCCGATCGAGAGGCGACGATGCTCGGGCAGTCGGGCCAGCGCGTCGAGGACGTCGGTGACCGCAGGGCGCAGCGGCGTGGCGCGCAGCGAAGCGAAGAACGCCACCCCGGGGGTGCGTCGCGCGGCCATGTGCGCCAACAGTTCCAGTGACGCGCCGTCGGCCCACTGCAGATCGTCGAGCACGATGACGAGCAAGCGGGTTTCGGCCACCCGGTCGAGCAGGTCGGCGGCCTGATCGTACAAACGGAATCGTGCTGCGGCGTCGGGCATCTCGCGGGGTGGCGGGATCACGGTGGCGCCCTGGGTGACCATCCGGCCCAGTTCGGTGTCGAGCATCCGGGAGCGGCCGGTGTCGTCGATCGTCGGTAGCACCCCGCCCAGCACCTGGACCCACGGCCACATCGACGGAGCGGCCATGTCCTCGGCGCATCGCCCCCACAGGACGGTGAGGTCGGCGGCGGATGCGGCCCGCCTCGTGGCCTCGTCGAGCAGGGCGGACTTGCCGGCACCCGGTTCGCCGTCCACCACGACGACGCCGCCGGGGCCGGACAGGGAGCCGAGAACGGCACGGTGCAGGACGGCCAGTTCGTCGGTCCGGCCGACGAGCGTGGCCGGCGGGCGCGGGCTCGAGGGCGATTCCGGCTGGGCTGCCGACGATCCGACGGTGACCGTGGACCCGCTCGGATCGAGCGACGGCGCGTGGTCGAGGATATCGCTCTCGAGTGCCCGCAGTCGGGGCCCGGGATCGACGCCGACCTCGTCGGCCAGGGTGCGGCGGGCTTCGGCGATCGCCGCGAGGGCGTCGGATTGCCGACCGAGGCGATACCGGGCGATGGCGAGCAGGACCCACAGACCCTCGTCGAGTGGCGAACGCCGCACCGCCTGTTCCAGTTCTGGCACCAGCGCACGGTGTTCACCGAGTTCCAGACGCACCTCGTAGGAGAACTCCTGTGCCTCGGCGACCGTCCGTTCGAGATGTGCTGCGGCGTCGTCGCGAAACGCCAGGCCCTCGAACTCCGGTAGCAGCGGCCGATAATCGGCCAGCGCGGTCTGCAACAGGGCGGCCGCAGCGGCTGGGTCCCCGCAGCGATGGCGGTCGTGTGCCGTGGTGATCCGGGCGAGGAGATGGCGGGCGTCGACCTGGTCGTCGTCGGTGCGAAGCGCATATCCGGCGCCGGCGGTGACCAGTACGGTCGCCGGTGACCGGGGTCGACGATCGGGTTCCAGTGCCTTGCGCAACCCGGAGATGTACGCCTGCACAGAGACACCGGCGCGGTCGGGTGCGCGTTCGCCCCAGATGTCGTCGATCAACCGATCGACGCTGACCGGGGCACCCGCGGCGAGGATCAGTTGGGCGAGGACCGCACGTTGCTTGCGCGTGCCGAGTTCGACGGTCTCGGAATCGATCTGTGCGCCGAGCCCGCCCAGGATCGAGAACACGAGCCGAGCCATCAGCGCGAGTGTAATCCCGGCCGCGGCATCGCACAGGGACTCCGGTATGCCGTTTGCCCGACCACTTACCCTGGCCGCGTGGGATTCACCCGAGAAGAGCTCCTGTCGTTCCGGGACACCGAGGTGCCCGATCTGATCGGCGACGACTGCCGGTTGTTGATCGTCGGCATCAATCCCGGTCTCTGGACCGCCGCTGTCGGTGCACATTTTGCCCGTCCGGGTAACCGCTTCTATCCGGCGCTGTACCGCGCCGGGATCGTGGACCGGCAGATCGATGCCTCGGCGGGGATGTCGGCCGCCGATCGGGACCTGTTGTGTGGGAGGAGAGTCGGCATCACCAATGTGGTGTCGCGGGCGACCGCGACGGCTGCCGAATTGTCCGCCGACGAGCTGCGCGCCGGTGGCCGACGGCTGCGTGAGACGGTACGGCTGGTGGCTCCACGGGTCGTGGCGGTCGCCGGGATCACCGCGTACCGCTCTGCGTTCGACGAGCGCCGTGCCGTGGCGGGGCCGCAAACCGAGACGTGGAACGGCGCCCAGGTGTGGGTGGTACCCAACCCCAGCGGACTCAACGCGCACGAGACCGTCGACACGCTCGCGGCGGCCTACGGCGCCGCGGCGCGGGCAGCGGGAATCCTGCCCGAGTCAGACGTCTGACGCGCTGATGATCCGCGTGCGCACCGAGAGCAGTTCCACCTCGGGACGGCCGGCGGCGAAGCGTTCCACGGCGTCGAGCACGTCCACGACATGTCCACGGTCGGCGGCGACGACCCCCACGCCGATCACCGCACGTCGGTGGGCGTCGAGGTGGGCGACCTCGGCCACCGAGACGCTGAAACGTTTACGGGTCTCGGCGATGATGGGCCGGATGACCGACCGCTTGTGCTTGAGCGAATGCACGTCGCCGAGGAGATAGTCGAACTCCGCGAAACCGATCCACATATCGAGTCGTCAGTACCGATTGTCGGGGTAGAGGCGTTGCGCCAGTGCTCTTTTCGCCGCAACGGCGTGATCGCGGTCTGCGGGGGAGAAGCCGCCTGCGGTGGGGCGTTCCGGGATGGCGTCCGGGTCGTCGACGACGGTCCAGCGTGATCCGCTGGCCACCAGCGACTGGTGTTTGGTGGCGTAGTAGTCGGGGCGTCCGATGACCGCGACACCGGAGTCACCGGCCGCGGCGGCGACCAGGTGCGGATGGAATCGGGTGCTGATCCACGCGTCGCCACGCCCGACCGGCAGGCCGCGACGCCAGACGTCGAAGAACGGGATCGTGGTCGATCCGTCGAGTCGGGCGCCGAGCCGCGTGGGGATCTCCAGGTCGATGCCGGGGATGCCTTCGACCACCGTGATCGCCTCCCCGGGCACCTCCCAGGCGTCCAGGGTCTTGCTGACGAACGCGGTGAGTGCTTCGCGTCCGGTCATGCCGAACGCCGCGAAGTCGTCGGTGAGGTCGGACTGGACACACAGCGTCACCCCGCCGGGGTGTCCCGGTTCGGGGGCGGTCGGGCGGTGCTCGTCGACGGCGAGCCATGCATCGTCGCCGGTGTGCCGCCGCGCGGCCACTCCGGCCAGCGCATCGGCCGAGGCGGAGTCACGGACATCGAACACGGTGAACTCCGCCGCGGACTCGGTGAAGGCCTTCCAGGACGGACCCTCCACCGTCGGGATCAGCCCCTGACCGGTGGCGTATGCCTGCGCGCCGGTGGTGCGGGCGAGTGCTGCGGCCGCGGCGACCAGCGAGATGTGGTGTGGCCACACCTGATTCAGATAGCCGCCACCGAGCAGATGGACCGACGATGCCTGCCGGAACAGGTCGACGCCCTCCGCGAGGCGGGGTGCGGGCCCGAACTCGGTGGCCGCTTCGGCCGCCCAGACCCACGGGATCGACGCGTCGGGGCCACTGGTTCGCGCGGTGTCGGCCGCGTACAGCGTCAGCTGCCACAAGGTGTCGGTGAACAGTACGTTCGGGTGGGCACCGCGCAACAGCAATGCGGCCTGGCCCGGTGTGTGGCAGTCGAGTACCACCGTCGCATGCGGGCGCGCCCGCGCGAGGTGACGCAGCCACGCCCGCGCGATCAGCTCGTCGCCGTAATTGGGGTACCCGGTCGGTGCGACGAGGTAGATGATCTCCGACCTGAGGCGGCGTCGGCGTTCGCGGACGCGGTCGAGTCCCGGCACATGCACCACCTGATGTTACCGGTGTGCCGCCGACATCACATCCGCCCGCTCACCCCGCATCGCCGAGCAGGTTCGCCACGTGATCGGGCACGTATTTCGACAGCGATCGCGGCGGTCGTCGGTAGTTGCCGGAGTCGATGGGCTTCTTCGGCAACCGCACGGTGGGCCGAGGTACGTCCTCGTAGTCGATGGTGGACAGCAGATGCGAGATCATGTTGAGCCGCGCGTGCCGTTTGATGTCCGATTCGACGACGTACCAGGGGCTGTTGGCGGTGTCGGTGTGCACCATCATCTCGTCCTTGGCTCGCGAGTAATCTTCCCAGCGGTACACCGCCTCCAGATCCATCGGACTCAGTTTCCATTGCCGCACAGGATCATCGAGTCGAGACCTGAAGCGCTTGAGCTGCTCGTCGTCGGAGACGGAGAACCAGTACTTGCGGAGCAGGATGCCGTCGTCGATGAGCATCTGCTCGAAGATCGGTGTCTGCCGCAGGAAGCGTGTGTGCTCCTCGGGAGTGCAGAACCCCATCACCTTCTCCACACCCGCCCGGTTGTACCAGGAGCGATCGAACAGCACGATCTCGCCGGGAGCAGGCAGCTGGGCCACATAGCGCTGGTAGTACCACTGGCCGCGTTCGCGGTCGGTCGGCGCGGGCAGTGCCGCGATCCGGCTGACCCGGGGGCTCAGGTACTCCGAGATCCGCTTGATCGTGCCGCCCTTACCCGCGGCATCGCGACCCTCGAAGATCACCACCACGCGGGCGCCGGTGGCGCGGACCCACTCCTGGAGCTTGACCAGCTCGGTCTGCAGGCGGAAGAGCTCGGCCTCGTACACCTTTTTCGGGATCTTTGCCGGTTGTGTCGCGCTCTTCGTCTTCTTGGCCATGGACAGAGCTTAGGGCATTGCACACGATTCGCATTGTGGGACTTGAGGGCTCATCGGTGGCCGCTCGTCTGTCCTGTCACGCCGGGAGGAGATCGCCGACCGCGGCGATCTCGTCGGCGAGCTCGGCCACCGAGGCGTCGATCCGCTGCCGGGAGAAATCATTGATCGCCAACCCCTCGACGATCTCCCACCTGCCGCCCACCGCCTGGACCGGGAAAGAGCACACCAGCCCTTCGGGCACACCGTAGGCGCCGGGGGAGGGCAGCGCGACAGAGGTCCAGTCGCCGTCCGGAGTGCCCAGCGCCCAGTCATGCATGTGGTCGATGGCAGCGCTGGCCGCCGACGCCGCCGACGACGACCCGCGGGCTTCGATGATCGCGGTGCCACGGGTGGCGACGGTCGGGATGAAATCGTCGACCAGCCAGTCCCGGTCCTCGGCGATCTCGGCGCCGCTGCGCCCACCGACCCGGGCGTGGAATATGTCCGGGTACTGGGTGGCGGAGTGATTGCCCCAGACCGTGACCCGGCTGATGTCGCGAGCCAGGGTGCCGGTGCGGTGACCGAGTTGTGCGATGGCGCGGTTGTGGTCGAGCCGGGTGAGCGCGGTGAAGCGGTCCGCAGGGATGTCCGGTGCGTGGGCGGATGCGATGGCGGCATTGGTGTTCGCCGGGTTGCCGACCACGAGGACCCGGATGTCTTCGGCGGCAACCTCGTTGAGGACCGCACCCTGCTCGGCGAAGATCGCGGCGTTGGCCTGCAGCAGGTCGGCGCGCTCCATGCCCTTGGTACGCGGGCGGGAGCCGATGAGCAGTGCGTGGTCGGCGCCGTCGAACGCTGCGCGGGCATCGTCGAAGATGTCCACCGACGCCAACTGCTCGAATGCGCCGTCGTCGAGTTCCATCGCGGTCCCCACGGCGGCCGACACCGACTGGGGCAGTTCGAGCAGCCGAAGCCGGACGGGTCGGTCGTGGCCGAGCATCGCTCCCGCGGCGATCCGGAAGAGCGCGGCGTAACCGATGTTGCCCGCGGCGCCGGTGACGGTCACCACGGCGGGGGTGAGCGAGGACATGGGAGCCTTTCGCGAGGAGGAGATCAGCGGGTGCGCGACTGTTGTTCGACGAGGATCACGGTGTGTCGTGGGCTCGACAGGCTCAACACCGGTCCCACCAGCCGCCAGTCGAGAGGCACCGAGGTGAAGGTGGTGAGCCATCGGTCGGCACCCGCGCGGGGCCCGGGGCAGGCCATCCTCGTCGCGGCCAGACGACCGACGATCAGCTGCCGGGGTGCCATCCGCGCGGTGCCGACGTGCTGGTTGCATCCTGCGTTCAGACCGACGCTGTGGCGCGGCCCGAAACTCACCCGCACGGGACCGCCGCCCGGCACCATGCCCCCGACGACGGCCACCGACGAATACGTCTTGCCGACCAGGAGGGCGAAGGGTTCGGAGGGGACCACCGGAGGGGCGGGCGCGGGTCGCATCGGAGCGGCGTCGGCCGAACCCGCGCCCGAGATCGCAGCGACCGTCATGATCATGCCGGCCAGCATCATCGTCAGACGTGCCCGGAAGCGCCGCAGGCCGGATCTCCCGACGCGATCGTGCCGGGGACCCGACATGGGATGATCGTTGCGGTCCGGCGCGAGTGGCTGCATGGACCCAAGTTAACCGAACCGAGGCGAGCCGGCGGTGGATGATGACTGAAGTACCCGTGTCGCCCGCGGCGGCAGCGCGAACCCGACGACGATCAGCGGCACGCCGACCGACAGCGCCACCCACCATGAGTTGAAGGCGTCGAAATCAAATCCCGCGCCGATCGCCAGACCTGCGACCAGCGCCAGGATGACCCGTCCCGCAGACCGATTCATCATCCTGAGCCGTCCTGGTGGCCGCCGGTGGCACCCGATCACGGTGGGTCGATCACAAGGGTGCGTGCCGACCTGCTCTCCGGGCACGCACCGACGCGTACCGTGGACGGCGTCCCAGAGCCGCGCGTCGGTTGCCTCCGATCTCCCGGGGGCGGCACCGGCTCTGCGAGAATGAGGCCCGCGACCAGTACGCATGCCGGCACGGCACGAGTCAGGAGAAGTGTTTTCGGTGGGAAAGCTGACCAACAGCATGTGGCGCCTTCTGGGCTCCCAGTCATCGCGCAACCAGTCGAAGTCGGTCGCGTTGATCGACGACGCGGACAAGCACACCGAGTGGGCGGCCGAGGTCGCCGACGACGGATTCGTTGCCGAGGCGGAGAAGCTCGACCTCGGGGCCGACCGCGCCGAGGTGACCAAGTTCCTGGCACTCGCCCGAGAGGCTGCCGATCGCACGCTCGGCCTGCGCGCCTTCGACGTGCAGCTGCAGGGCGCACTGCGCCTGCTCGAGGGTGACATCGTCGAGATGGCCACCGGTGAGGGCAAGACGCTCTCGGGTGCCATCGCGGCGATCGGTCACGTCCTCCAGGGCCACCGCGTGCACGTGATCTCTGTCAACGACTACCTCGCCGCCCGCGACGCGGAGTGGATGGCGCCGCTGTTCGAGGCGTTCGGCATGGTGGTCAAGTCGGTGACCGAGAACTCCGATCGTGCCGAGCGCAAGGAGGCATACGCCGCCGACGTCACGTATGCCTCGGTCAACGAGATCGGCTTCGACGTGCTGCGCGACCAGCTCGTGGTGTCGGCAGACGAGCTCGTCTCACCGAAGCCCGACATCGCGATCATCGACGAGGCCGACTCGGTCCTCGTCGACGAGGCGCTGGTGCCGCTGGTGCTGGCCGGCGCCGCCGAGGGTGAGGTACCCGACCAGGCGATCCACGATGTGGTCGCACGGATGAAGAACAAGCACTACGAGATCGACGCCGAAGGACGCAACGTGTCGCTCACCGACGAGGGCGCAGCCTTCGTCGAGGAGGAACTCGGCGGGATCAACCTCTACGACGAGGAACACGTCGGCACGACGCTGGTGCATGTGAACGTCGCGATGCACGCGCAGTATCTTCTCGAGCGCGACATCGACTACATCGTCCGCGACGGCGGCGTGCACCTGATCAACGCTTCTCGTGGCCGAGTCGCCCAGCTGCAGCGCTGGCCGGACGGCGTGCAGGCCGCTGTCGAGATCAAAGAAGGTCTGGCCCAATCGGATTCGGGCGAGGTCATCGACACCCTCACGGTGCAGGCACTGATCGGTCGGTACCCGACCGTGTGCGGTATGACCGGCACGGCGCTGGCCGCGGGTGAACAGTTCCGGCAGTTCTACGACCTGTTCGTCTCGCAGATCCCGCCGAACACGCCCAACATCCGCATCGACGAGGGCGACCGGGTCTACGACACGAAGGCCAACAAGGTCGAGGCGATCGTGGCCTACGTCAAGGAGGTCCACGAGACCGGACAGCCGATCCTGATCGGCACCCACGACGTCGCAGAGTCCGAGGAGCTCGCCTACTTCCTCGACAAGGCAGGCGTCACCTGTGTGGTGCTCAACGCCAAGAACGATGCCGAAGAGGCGAAGATCATCGCCGAAGCGGGCACCCGCGACGCCGTCACGGTGTCCACCCAGATGGCCGGTCGCGGTACCGACATCAAGCTCGGTGGCTCGTCGGGCGACGACGCCGCCCGCGACGAGATCGTCGAACTCGGCGGGCTGTGCGTGGTCGGCACCGGCCGCTACGACACCGAACGTCTCGACAGTCAGCTGCGTGGCCGCGCAGGACGCCAGGGTGATCCCGGACGGTCGGTGTTCTTCTCCAGCCTCGAGGACCCGGTCGTCACCAAGAACCTTGCCTTCAAACGTGACCCGGTGTCGCAGTCCGAGGACGGTTCGATGGGTGCCAAGGGCGTCGACCTGATCCAGCAGGCCCAACGTATCGCCGAGGGTGTCATGCTCGAGCTGCACTCCAACACGTGGCGGTACAACAAGCTGGTCAACCAGCAGCGCGACATCATCGTGAAGCGGCGTATGGAGGTCGTCACCACCGAGGTCGCGCTCGACGAACTGGCGGACAAGGAACCCGAACGCTACGCGGCCCTCACCGGCGCCTCGACCGAGAGCACCGAGAACACCGAGGGTGCGGCGCCGGCCGACCACGAGGGCGCGAAGACCGCGACCGACACCGCAGACAGTGGTGACACCGCAGACACCGATACCGCAGAGTCCGCGCCGACGACACCGACGGAGCCGGTGGACCGCGACGTCCTCGTGCAGGCCGCGCGGGAGATCGTGCTGTTCCATCTGGACCGGGCATGGGCCGATCATCTGGCGTTCGTCTCCGACGTCCGCTCCAGCATCCATCTGCGTGCGCTGGGGCGCGAGAGCCCGCTCGACGAGTTCCACAAACTGATCCTGGAAGCGTTCACCACGCTGCCGACCGAGGCGCTCGACAACGCCCGCACGACATTTCGGGAGGCCCGGATCACCAACGACGGCGTCGACCTGGGCGCCAGTGACCTACACCGGTCGACGACGACGTGGACGTACATGGTGCACGACAACCTCTTCTCGTCGGGCGGGGCGAAGACGCTCCAGGGCATCATCGGCATCTTCGGGTGACCCCCGAGCGCATGACCGACTCGTCGGAGGGCCAGGGACAGCGCGCCGACCCGGAACCGTCGGACCGGCTCCTGACACTGCCGAATGCGTTGAGCGTTCTGCGCCTGGCGTTGATCCCGGTCTTCGTGTGGGTGCTGCTGGTGGAGAAAACCGACGGGTGGGCCTTCGCGATCCTGATGTTCTCGGGCTTTTCCGATTGGGCAGACGGCAAACTCGCGCGATGGCTCAACCAGTCGTCGCGGATAGGCGCACTGCTCGATCCGGCGGCCGATCGCCTCTACATCGTGATCATCCCGATCGCGTTCGGGATCCGGGAGTTCTTGCCGTGGTGGTTGATCGGGGTGGTGATCGCTCGTGACGTGCTGTTGTTCGCGACCGCGCCGGTGCTGCGCGCGCGTGGGATCGTCGCGCTGCCGGTGCTCTACATCGGCAAGGCCGCGACGTTCGCGCTGATGAGCGCCTTCCCATGGCTCCTTGCCGGACAGCTGGATTCGATCATCGGTACGATCTGCTACCCGATCGGTTGGGCGTTCATGATCTGGGGCGTCGGACTGTATCTGTGGTCGTTCCTGCTGTACGCGTATCAGACGGTGCTGGTGATGCAGCGCATGCCGCGCGTCGGTGCTGCGACGTGAGTGCGGAGCGGGTCACCGCGGTGTTCGTGCACCGGTGTGGCGGGAGTGCCCGAACGACGCCCGCCCGCCGCATACCCTAGAGTCGCCTCGACAAGAAAGGTCCGACAGTGACAGAGACCAAAGTGCCGCCCGCGCTGCGCTATACGGCCGAACACGAATGGGTGGAGAAGACCGGGCCCGCCACGGTGCGGGTCGGTATCACCGATTTCGCGCAGGATGCGCTCGGCGACGTGGTGTTCGTACAGCTGCCGTCGGTCGATGACGCGGTGGACAAGGGCGAGTCGTTCGCCGAGGTCGAATCCACCAAGAGCGTGTCCGACATCTACGGCCCCCTCGACGGCACCGTGTCAGCGGTGAACGGTGACCTCGAATCCTCGCCGGAGCTGGTGAACTCGGACCCCTACGGCGCCGGCTGGTTGGTGGAGATCACCGTCGCCGACGCCGCGGCGCTCGACGCAGCGCTGGCCGAGACGCTCGACGCCGACGGGTACCGATCGGTCACCGAGTCCTGATCGACAGGGGCCGGCGCCCGGTGACTGGCGGAGTGTGATGCATCGGCCGATCGGCCTGCGGCGACTATGATCGTCGTTGGTCCGATCGACTCGAACGCCCGCGCCGGAGGCGGAACACGGTACGGTTTACTCAACAAGCAGGACCGGTCCGAACCGAGCCATTCGGTGGGCCGGATGTCCGACAATGATGCACCGACATCGGGGCCCGATCACACTGTGATGTGAACGTGCGGGTGGCGATCGGTGGGGGCGCCGGGGTTCGGCGGCCACCGAGACAGACGAAGGAGAAATGGTGAGCGATAACGACAAGGATCTCGAGGCTCCGGTGGAGACCACCTCGGTTTTCCGGGAGGAGTTCATCAACGAGCTCGATGCCGGTGCCACCACCTCGGGTGAACCCGCCGACACCGGGGTGGAGCGGCTCTCGCCCGGTACGGCGTTGCTTGTCGTCAAGCGTGGCCCCAACGCGGGTTCGCGATTCCTCCTCGACCAGCCGACCACCTCGGCCGGCAGGCACCCCGACAGCGACATCTTCCTCGACGACGTGACGGTGAGCCGTCGGCACGCGGAGTTCCGTCTCGGCGACGGCGAGTTCCAGGTCGTCGACGTCGGCAGCCTCAACGGTACGTATGTCAATCGTGAGCCGGTGGACACCGCGGCGTTGAGCAACGGCGACGAGGTCCAGATCGGCAAGTTCCGGCTGGTCTTCCTCAGCGGACCTCGCGACGGTCAAGCGGGCGCCTGACCTCGTGACTGCATCGTCGGCGGGTCAGCGCGCTGAGGGATCGATGTCGATCGGATCGGTCCTGGCGCTGCTGCGCGAGGATTTCCCGGATGTCACGATCTCCAAGATCCGGTTCCTGGAGTCCGAGGGGCTGATCACGCCCGAGCGGGCGCCCTCGGGGTACCGCCGGTTCAGCAGCGCCGACTGCGATCGACTGCGTTTCGTCCTGACCGCCCAGCGAGATCGATATCTCCCGCTGAAGGTCATCAAGGAGCAGCTCGACGCGATCGACGGCGGTGACGCGGGCTCGGGGCCCGGTGGAACGCGACTGCTGACCTCTGCGCGGGGTGCAGTGGCTCCGGCGACCGATTTCGGTTCGCGGGCGGGCCGGGTCTCGCGTGAGGCATTGATCGAGCGGACCGGGGTCGACTCGGCGTTCGTCACCGAGTTGCAGCGCAACGGACTCCTCACGCCGGGCCCGGCGGGCTTCTTCGACGAGGACGCGGTGCGCCTCGTGGAGGCGGCCGCCGCCCTGGCGAACTACGGGCTCGAAACCCGACATCTGCGGGCGTTCAAGGTGTCCGCCGATCGCGAGGCAGGGCTGGTCGCCCAGATCGCCAATCCGATCGCCAAGGGCAAGGGGACCGGGGCGCGTGATCGCGCCGAGGAATTGGTCCGTGAGATCGCCGCGTTGTCGGTCACACTGCACACCCAATTGGTGAAGGCCGCGGTCCGCGGCGCCCTGGACTGATCTGCACCTCGCGTGTCCGCCGCGACGGCGCGTCGCGGTGTAGCGTCGTGAACAACGGCAGGAGCCGGGAGCCGACGAGAAGTCCTGACCACGAGCGGGTGTCGGACATCCGGGCGAACTGAGGGAAAGCGGGTGCTAAATGGGCGAGATGCGAGTCGTGGGCATTCGGGTGGAACCGCCTCAGAGTCAGCCGGTGCTGTTGCTGCGTGAAGTGGAGGGGGAGCGGTACCTGCCGATCTGGATCGGGCAGAGTGAAGCCGCATCGATTGCCTTGCAACAGAAGGGAATCGAACCCCCGAGGCCGCTGACACACGATCTGATCGTGATCTTGATCGCGGAGTTCGGGCAGACCCTCCAGGAAGTCCGGATCGTGGACATGCAGGAGGGCACCTTCTACGCGGAACTGGTGTTCGCCGGCGACCTGCGAGTGTCGGCGCGGCCGTCGGACTCGATCGCGGTGGCGATGCGTATCGGGGTGCCGATCATCGCCGACGAAGAGGTTCTCGTCGAGGCCGGTCTGTTGATCCCGGACGAAGAGGGGGCCGACGGCGAGTCGTCGGAGACCAAGGAGGACGAGGTCGAGAAGTTCAAGGAGTTTCTCGACAACGTGTCGCCGGACGACTTCAAGGCCAGCGGCGGAGCGTGATGCGACGCGACCGCGACGCGGTGGCCGACCGTACCTCAGGTCACGGAACGGCTACCGTGAGGTCACCGTTTGTCTCTATCTCAACTTGAGGTTGAGGTGCATGGCGCGTCGCGTTGATTTGCCCAGTCGCGGCGACCTACCGTGCAACACGTCGCCTGCATTCTTCAGGTGACGGAGGATGATCGGCCTCAGGCGCGTACTGTTGAACCAGGCTTCTCGGATGGAGAACCCGGGGTGTCCGTCTGCCGAGCCGATCCAGGCGTTGCGAGGGAGTCTGCAGTGGGCGATCAGCCGTTCGACGACGATGTGACGTCACCGACGGAACCGGCACCGAACAGTGCCGCTGACGAGGTGACCGTGGCGCGTCCGGCCGCCAGGCAGGGCAGCCTCGACGACGTCGCCCCCGGTCTGTTCCCCAACGACACCGTGCCCGACGAACTGGTCGGCTACCGGGTGCCGAGCGCGTGTCAGATCGCCGGGATCACCTATCGCCAGCTCGACTACTGGGCCCGCACCTCGCTGGTCGTCCCGTCGATCCGCGGTGCCGCCGGGTCGGGCAGCCAGCGTCTCTATTCGTTCAAGGACATCCTGGTCCTCAAGATCGTCAAGCGTCTGCTCGACACCGGCATCTCGCTGCAGAACATCCGCGTGGCAGTCGACCATCTGCGTCAGCGTGGCGTGGAGGATCTGGCCCGGATCACGCTGTTCTCCGACGGCACCACGGTCTACGAGTGCACCTCGGCCGAGGAGGTCGTCGACCTCCTGCAGGGAGGACAGGGCGTGTTCGGTATCGCGGTCAGCGGAGCGATGCGCGAATTGACCGGCACCATTGCCGATTTCCCGGGAGAGCGCGCCGACGGCGGTATCACCGAGACCGCACCCGAGGACGAACTCGCGGCACGACGAAAGAACCGCACTCGTCGGACCGGATAGCGACACGGTTCGCCCACGGCCGGGTGGAGTCATCGAGACTTCCACCACAACCCCACCCATCGGTGGTCCACTACTGGCTGTCGGTGGACGTATACTGGGCGCGCGTCGCTGCGTCACGGGAGAGAGCCACCGATCGGGTTCGGATGGCCGCCGAAGGAGCAACACCTCCTCGTCAAACTCTCAGGCACCCGGACCGTGGTGTTGACGGCGTCTCTGGAAAGTGACCGGGGTGACCCGGTCCGCCCACGGTGAAAGGTCGCGCCCACCGCACGACCGAATCTCTCAGGCGTCCTCGGTCCGGTCTCCGGACTCTCGACATGACAGAGGGGGAGGGCCATCGATCGCCGAGAGGTTGACCTGATCATGCCCACCGTTCCCGAGTACGTCCCGGCCACCTTCGTCGACCGTCACGTCGGCCCGGACGCCGACGAGACCGAGCGCATCCTCGCGGCGATCGGCGTGTCGTCGCTCGACGATCTGGCCCGCCAGGTGGTGCCCGCGGTGATCGCCGACGAACCGGACGCGAACGGGTTGCAGTCGTTGCCCGATGCCGTCGACGAGCACGAGGTGCTGCGGCGGCTCTCGGCGCTGGCCGAGCGGAATGTGGTCGCACGGTCGATGATCGGGCTCGGGTACTACGACACCCACACCCCGCCGGTGATCCTGCGCAATGTGCTGGAGAACCCGGCCTGGTACACCGCCTACACGCCCTATCAGCCCGAGATCAGCCAGGGGCGCCTCGAAGCGCTGCTGAACTTCCAGACCATGGTCGCCGACCTGACCGCCATGGAGGTCGCCGGGGCATCCATGCTCGACGAGGCGACCGCTGCGGCCGAGGCGATGACACTGATGCGCCGGGCGGGTAGATCGAAGTCGAACCGACTGGTGGTCGACGCCGATCTGTTCGACCAGACGCGCGCCGTGATCGAGACGCGCGCCGAGCCGCTCGGCATCGAGGTGGTGGAGGCGTCCCTGCACCCGGACCTGCCGAACCGCGGTCTGCCCGAGGGTGATTTCTTCGGTGTGATCGTCCAGGTGCCGGGCGCGTCCGGTCGGATCGTGGACGCCGCGCCGATCATCGCGACGGCGCACGAGCGCGGCGCCCTAGGCGCGGTGGGCGCCGACCTGTTGGCCCTGACCCTGATCACGCCGCCCGGCGAGCAGGGCGCCGACGTGTGCTTCGGCACCACCCAGCGCTTCGGCGTCCCGATGGGCTTCGGCGGCCCACACGCCGGTTACCTCTCCGTCCACTCCGCGCACGCGCGCCAGCTGCCCGGCCGTCTGGTCGGGGTGTCCAAGGACGCCGACGGCAACCTCGCTTACCGGCTCGCCCTGCAGACCCGCGAACAACACATCCGCCGCGAGAAGGCCACGAGCAACATCTGCACGGCCCAGGTCCTGCTCGCGGTGATGGCCGCCATGTACGCGTCGTATCACGGCGCCGACGGGCTGCGTGCCATCGCGCGTCGCGTCCACGAGCACGCTGCGGAACTCGCCGATCGACTGACCGTGGCCGGCTACTCCGTCGCCCACGCGTCGTTCTTCGACACCATCGTGGTGCGTACGCCCGGCCAAGCCGACGCGGTGATCGCGAATGCCAAGCGCGACAACGTCAACCTGCGGCGGATCAGCGCCGACGCCGTCGGTATCTCCTGCGACGAGACGACCACCGCGGCCGACCTGGACGTGGTGTTGGGCGCGTTGAGCGCTGACGGTGTGCGCCGACAGTCGTTCGCGCAGCCGATCGAGAACCGCTCCAGCGAGTTCCTCACCCACCCTGCGTTTCGTCGGTACCGCACGGAGACCGCGATGCTGCGCTACCTGCGGTCGTTGTCGGACAAGGACATCGCGCTCGACCGCAGCATGATCCCGCTCGGTTCCTGCACCATGAAGCTCAACGCGGCAGCCGAGATGGAGGCGGTCACATGGCCCGGGTTCGCCCACCTGCATCCGTTCGCGCCCGTCGCCGACACCGAAGGCATCCGGGAACTGATCTCGACGCTCGAGGAATGGTTGGTCGCGATCACCGGGTACGACCGGGTCAGCCTGCAGCCCAACGCCGGCTCGCAAGGGGAGTTCGCGGGGTTGCTGGCGATCCGCGACTATCACCACGGTCGAGGCGACACCGACCGTGACATCTGTCTGATCCCGTCGAGCGCGCACGGCACCAACGCCGCCTCCGCGGTGATGGCGGGTATGCGGGTCGTGGTGGTGGGATGCCGCGACAACGGTGACGTCGACGTCGACGACCTGCGGGCCAAGATCGACGCGCACCGTGATGCGCTGGCGGCGATCATGATCACCTATCCGTCCACCCACGGGGTGTTCGAACACGACATCGAGGAGATCTGCGCAGCGGTCCACGACGCGGGCGGCCAGGTCTACGTCGACGGGGCGAATCTCAATGCACTGGTCGGCGTGGCGCGGCCGGGTCGCTTCGGCGGCGACGTCAGTCATCTGAACCTGCACAAGACGTTCTGCATCCCGCACGGGGGTGGCGGTCCGGGTGTCGGTCCGGTCGCCGTGCGCGAACATCTGGCCCCGTATCTGCCGGGCCATCCGCTCGCCGACGAGTTGCGCGATGCCGGCACGGTGGCGGCGGCACCGTACGGTTCGGCGTCGATCCTGCCGATCACCTTCGCCTACATCGCGATGATGGGCGCCGACGGTCTGCGTCGGGCCACGCTGACGGCGATCGCGTCGGCCAACTACGTCGCCCGACGTCTCGCCGACCACTTCCCGGTGCTCTACACCGGCGAACCGGGCACCACCGCGGCGTCGGCGGCAGGCTTCGTCGCACACGAATGCATCCTGGATCTGCGGCCGCTGACCAAGGCGACCGGCGTGACTGTGGACGACGTGGCAAAACGGCTGGCCGACTATGGTTTCCACGCGCCGACGATGAGTTTCCCGGTCGCCGGGACGCTGATGGTCGAGCCCACCGAAAGCGAGAATCTCGACGAGCTCGACGCCTTCTGTGAGGCGATGATCGCAATACGGGCCGAGATCGATCGCGTGGGGGCAGGCGAATGGCCTGCCGACGACAACCCGTTGCGCGGTGCACCGCATACGGCCGAGGCGCTCGTCGGGGAGTGGGAGCACGCGTACTCCCGCGAGCAGGCGGTCTATCCGCAGGGCCTGCCGTCGGCGGGGGCCAGGGCGAAGGTGTGGCCCGCGGTGCGTCGCATCGACGGAACCTTCGGCGATCGGAACCTCGTGTGCAGCTGCCCGCCGATCGAGGCGTTCGCCGACTGACCGTTCCCGAGATCAGGCCGCTGTGACGCCGACCCGCAAGATGTATGCGATTCGCATACAATGGCGTGGTGGATTCGACTCTCGAAGAGGCCATCAACGAATGGCATGCGGCAGTGAACTCCGGAGACCTGCGTCGTTGCGCGGCCGCGGTCGGTGATCCCCTCGTCGTTCTCGGGCCCAAAGGCGCGGGCCCCATCACGCCGGACGGTTTCGCCGACTGGGTGCAGCGTTCGGGGATTGGGCTGGTGGCGCGCTCGTGGCATCCGGTCAGCGAGCGGCTGATGGTGGTCGAGCAAGACGCCACGTGGCCCGAGAGTCGCAAGCCTATTCGTGTGGCGACGGTGTTCCGCGTCGCCGGCGCGACGGTCACGGCTGCGCTGAGGCTGCCGGACCTGAGGTCGGCGCTGGAGCTGGCATACATCTGTCGGGAACTGGCGGCGACCGAATGACCGCGGCGGGGCCGGGGCAGCTGCTGTTCGGTTTCGTGCGGCATTGGTCGCGTCGGGCCACCTCCGACGATGCCGGTGTCGCAGAGCAGGGGCGGCTGATCCTTGTCACCGAGGCAGTCGCGGCACTGATCGAGCGCGCCGAGCCCGCGACCGTGAACGCTGTCGCAGAGGAGGTCGGTGTCGATCAGAGCGGTGGGTCGCGTCTGATCAAGAGTGCGGTGCAGGCCGGCTATCTGACGATGATCACGGGCACCGCGGACGGCCGCCGGCGCGAGGCCGCCGTCACGGAGTCGGGACGCGTCGCCCTGCGGCACGCCCACGCATGGCAGGAGCGGATGTTCGACGAGATGACGGTCGGGTGGAGTCAGACCCGACGGGACGATTTCCGGGCCGCGATGGTCGATCTCATCGCGCGTTCTCACGAGATCGGGGCCTCGCGGACGGGCCGGTGAACTCGCGAATACGCGAGTCCCTGCTGAGTCGCTGTGGCGGTGACACCGGCGGACAGCCCAATCCGAGGGTTAGCCGCCCGACGAGTCGTCGGTGGTCGCGGCCGAGGGCCCGTCGGTGGTCGACGGCCCGCTGTTGGGTCCGAAGACCAGTCGGTTGATGGTGACCGTGGCGGCCGTCTCCGGGTTGGGCATCGGGTTCTGCGTGACCGGGAAATCGACGGTGGGTGTCGCAGGTGGCATCGGAGCAGCACCGCGGAAGCCGAGCGCGGTCAGCTTGCCGAGTTGTTCGGTCTTGCTGGCGAACTCGAAGAACTCCGCGATCGCGTCGGTCTGCTCCGTGCTGATCTGGGAACCGGCGAGATGCACGATCGGATAGTCGGCGATGGGGGTGGGTCCGCCGGGCACCACCTCGGCCAGGCGCGCCGACGAATCGTCGCGGGTCAGTTGATAGAGCTGTTGCTCGGTGATGGCAACCGCGTGGATCGACGCCGATGCCGCGTTCGGGGCCTCGGCGATCGCGCGGGCGGCGCCGACCGGGGTGCCGTCCGGTGAGTTCGGCGCCCCCTCTTGCATCGCGTCGATGCTGGAGGCCACGCGCGGTGAGTTCGCGTCGTCGGCGGTGAGCGTGCCGGTGGTGCGGGTGACCTGCATGGCCACCGCCTGCGACGCCAACGCGGTGGAGTCGGACTGTGCGCCCGTCGGCATCGCCAGGCGGATCGATCCCCAGCTGCCCAACCCATAGGCGGCGAGAGACGAGTTGCGGCGCTGCAGTGTCGGTAGTTGCTGCCATTCGACGGAGTCGGAGATCGCCTCGGCGAGCCGCGGCGCGGTGGCCAGTACGACGGGCGAGCTGATCAAGGAGCCGGGCGTGCCGTCCACGGCATCGGGTCGGGCGGCGGCCAGTTCGGCCGCCCACACCGACGACTGGGGAACCCACGCGGCGGGTCGCGCCCCGAGCGATTCGGTGTCCCACGTGCCGGCGAGTCCGTCGAGCGTCACCTTGGCATCGCCCGGTCGGACCTCGATGGTCACACAATGATCGCGGATGACCGGACGCGTCTTCGCGTAGTCCTGGGCGATGGCCCCGAGCGCACCGGCGATTCCGGGATCGGCGACGATCGGCACCGACGTCTTGCCCTCCACGCAGGTCGCGGCGGCCTGATCGCCCTGGCGGTCGATGTGGTCGCCGAGTTGAACCCAGAGCAGGACGAGTGCGCAGACGAGGACCAGGCCCAGCAGAGAGCCCACCAGACCGCGGCTGATGCCGCGATCGAGAAGGCCCGTGCGGTCGCCGGAACTTCGATGGTGTGCCAACCCCCCGCCTTTCTCCTCCGCGAGCCGTACTCACCCCCGTCGCGTGTGAACGCGAGTCACAACGGACGACGATAGCGGAGAACGGACGGTCTGCACCATCGCAGCCGTCGAGAGGGGTTGTTTCGGACGCCATCGTGGCGCGGGCCGGGGCCCGCGCCACGATCGTCGTCAGGCGTTCGCGGCCTTGTACTCGCGGCGCTTACGATGCAGGATCGGCTCGGTGTAGCCGCTCGGCTGCTTCGTGCCCTCGAGGATGAGTGCCTTGGCCGCTGCGAACGCGATGCTCGAGCCGAAGTCGGGCGCCATCGGGCGATACGTCGGGTCGCCCTCGTTCTGACGGTCCACGACCGGGGCCATCCGCTCCAGGGCGGCGACCACGTCGTCGGCGGTCACGATGCCGTGGTGAATCCAGTTCGCCAGCAACTGACTCGAGATGCGCAGGGTCGCGCGGTCTTCCATCAGGGCGACGTCATGGATGTCGGGCACCTTGGAGCAGCCGACGCCCTGGTCGATCCAGCGGACCACGTAGCCCAGGATCGACTGGCAGTTGTTGTCGAGCTCTTCGCGCTTCTCGGCGTCCGACCAGTCGGTCTTCGGGGCGAGCGGGATGGTCAGGATGTCGTCGACCGAGGCCGGATCCCGCTTGGCGATCTCGTCCTGACGCTTGAACACGTCCACCTGGTGGTAGTGCATGGCGTGCAAGGTGGCCGCGGTCGGCGACGGCACCCAGGCGGTGGTGGCGCCGGCCTGCGGCTGGCCGATCTTCTGCTCGACCATGTCGGCCATCAGGTCGGTCATGGCCCACATGCCCTTGCCGATCTGCGCCTTGTGCTGCAGCCCGGCATGCAAGCCGGTGTCGACGTTGAAGTCCTCGTAGGCCGCGATCCACTTCTGCTTCTTCATCTCGCCCTTGCGGATCATCGGGCCGGCCTCCATGGACGTGTGGATCTCGTCGCCGGTGCGGTCCAGGAAGCCGGTGTTGATGAACACCACACGGTCCTTCGCGGCGAGGATCGCGGCCTTCAGGTTCACCGTGGTGCGACGTTCCTCGTCCATGATGCCGACCTTGAGCGTGTTCTCGGGCAGGCCGAGGACCTGCTCGACACGACCGAACAGTTCGACCGTGAACGCGACCTCGTCGGGGCCGTGCATCTTCGGCTTGACGATGTAGATCGACCCGGTGCGCGAGTTCTGCACGCCACTCTCGGTGGACAGACCGTGAATACCTGCGGCCGAGGTCACCAGCGCATCGAGGATGCCCTCGGGCACCTCGTTGCCGTCGGCGTCGAGCACCGCCGGGTTGGTCATCAGGTGACCGACGTTGCGCACGAACAGCAGCGAGCGGCCGTGCAGATCGAATGCCGACCCGTCCGGCGCGGTGTACTCGCGGTTCTGGTTCAGCGTGCGGGTGAAGGTCTTGCCGCCCTTGCTGACATCCTCGGACAGGTCGCCCTTGTTCAGGCCGAGCCAGTTGCGGTAACCGAGCACCTTGTCGTCGGCGTCGACCGCGGCCACCGAGTCCTCGAAGTCCATGATCGTGGTGATCGCCGACTCCATGACGACATCCTTGATGCCGGCGGGATCGGTCTTGCCGATCGGCGACTCGGGGTCGATCTCGATGTCGAGGTGCAGACCGTTGTTGCGCAACAGGATCGACGTCGGCGCAGCCGGTTCACCGCGGTAGCCGGCAAAGGCGGACGGATCAGCTGCCGACGAGGTCTTGCCGTCGGCCAGCGTCACCTGCAACGCGCCGTCGACGACGGCGAGGCCGGTGACGTCGGTCCAGCTGCACTGCTCCAGCGGAACCGCCTTGTCCAGGAAGCTCTTGGCGTAGGCGATGACCTTGTCGCCGCGGACGCGGTTGTAGGAGCTGCCCTTCTCGGCGCCGTCGGTCTCGGGGATGACGTCGGTGCCGTAGAGCGCGTCGTAGAGCGATCCCCAGCGTGCGTTCGACGCGTTCAGCGCGAAGCGGGCGTTGAGGATCGGCACCACCAGCTGGGGCCCCGCGGTCTCGGCGATCTCGCGATCGACGTTCTCGGTGCCGATCTGGTAGTCGGCGGGCACGTCGACGAGGTAGCCGATCTCCTGCAGGAACGCCTTGTATTCGGCGAAGGCGTCGCCGGTGATGGGGCCGTCGGTCTTGTGATCGAGGTGCCACTTGTCGATCTTGGCCTGGAGGTCGTCGCGGACGCCGAGCAGTTCACGGTTACGCGGGGCCAGATCGTTGATCACCGATGCGGCACCGGTCCAGAAGGCGTCCGGGTCTACGCCGGTACCGGGCAACGCCTCGTTGTTGATGAAGTCGTACAGGACGGAAGCGACCTGCAGCCCGTTGACGGAGATCCGGTCAGACATGACAGCCTTTCTCGATCGGTGAATAACGGCCTCTATGCTACTCGCCGGTAATCAACGCCGACACGGCATCCCGGGCAGTCGACGAACGGGTCCGGCGCACCCACCCGATCCCGGGCCGCTCACCCATGCCGCTCACCCATTGTCGCAGCAGCTCAGGAGTTCGGTGCAGCGTTGCGCGACGGCGGCGCGCAGGACGGCCCCGTCGTCGGTGATGGCGGCTTGCTCGCGGGCGTATTGCGCCCGTCCGGCCGGGGTCTCGACGGGCACCGGCTCGTATCCGAGATCGCGCAGATCGTAGGGGCTCGCTCGCATGTCGAGTTCACGTGCCCGCAGGGCCAGTTCGAAGCAGTCCAGCGTCAGATCCGAGGGAATCAGCGGTGCGAGGGTGAAACAGGCGCGGTAGAGATCCATCGTCGCGTGCAGACATCCGGGTTGCTCGTGCGTGAGTTGATCGGCACGCGTCAGTTCGCTCTCGTTGAGCCCTCGCGCAGGCGGGGTGAAGAAGCGGAAGGCATCGAAATGGGTGCACCGCAACGGCATCTGCTCGACGACGGCATCGGTGCCTGCCGAGCCCAGGCGTAGCGGGATCTCGTGGCGCGTGTCGTCGGTGCGGTACACCATGGCCCATTCGTGAAGACCGAAACAGCCCAGCCGGGCGGGCCGGGATGCGGTCGCCCGCAGGAGCGCGGACGCGGCACCGACGGCGCCGGCCCGCCGTCGCAGATAGGACGGGTCCACGTCGACGCCGTCGTCCGTCCGGCGATAGCCGCGAAGCCCGAGGTACTCGTCGGCGTCGCGCAGCACCACGCCGAATCCGGGATGCCATCGACGGATGTGTGCGGGTCGCGACGAGTAGTAGGTGAACAGGAAGTCGATCACCGGGTGGCGTCGTCCCTCCCGGCGCGCGCGGAGATACGGCCCGATGAGGTCCTCGACGCGGGCGCGGTGCTGCTCACTGCGGGCCCGCCACCGAGACCTCGTCAACACCTCGGTGGCCGGATGGGCGTCCGAAGGCATCGTCTACACCCGGTGGGTCTCGTCGCGAACCGTGCCGACGAACTCCTCGACCAGATCGGCGAGCGCGACGACGCCGACGGTACGTCCGGTGTCGTCGACGACCGCACCGAGATGCGAACTGGTGCGCCGTAATGCACCGGTGGCCTCGTCGAGCGGCGTGGTGGAGGCGATCACCGGCAATGGACGGATCTTGTCGATGCCGATGATGGTGTCCGGTCCGATCCGTTCGTCGAGGATCTCGTCGAGCACGTCCTTCAGGTGGAGGTAACCGGTGAACGTACCGTCGGGGCCGCGGACCGGAAAGCGGGAGAACCCGGTGTCGCTCACGGCGCGTTCGACCGCGCCGAGCGTCGGGCCGGTGCCGCCGGTCGCGCGGTCGACCTCGACGTCGACACTGCGCATCCGCTCGAGCGGGATCATCACCTCGCTGACCGCGCGACCCACCGAGGTCAGTGCGCGCGTCAGACGTTCGTGTTCTTCGGCGTCGATCAGGCCTTCCTGCTTGGACTCGCTGAGCATCTGCGACAGTTCGCCTGCAGACACCGCGGTGTCCAACTCGTCCTTCGTCTGGACGCGTAGCAATCGCAGCGAGCCGTTCGCGAGCCAGTTGTAGAACGCGATGAGCGGGCGGGCCAGGCGGATGAACGCGAGATGTGCGGGCACCAACAGCATGGCCGAGGTCTCCGGCCCGGCCAGCGCGATGTTCTTGGGCACCATCTCGCCGATCAGGATGTGCAGCACCGACACCAGGCCGAGTGCGATCGCGAAGGCGATCGGATGCAGCAGGGAGTGCGGCACGTGGGCGAGATCCATCGGTGCCTCGATGAGATGCGCGACCGCGGGTTCGCCCACGCGACCGAGCAGGATCGAACAGATCGTGATGCCGAGTTGGGCGCCGGCCAGCATCAGCGACAGGTTCTCGCCCGCCCGGATGACGGTGCGGGCCCGCTTCTTACCGCTCTCCTCGAGCGCCTCGAGACGATCCCGACGAGCCGAGATGAGGGAGAACTCGGCACCCACGAAGAACGCGTTGCCGAGGAGCAACACCACGGTCAGGACGATCGCCCAGATGTCATTCATCGTCGGACCCGCGATCGGATTCGGTGCTGTCGCGGACCGGACGCAGCGCCACTACGTCCACGCGACGACCGTCCATCTGTGTCACGGTCGCACGCCAGCTCGGTTCGGTCCCGTCGGCGGACGCGTCGTCCGGCTCGTCGTCGTCCTCCGCCGACGCCAGCGACGGCAGGTCGACGACGTCGCCGACGTCGGGAATCCGACCGAGGCAGAACATGATCAGACCGCCGAGGGTGTCGTAGGACCCCTCGGGGGCGCGATAGCCGACGGCGTCGGCCACCTCGTCGAGTCGGAGCAGTCCCGAGCACAGGAAGCCGTCGCCGTCGGCGGCGACGTCGGCGCGCTCGTGGTCGTGTTCGTCGGTGACGTTGCCGAGGATCTCCTCGATCAGATCCTCGGTGGTCACGATCCCGGCGGTGCCGCCGTACTCGTCGATGACGACGCACAGTTCCATGCCGTCGGCCCGGATGCGTTCCATCAACGCGTCACCGTCGAGGCTGGCCGGCACGCGTGGAACGCCGCGGGCCATGGTGGCGACCGTCGTCTCGGTGAGGCGGTCGGGCGCCACGGTGAACGCCTGCTTGATGTGGACCACCCCGACGAGATCGTCGAGGTCGCCATCGATGACGACCGGGAACCGGGAGTGCCCGGTCCGGGAGGCCGCGATCACGAGATCGCGGATCGTGTCGTCGCGGTCGAGACATTCGACCGTGACGCGCGGTGTCATCAGGTCCTCGGCCGTGAGCTCTCCGAATCGCAACGATCGGTCGACGAGAGCGGCGGTGTCCTCGTCGATCGATCCCTGCCGGGCCGAGTTGCGGACCAGCGACACGAGTTCCTGCGGCGACCGCGCCGACCGCAGTTCCTCGGCCGGTTCGATGCCCATCCGACGCACCAGCCAGTTGGCCGATCCGTTGAGTCCGTTGATGGCCCAGCGGAAGACCGCCGAGAAGATGGTCAGCGGCCCGGACGTCGCGCGGGCGACGGCCAACGGTTTCGCGATCGCCAGATTCTTCGGGATCAGCTCGCCGAGCACCATCGACAACGAGGTCGCGATGACGAGCGCGGCGATCAGGGAGGTGAGGGAGGCGGCCGAGTCGCTCATCCCCAGACCGGTGAGCGCCGGGTCGAAGATGCGGGCCAGCACCGGTTCGGCGATGTAACCGGTGACGAGGGTGGTGATGGTGATACCGAGTTGGGCACCGGAAAGCTGGAAGGACAGCGTCGCGTGTGCCCGCTGGACCAGACGGGAGCGTCGGTCGCCGCGCGTCGCGACGTCGTTGGAGATGGTCGAGCGTTCCAGCGCGGTGAGTGAGAACTCGGCGGAGACGAACAACGCGGTGCCGAGTGTGAGCGCGACGAATCCGACGAGGCCGGCGACGATGACCAGGATCTCCACCGATCACCACCCGCCCGGCAGGGGGCGGCCCTCGGCGAACCCCGCTGCCGACTGGATGCCCAGCACCACCTTCTCGTGTAGCTCGGCCAATGTGCGTGCACCGGTGTAGGTCGCGGTGCTGCGCACTCCCGAACAGATGTGGTCGAGGAGGTCCTCGACGCTGGGTCGCTCCGGGTCGACCGGGATCCGCGACGTCGAGATGCCCTCTTCGAAGAGGGATTTGCGCGCCCGCTCGTAGGTGCTGTCACCGGCGGCGCGCGCGGCGACAGCGCGTTTGGACGCCATCCCGAAGCTGACCTTGTAGAGGCCGTCTGCGTCGGCCTGCAGGTCGCCGGGGGATTCGTGGGTACCGGCGAACCATGACCCGATCATCACGTTCGACGCGCCCGCCGCGATCGCCAGGGCGACGTCGCGTGGATGGCGGACGCCGCCGTCGGCCCACACGTGCCCACCGAGTTGCCGTGCCACCGCGGCACATTCGGCCACCGCGGAGAACTGCGGACGGCCCACCCCGGTCATCATCCTGGTGGTGCACATCGCGCCCGGTCCCACGCCGACCTTGACGATGGATGCGCCCGCCGCGATGAGATCCCGGGTACCTGCCGCCGACACGACGTTGCCTGCAGCGATCGGGACTCCGGGGTCGGTCGCGGCGACCGCCTCGAGGGTGGCGAGCATCTTGTCCTGATGCCCGTGGGCGGTGTCGATCACCAGGAGGTCCACCCCGGCCGCGACCAGGGCTTGCGCCTTGCCGACGACGTCGCCGTTGATGCCGACGGCCGCCGCGATCCGCAGCCGGCTGTCGGCATCGGTGTTGGGTCGATAGACGCCGTGTCGCAGCGCACCGACGCGGGTCAGCACACCGGCCAGACGTCCGTCGTCGTCGACCAGGACGGCCAGCCCGAGGTGTACGTCGACGAGTGCGTCGAACACCTCGCGGGGGTCGGTCGCGACCCCGAGGACCACCATGTCCGGGTCGAGCACCTCCGACACCCGAGCGAAGCGGTCCACATCTCGGCAGCGTTTCTCGGTGACCACCCCGAGCGGACGGCCCTCGTCGTCGACGACGACGGCGACACCGTGTGCTCGCTTGGGGATCAGCGCCAACGCATCGGTGACCGAATGCTGCGGACCGAGGGTGACCGGGGTGTCGGCGACGAGGTGCCGCGACTTGACGAAGTCGATGGATTCCGCCACCGCCGTGATCGGCAGATCCTGGGGGAGCACGACGAGACCGCCGCGGCGCGCGACGGTCTCGGCCATGCGTTTGCCCGCGACCGCGGTCATGTTGGCGGCCACGACCGGGATCGTCGTGCCACTGCCGTCCGTCGTAGACATGTCCACGTCGAACCGTGATGTGACGTCGGATCGGTTCGGGACGATGAACAGGTCGTCGTAGGTCAGGTCATGTGTGGGCTGATGGCCCTCGACGAATCGCACGGCTGGTGCTGAACCCCTTTACTCGGTGACCTCGGTCCGGTCGCCACTCCACAAGGTGTGGAACGTGCCCGGCTTGTCGACTCGCTGATAGGTGTGTGCGCCGAAGTAGTCGCGCAGCCCCTGGGTGAGGGCGGCGGGCAGCCGGTCGGCGCGCAGTCCGTCGTAGTAGGACAGCGACGACGCGAACGCGGGCACCGGGACGCCCATGGTGGTGGCGGTGGCCACCACGCGGCGCCAGCTGTCGATGCCGGCTTCCACTGCGTCGCGGAAGTACGGGGCCAGCAGCAGACTCGGCAACTGCGGGTTCTCCTGGTACGCCTCGCGGATTCGGTTGAGGAACTGTGCACGGATGATGCAGCCGCCACGCCAGATGGTGGCGAGTGCACCCCGGTCCACGTCCCAGCCGTATTCGGCACTGCCGGCGGCGATCTGGTCGAAGCCCTGCGCGTAGGCGACGACCTTGGAGGCGTACAGGGCGGTCTTGATGTCGGCGACGAACGCATCGCGATCGGTCGGTGCCGCGCCCAGCGTGCCCGATGCGAGTCCCTGTGCGGCCTTGCGCTGGTCGGTGGAACTCGACAGTGCGCGGGCGAACACGGCCTCGGCGATACCCGTGGTCGGGATGCCCAGATCGAGCGCCGACTTGACGGTCCAGCGACCCGTGCCCTTCTGTCCCGCGGCATCGACGATCACGTCGACCAGTGGCTTGCCGGTCTCGGCGTCGACCTGGCTGAGGACCTCGGCCGTGATCTCCACGAGGTAGCTCTCCAGCTCGGTCGTGTTCCAGTCGCGGAAGACGTCGGCGATCTCGGTGACCGGGAGGTCGAGGACCTTGCGCATCAGGTCGTAGGCCTCGCCGATGAGCTGCATGTCGGCGTACTCGATCCCGTTGTGGACCATCTTCACGAAGTGTCCGCTGCCGTCGGGACCGATGTGGGTGCAGCACGGTTCGCCGTCGACCTGCGCGGCGACGGATTCGAGCAGCGGGCCGAGCGACTTGTACGACTCGGCGGGCCCTCCGGGCATGATCGACGGGCCGTTGAGTGCGCCCTCCTCACCACCGGAGATGCCTGCGCCGACGAACAGCAGCCCGCGCTCGGCCAGGGCGCGTTCGCGGCGGATGGTGTCGGTGTAGAGGGCGTTGCCGCCGTCGATGATGATGTCGCCGGTCTCCATGGCGTCGGCGAGCTCGTCGATGACGGCGTCGGTCGCCGCGCCGGCCTTCACCATGATCAGCACTCGTCGCGGACGTTCCAGGGCGGCAACGAATTCGGCGACGGACTCGGTGCGGACGAAGGACCCCTCGGAGCCGTGCTCCTCGATGAGGGCGTCGGTCTTGGCGATGCTGCGGTTGTGCAGGGCCACGGTGTAACCATGGCGGGCGAAGTTGCGGGCGATGTTCGAACCCATGACGGCGAGACCGGTGACACCGATCTGGGCTTTGGTGGAGTCGGAACCGGACGGCGCGGCTTCTGTAGTCATGGCGCTAAGCCTATTGCCTGTCCGGTGGCACGACGACCGGGAGGGTGGCCTGCCTCACGCCGTCGAGATCAATCGGGACAGCTCGGTCAGCCACGGGATGGCGACGGCCAGGGTAGGAACCACCAGGATCGCGGCGGCCGCGCAATACGCACCGACCGCGAGCAGTCGGGTCGGGCGTTCGTGGCGCAGTCGGTGGATGCGGGCCAGCGTGGTGGGGCCGCCGACGGCCATGGCGCCCCGGGGTGCGACCGCGTCGGCGCAGGCGACGAGCGCGCGGCCCAGCGTGGTCGGCGCGGTGGCCCGGACCGCCTGATCGTCGGCGAGCGCCTCGACGAGCAACTCCACGGCGCCCAACGCCGAACGGCTTCGGACAAAACGTGGGAATGCCTCGTGGAAGGCGATGAACGCCTCGAGGACCAGATCGTGCCGGGCGCGTAGATGTGCACGTTCGTGCGCCAGCACCGCGGTCAGTTCCTCACGGGACAGGCGGGAGACGACGCCCTCGCTGATCACCACGCGCTGTCGGAGCCCCGGCAGGCAGTAGGCGAGCGGTTGCGAGACGTCGATCATGCGGACGTCGCGGGCGAACAACGGGTGAGAGCTGTCGCTGCGATCGCAGCGGTCCAGGATGTCGATGAGTTGCCGGTGGGCGTGTCGTCGGGCACGGGTCCGCACTCCGACGCGGATCACCGTGTACATCAGTCGCCCGCCGACCATCAGCGTGAGCATGAAGACGCCGACGAGTGTCAGCCACAGGGGCAGACCGAGTCGCTCGATCTCGTGGAGCGGATTGGTGGTCGGCGTTCCGTCGGGGCCGGGGGCGAGCAGGTTGGCGGCGATCGCCAGCCCGCAACTGAACGCCGACAGCACGCCGGCGAGCGCGATCGCCTGCCAGAGCGTCATCGCTGCCCGAGGTGCTTTGACCGGCCATGACGCACGAGACAATGCCTCTGCGGCAGGGCCGACCAGCACCAGGGTCAGGATGCCGAAGAGAAGCGCGGTCATCGTAGTCCTCGCGGTGGGCTGTGGGTCGCTGCTGGCTGTGAGCCGAATCTATCGGGTCTCACCCGTACCGCGGGCGGCTTCGAGCTCATCGAGAGCGTGTCGCAGCGCTGCGGCTTCCTCGGCGCCGACCCGCCCGACGAACGACACGAGCGCGGCGTGGCGGGAGCCGGGGGCATCCGCCTCGCTGAGCGCGTCGACCATCAGGCTGGCGACGAGATCTTCACGCGGGTGCGTGGGTACGTACTTGTGGGCCCGGTCGTCTCGGATCTGTGTGACCAGGTTCTTCTTGGCCAGTCGCTGGAGCACCGTCATGACGGTGGTGTACGCCAAGGACCGATCCTGCGACAGGGTCTCGTGGACCTGTCGCACCGTCTGCGGTTCCGAGCTCGCCCACAGGGTGTCCATGACGGCGCGCTCGAGGTCGCCCAGTCCGTTCATTCTTCGCATTCTACTTCCGCTTCTCCTGCTCGTTCATGCCGACCGATCTTGCCCTTTCGTGCCTGGTGACGCGCGGTGAACGCGACCCCCTTGACAACATTGGTAAGGCTATCCTATGTTGTTCTTACGTCGGACCGCGAGAGAGTCCTGAGGGCTGCAGAGACCCCCGGTCCACGCCGCGATAGGCCCCACGCTGCAAACGCAGTGTGGGGCCTATCGGTTCCCCGGGGTGCCCTGTCCGGCACCCTTCGTCTGGCCCGGTCTGCGACCTCGTGACAATCTCGTGGGTATGAGCGTGGACAGCGAACAATTGATCAAGAACACCTTCGGCCGGGGCTTCGACAGTGCCGCGCTGGGGCTGGTGCTCGACGAGGTCGGTGCCGATCGGGTGGTCGCGCATCTCGATCTGACCCCGCAGCATCATCAGCCCTTCGGCATCGTCCACGGCGGTGTCTACTGCGCGGTCGCCGAGAGCGTGGCCAGTTGCAGCGCGTTCACGTGGTTGCAGAGCGGCGACATCGGCGGCACCGCGGTCGGTGTCAACAACAACACCGACTTCATCCGCTCGGTCAGCACCGGTCGGGTCACCGTCATCTCCGAGCCGATCCATCGCGGCCGCCGCCAGCAGCTCTGGAAGGTGACCATGACCGACGACCGGGAGCGTCTGGTGGCGACCTCCCAGGTGCGGCTGCAGAACATCGAGCTCCCGGACGGGGTGGAGTTGCCGACGCGCGGTGACGCGTGACCCGATCGCCGCTGTCCCCGTCGGTGCGGGCGCGAATCGAGGACATCCTGCAGCCGGTCGACGACGACCTCGCTCTCGGCTATCCGGGAGACCGGGCGCAGATGCAACCGGCCCACACCGTCTACGTCGGCGCGGCAGACGTCGACGAACAGACGCCCACCTCTTGGGGTGAGCGAGCCGTCGGCATCGCCGACGCGGCCGGCGACGTACTGGGTGAACTCACCGGCGGCGCCGACGTCGTCGTGGACCTGATGCGTGAACGGTTGCGGGACAACCCGATCGAGGATCTCCGCATCGACCTCGAGGACGGCTACGGGTGGCGCGCCGACGATGTCGAGGATGCCCATGCCCGCCGTGCGGGCGAAATACTGGCGGCCTGGACGCGGCAGCGCCCACACGCACCGCGCAGTGCCGGGGTGCGGGCCAAGGGGCTCGGCGAGCAGGAACGGGCCCGAGGTCTGCGCACCCTGGAACTGGTCCTCGACGCAGCGGGCGGGGTGCCCGAGGGCTTCGTGTTCACCGTGCCGAAATTGCGTGACGTCCGGCAGGTGGACGCGGTGAACGTCCTGTGTGCCGAGTTCGAACGCGTCCACGGGCTCGCGGAGGGCCAGTTGCACTACGAGTTGCAGGTCGAGATACCGCAGGCGGTACTCGGGTCCGACGGGCGCGCGACCGTGGCACAGGCAATCCATCGTGGCCGCCCTAGGCTGACCGGATTGCATTACGGCACATACGATTACAGTGCCGCGTCGGGTATCGTGCCGGCGCAGCAGTCGTTGACGCACCCGGTCGCCGATCATGCCAAGGCGGTGATGGCCGCCGCCGCGGCGCAGACCGGGGTGTGGATCAGTGACGGGTCGACGCAGGTCGTCCCGACCGGCTCGGCCGAGCAGATCGCCTCGGCACTGCGCCGCCACCACGGGCTGGTCGTGCGGTCCCTCGAACACGGGCTGTATCAGGGCTGGGACATGCACCCGGGACATCTCGTGACGCGCTGGCTCGCGGTCATCGGCTTCTTCCGCGCGGCGATGCCCACCGCGGCGCAGCGCCTGCAGGCGTACTTCGACAGGCGTTCGGCCGACGTGGTCGACGAACCGGCGACGGCCATGGCGTTGTCGGCGGTGATCCTGCGCGGTGCGGCCGCCGCGGCCTTCACCGACGACGACGTGGTCGCCATCGCGCCGGCCTGCACGCCTGCACGTCTGGCCGACCTCCGCGCGGGTGGAGGCGGCCTTCCCGGCTGACGTTCACGCGATAGGCGGCGACCGTTCACCGCGCCGCCTGCGCACGGTCGTGGCAGGATGTCATCTACGCGGTGCCCGGAGCGCTCCCGACCTGTGTTGGGGCCCAGGCACAATCCCCGTCGACGAGGAGAGGACCAGGTGCGTCTGTCGCCGCATGAGCAGGAGCGTTTGCTCATCTCCTATGCCGCCGAACTGGCCCGTCGTCGGCAGGGACGGGGGTTGCGTCTGAACCATCCCGAGGCCGTGGCGATCATCACCGACCACGTGCTCGAAGGGGCCCGTGACGGGCGCTCCGTTGCCGAACTCATGACGTCCGGTCGCGAGGTGTTGCAGCGCACCGACGTGATGGACGGGGTACCCGAGATGTTGCACGACGTCCAGGTCGAGGCGACCTTTCCGGACGGGACCAAGCTGGTCACCGTGCACAACCCCATCGATTGAAACTGCTGAGAGGTCCGATGTCGCGAACAGGGTCGTCGGTGGTGCCCGGCGAGGTGATCCCCGCCGAGGGCACGATCGAGCTGAACGAAGGCGCCGCCACCATGTCACTGACGGTGGTCAACACCGGTGATCGTCCGGTCCAGGTGGGTAGCCACGTCCATTTCCCGCAATCCAACGCGGCGCTGCACTTCGACCGCGCCGCCGCGCGAGGTCGCCGTCTCGACATCCCGGCAGGCACCGCGGTGCGTTTCGAACCCGGTATCGAGATGACCGTGTCGCTGGTCGAACTCGGCGGCACCCGTGAGGTGTACGGCATCTCACTGGATGCGCCGGGACGGATCGACTGATGGCGAGTCTGGGACGCGACCGCTACGCGCAACTCTTCGGCCCCACCGTGGGAGACCGGATTCGGTTGGCCGACACCGATCTGCTCATCGAGGTCACCGAAGACCGGTGCGGCGGGCCGGGACTCGCAGGCGACGAGGCCGTGTTCGGTGGTGGCAAGGTGATCCGGGAGTCGATGGGGCTGAGCCGTGCCACCCGCGCCGACGGTGCGCCGGACACCGTGATCACCGGGGTCGTGATCCTGGATCACTGGGGGATCATCAAGGCCGACATCGGTATTCGCGACGGGCGGATCACCGCTATGGGCAAGGCCGGGAACCCCGACACGATGGACGGGGTGCACCCGGATCTGGTGATCGGTCCCTCCACGGAGATCATCGCGGGCAACGGGAAGATCCTCACCGCCGGTGGTATCGACTGCCACGTGCACTTCATCTGTCCGCAACTCATGGACGAAGCCCTCGGCAACGGCATCACGACACTGATCGGCGGAGGCACCGGTCCGGCCGAGGGCAGCAAGGCCACCACCGTGACCCCGGGGTCCTGGCATCTGCGGTCGATCCTCGCCGCCACCGACGGTTGGCCGATGAACATCGCGCTGCTGGGCAAGGGCAACACGGTCAGCGCTGCGGCCATGCACGAGCAGATCCGCGCCGGCGCATCGGGTTTCAAACTGCACGAGGACTGGGGGAGCACGCCGGCCGCCATCGACGCGTGTCTGCGGGTGGCCGACGAGACCGGCGTGCAGGTGGCGCTGCACTCGGACACCCTCAACGAGGCGGGCTTCGTCGAGCAGACCGTCGGTGCCATCGCGGGCCGCAGCATCCACGCCTACCACACCGAGGGTGCCGGTGGCGGGCACGCGCCCGACATCATCACCGTCGCCGCGTATCCCAACGTGCTGCCGAGTTCGACCAACCCGACCCGGCCGCACACCGTCAACACCCTCGACGAGCACCTGGACATGCTGATGGTCTGCCATCACCTGAACCCGACGGTGCCCGAGGATCTCGCGTTCGCGGAGAGTCGAATCCGGCCGTCCACCATCGCGGCCGAGGACCTGCTGCACGATCTCGGCGCGATCTCGATGATCGGTTCGGATTCGCAGGCGATGGGTCGGATCGGGGAGGTGGTGCTGCGAACGTGGCAGACCGCGCACGTGATGAAGCGCAAGCGTGGCTCCCTGGCGGGTGACGGTCGGGCCGACAACATCCGGGCGCGCCGCTACATCGCCAAGTACACGATCTGTCCGGCCATCGCCCACGGTTTCGACGGGGAGGTCGGGTCGGTGGAAACCGGCAAGCTCGCCGATCTGGTGCTGTGGGATCCGGCGTTCTTCGGTGTCCGACCAGATCTCGTGATCAAGGGTGGTGCGATCGCGTGGGCGGCGATGGGCGATGCGAATGCGAGCATCCCCACCCCGCAACCGGTCCTGCCCCGCCCGATGTTCGGTGCGGCGCCGAAGGTGGCGGCGGCCACCTCGGTGAGCTTCGTCGCGCCCGGCGCCGATCCCGACCTGGCCGAACGGATCGGCGTCGACCGTAGACTAGTCCCAGTCCGCAACACCCGCTCGGTCGGCAAGTCCGACATGCCGAACAACGACGCCTGCCCACGGATCGAGGTCGAGCCGGACACCTTCACGGTGCGCGTCGACGGCGAGGTCTGGGACTCCGAGCCCGTCTCGGAACTGCCCATGGCGCAACGCTACTTCCTGTTCTGAGCTCACCATGTCGTACGAGAACACGCCCACCGGTCCGGGTCGATACGCGCACTCGCCGCTGGCGATGATGTTGACTCTCGCGGATTCTCGGTTGCCGGTCGGCGGTCACGTGCACTCCGGCGGCGTGGAACAGGCGATCGCCGACGGTGCGGTCCGCAACGTCGACGATCTCGCCGACTACCTGCGCAGGCGTGTGCGCAGCAGTGGTCTCGTCGCCGCATCGATCGCTGCCGCCGTTGCCGACGGACATCTCGACGAGGCTGCGGCACAACGGGAGACGGACGCACGCACACCGTCGTCGGCGGCCCGCAAGGCCTCGCTGGCGCAGGGGAGGGGCATGCTCCGGTTGGCCAGGCGGATGTGGCCCGACCACGACTGGTCGCCGCACACCCCGACCACCCATCTCCCGGTGATCAGCGGTGCGATCGGTCGGGCGAGCGCTCTCTCCGGATTCCACACCGCATTGATCCTCGTCTACACCACGATGAGTGGATCGGCGACCGCGGGACAGCGGCTGCTCGCCCTCGATCCTGCCGACGTCGCGCTGATGATCGCCGACCTCGGCGCCGACTGTGAGCGACTCGCCGCCGAGGCCGCGGTCGAACCGGCCGACCTGTCCGATCCGATCCTCGACGTCTTCGCCGAACGCCATGAGCGCCAACCGATGCCATTGTTCATGTCCTGACGTGCGTGAGCGCGCCACCCCGATCCGACAGGAGACCGCACAACCCATGCCCCCACATCTCATCGACGGCCAGCCGCACAGCCACGATCACCGACGACCGCGGCGGCATCGCGAACCCGGCGAAGCCTTACGCATCGGGGTCGGCGGCCCGGTCGGCTCCGGCAAGACCGCGTTGGTGGCGGCGCTGTGCCGCCAACTGCGCGACCAACTGTCGGTCGCCGTGCTGACCAACGACATCTACACCACCGAGGACGCCGACTTCCTGCGCCGCCACGCCGTGCTGCCCGACGAGCGGATCACCGCCGTACAGACGGGCGGGTGCCCGCACACCGCGATCCGCGACGACATCACCGCCAACCTGGACGCGATCGACGACCTCGTCGCGGCGAACCCACCCCTGGACCTCATCCTCGTCGAATCCGGCGGCGACAACCTCACCGCCACGTTCTCCACCGGTCTCATCGACGTCCAGATCTTCGTCATCGACGTGGCAGGCGGCGACAAGGTTCCCCGCAAGGGCGGCCCGGGTGTCACCTATTCGGATCTGTTGGTGATCAACAAGACCGACCTCGCGGTGCAGGTCCACGCCGACCTCGAGGTCATGCGCACCGATGCCGAACGGGTGCGTGAGGGCAGGCCGACCGCGATGATCTCCCTGACCGACGATCCCGCCGCGAGCGACGTGCTGGCGTGGGTTCGCGAGCAACTCGCCGCCGTCGCCGTGGCGCACTGATCTGCGGTGCACACCGAGGTCGAGATCGTCGCGGTGCCCGGACGGTCGCCGCGCACTCGATCCATCGGGGGGTTGGCGGTTCGCCAGACCGGACCGGACACGGTGCATCTGATCGGCACCGCGGCGACCCCGCTCGGAGGTGACACCATCAGCGTCCGCGTGTCCGTGGCCGCCGGTGCGGCATTGACGATCCGTACCGTCGCGGCGACGATCGCGCTGCCCGCGCGCGAGCGCCTCGACTCACGCATGGACTGGCACATCGACGTCGGAGACGGTGCGCGGTTGCGGGTGGATCCCGAACCGACCATCGTCGCGGGCGGCGCACACCATCACACGGCGACCCACGTGACCGCCCACCCGGACGCGACCGTCGTCATCGCCGAACACGCACAACTCGGGCGCGCCGAGGAGACGCCCGAACATCTCACGCGGGCGCAGTGGGACGGTGCCCTGCACATCGACATCGGCGGCACACCGCTGCTGCGTCACCGTCTCGCGCTCGGCGGACCGGAGCGGACACACGGTGCGGTCGGCAGCGTGTTCCGCTACCCGGACACCCGACCCGCCGAGGTCTCGGCCACCGCCTACGCGACCCGGCTCGACCTCGCACGACCGGCCGGCGTCGCCGGTTCGACCCTCACCACCGCGCTCGCGGCGACGGCGGCCGCCGCCCGCGCGCTCTGCGACGAGATCGAGCTGACGAGTGTGAGCGTCGCTCCCTGAGAGGCGAGAGCGCTCAGCTGGCCTCGGCCTTCTTCTCGGGATCGTCGGCGCCCGACGTATCCGCCTCGACCTCGGGCACAGGTTTGTTCTCCATCTCGCTCAACGCGCCGAGAGCGGTGCGCGCGTACACCTGCTGCTCGGTGACCGCGAGCTGGGTGCGTCCGCGGGTACTGAACGCGAAGAACCAGTTCACCAAGGTGTTCAGGCGGTTGCGGAAGCCGACCAGATAGACCAGGTGCAGGGCCAACCAACCGAGCCAGGCGAAGTAGCCCTCGGTCTCGAACTTCTTCTTGGTACCCGGGATCGGCACCTGCATCACCGCGCTGAACCGCGACACGGTCGCCATCGACCCCTTGTCGTAGTAGCTGAACGGTTTGCGCTGCTCGGCGGTCTGCCCGTTGAGCCCGGCCTTGATCGCGTCGGCCGCATACCGGCCACCCTGGATCGCGCCTTGCGCCACGCCGGGGACGCCGTCGACGGCCATCATGTCGCCGACGACGAAGACGTACGGGTTGCCCGGGATCGACAGGTCGGGCAGCACCTTGACCCGACCCGCCCGGTCGAGTTCCACCCCGGACTGCTCGGCGAGCTGTTTGCCCAGCGGGCTGGCCTGCACACCGGCCGACCACACCTTGCACTGCGACTCGATGCGGCGTGTGGTGCCGTCCTTGTCCTTGACCACGAGGCCGTCGTAGTCGAGATCGACCACCATGGCCCCCAGCTGGACCTCGACGCCCATCTTCTCCAGGCGGGCGGCCGCCTTCTGGCCGAGCTTCTCGCCGAACGGCGGGAGCACCGCCGGTGCGGCGTCGAGGAGGATCACGCGCGCTTCGGTCGGGTCGATGTTGCGGAACGCGCCCTTGAGGGTCTTGTCGCTCATCTCCGCGATCTGCCCGGCCATCTCGACGCCGGTGGGTCCGGCGCCGACGACGACGAACGTCAGCAGCTTGGCGCGTTCCTCGGGATCGTCGGACAGTTCGGCCTGCTCGAAGGCGCCGAGGATACGTCCGCGCAGTTCGAGTGCATGGTCGATGGTCTTCATGCCGGGGGCGTACTCGGCGAAGTGGTCGTTGCCGAAGTAGGACTGGTCGGCGCCCGCGGCGATGATCAGACTGTCGAACGGCGTCACCGTGACCCGCTCGAGCAGACGCGAGGTGACCGTCTTGGCCTCCAGATCCACTTCGAAGACATCACCGAGCAGCGTCTTGGCGTTCTTCTGCTTGCGCAGCACCACACGGGTGGCCGGGGCGATCTCACCTTCGGCGATGATGCCGGTGGCCACCTGATAAAGCATCGGCTGGAACAGGTGGTGGGTTGTTCGGGCGATCAGCGTGACGTCCACGTCGGCCTTCGCCAACCGCTGAGCGGCGAAGAGACCACCGAAGCCGGAGCCGATGATGACGACATGGGGCCGGGTCGTGGAGGCAGTGGGGCTGCTCATCTGAAGAACATCTCCTGTCGATGGGAGGTCGGCTGCTACCGCACATCTCTAACGGTAGTCAATCATCGCCGACAGGTCTCGACGAGGACTTTGGCCGCGTCGTGACCTCCGGCCGGCGGTGTGTGCGGTCAGGCGGTCAGATCGGCGACGGCGTGTCGGCCGCCGGTCCAGGGGCGCGGATCGGGCTGTGACCAGGACATCGTCATCGTCTCCCAATGCGCGCGGAGCAGCTCGTATTCGACTTCACCACCTCCGGAACCGAAGACCACGTCGTCGGTCGACATCCGGATCGCCGACAGGCGCATGCCGATCTTCTCCATCACCCGACGTGACGGCATGTTCACCGCCATCGTGCTGGCGAACACCCGCTCCGCGCAGATCTGCTGGAACGACATCCGTAGCAGCGCCGCGGCCGCCTCGGTCGCCAGGCCATGGCCCCAGACGTGGCGGCAGAGGCGATAACTCAATTCGAGTTCGGCGCAGTTGCTGTGCCGAGGGGTGCGCAGGGCGAACCACCCCAGGAACCCGCCGGTGATCCGGTCGGTCGCGGTCCACATACCGGTGCGGTGGGCGCGATACTCCGCCTGCGCGCGTGGCACCACCCAGTCCTCGATGACCTCCCGTGGAGTGGGCGCTCCGCCGCTGACGAAGCGCATCACCGCGGGATCGCTGTCGAGGCGCACGAGGGCGTCGGTGTCCGACGACGCGACCGGACGCAGTCGTAGTCGCGCGGTCTCCAGGATCACGATGTCCCCCTCGCATGCTCGTGTGCCTCGGGTGAGTCTACGGTCTGCCAACCGCTTGTCGCGCGTACCCGCGCGCGTGTTCTGCCGAGGAGGTCATGACGGTGCGACCCGGGGCGGATCCGGCCGGTCGTCTGTCGGATCGAGCGATTAGGGTTTGCGAACGTGGCCGATCAACATCTCGAACTGTCCGTCCAGCTGCGCTGGGGAGACATGGACATCAACAACCACATCAACAACGTGCAGTTCGCGCGGATCTTCGAGGAGAGCCGTGTTCGGTCCTTCATGAACTGGTTGCCGGTACGCCCGGAGAACTACTCGATGGTCGTCGCCCGGCAGGACATCGTGTTCACCGCCGTGCTGGAGTACAGCCTCGAACCGGTGGTCGTGCGCACCTGCGTCAACCGCATCGGCACATCGTCGTTCACCATGGCGCTGACCCTGATCGATCCCGCGGGCACGGTGTGTGCCACGGCCGAGACCACCATGGTGGCCACCGATCCGCGTACCGGCCGGTCGCGCCCGATACCCGATGAGGTGCGCGAGATCCTCGACGCACACCTCGACGCCGACGCCGGACTCCCGGTCCGGGGGCTGACCTGAACCAACGGAAGCGTCAGGGCGACAGCATGTTCCACCTGCACCGGGCCGAGCGCACCGATGCGCTCGCCGACGCCCTCGCCGCGTTGCTGTCGGCGCCGACCACCGATCCGATGGCACCGGAGATCGTGTCGGTGCCCGCGCCGGGCGTGGAACGCTGGCTGCAGCAACGTCTCGCCGGACGTCTGGGCGCATCACCGGGCCTCGACGACGGCGTCGCCGCCAACATCGATTTCCTGTCGCCGGCCGCCCTCGCCGACCGTGTCCTGGACGACGCGGCACGCGCCGCGGGGATCCTCTCGGCACCGGTCCGATCGAGGCCTGGTGGGCCGTGGCGCCCGGCGGCGATGACCTGGCCGCTGCTCGGGGTGCTCGACGAACTGATCGACGACCCTGCCTTCCGGGTTCTCGCCAGACACATCGGTGCCGATGGCGACGCCGACCAGACCGAGCACCGACGCGGACGGCGGTTTGCGACCGCGCGTCAGATCGCGGACCTCTTCGACGGTTATGCCCGGATGCGTCCGGCCATGTTGGAGGCATGGGCGGTCGGAACCGATCACGACGGGACCGGCGCCCCGATCGAGAGCGATCTGGCGTGGCAGCCGCGGCTGTGGCGTGCGGTCCGTGACGCGATCGGAGAACCTCATCCGGCCGAGACCCTCGGGACCCTGTGTGCCGCACTGCGTGACGATCCGACGGTGACCGACCTGCCCGAGCGCCTGTCGGTCTTCGGATCGACCCGGATTCCGGACACGGTGTTGCAGGTGCTGGCAGCGCTCGCGCGCGGGCGGGACGTCCACGTGTTCACCCCGCACCCCAGTCCGGCCCTGTGGGCGGCGATCGAGGACGCCGGCCATCCGCGCGGCGCCGTGCGCCGCGCCGACTCGGTATCGCCGCGACTGGGACATCCGTTGCTCGCCAGCCTGTCCCGCGACGTACAGGAACTGCAGCTGCGACTGGCGCCGCTGGCCGATCACAGTTCTCACCACGGCCCGGTGCGTGAGACGCGATCGCGGTCGGTACTCGAGGCGTTGCAGGAAGGCATTCGCGACGATCAGCTCCGGACCGGTGTGGCCGAACCGGATTCGTCGGTCGAGATCCACGCGTGCCACGGAGCCGAACGCCAGGTGGAGGTGCTGCGTGATCGTCTGCTACACCTGTTCGCCGCCGATCCGACGCTGCAGCCGCGCGACGTGTTGGTGATGTGCCCCGACATCGAACGTTTCGCTCCACTGGTCCGCGGCGCCTTCGGGCAGCCGGGGCTCGGCCATCCGGCGTTCGAACTGCGGGTCCGGTTGGCGGATCGGGGGCTGCGGCACACCAACGGCGTGCTCGACGTGGTGGCGGCGGTGGTGGAGCTCGGCGCAGGGCGTGTGACCGCCGGCGACGTGCTCGATCTGCTCGCCCGGCCGCCGGTGCGCCAGCGGTTCGACCTCACCGACGACGACCTGGACGTGATCCGGGGATGGATGAGTGGCAGCAACATCCGGTGGGCGCTCGACGGGACTCAACGCTCGCGGTACGGGTTGGCGCAGTTCGGTCAGGGCACGTTCACCGCGGGACTCGATCGCATTCTGCTCGGCGCGGTCGCCGAGGAATCCGACGGGGAATGGCTCGACACCGCATTGCCGCTGTCGGGTGTCGAGAGTACCGAGATCGACCTCGCCGGCCGGTTCGCCGAGTTCGTCGCGCGCCTGTCGACGACGCTGGACGCGGTCACCGGCGCCCATCGGCCCGAGCGATGGCTGGACATCCTCACCGGTGTCGTCGAGTCCCTGACCGCCACCGATGCGGACTCGGAATGGCAACGTGCGCAGGCGCTTCGATCGCTGACCGGGGTGTTCGAGGGGTACCGGGGAGGTACCGGCGACGCGGCGCCGGTGGACCTGCGTCTCGGTGACATCCGCGATCTGATCGCGGTTCTCGTCGCCGCCACCCCCACCCGGGCGAACTTCCGGACCGGTGAGCTGACGGTCTGCTCGATGGTGCCGATGCGGTCGGTACCGCATCGGGTGATCGTGATGCTCGGCGTCGACGCAGATGCGTTCCCGCGCGCCCATCACCATGACGGCGACGACGTACTCGGCCGAGCGCCACTGCTCGGAGAACGCAATCCCCGCGACGAGGACCGGCAACTGTTCCTCGACGCCGTCTGCGCCGCCCAGGACAATCTCCTGGTCTTCTACACCGGGGCCGACCCGGTGTCGGGGCAGCGGGTCCCACCGGCGGTGGTCGTCAGCGAGCTCGTCGACTCACTGCGTGCGCTCACCGGGGGCGAATCCGACGGAATCCGTCACCACACCCTGCACGGGTTCGACGTCGGCAATTTCGTCGCCGGAGCGGTACCGGGGGTGGACGGTCCGTTCAGCTACGACCGTGCATTGTTGGCGGGCGCCCGGTCGATGCGGACCGATCCCGTTGCGGTGCCACTCATCCGGGATACCCGGATCGGCGAACCCGATGCCGACGACATCGACCTGGCCGCACTGATCACGTTCCTGACCAACCCCATCGAGGGCTTCGTGCGCCAGCGACTGGGGGCCCGGGTGCCCGACGACGAGCAGCCGCACCCCGATCAGCTCGACGTCGAGCTCGGCGCGCTGGACCGCTGGTCGGTCGGCGACCGATTCCTCACCCGGATGCTCGCCGGCGCCGACCTGGCTGCCTGCCAGGCCGCCGAGTTGCGGCGGGGGACCCTGCCGCCGTTCGCCTTCGGGACCAGGGAACTGCAGGCGATCTCGACCGATGTGCTCGCGCTCCACGATGCGGCGTCGGCGGCGCGCACAGTGCCTGCCGCCACCGTCGACGTCGTGGTCGGACTGCCCGACGGGCGCCGGATCTACGGCACCGTGGGCGACGTCTTCGGGTCGACGATGGTGACCGCCACCTACTCGAAGCTGCGGGCCAAGCAGCGGCTGACCATGTGGGTGCGGCTGCTCGCCCTGGCCGCGGCCGGGCACGCCGGCGGCGACTCGGTGCGCGGTGGTGTCGTGGTCGCGCGGCGTCCCGGTCGCGGCGGCGGGGTGGCGCGGTCGCTGTTCGCCGTCCCCGACGATCCGCTCGCCGTGCTGACCCAATTGGTCGGCCTGCGTGATCTCGGTGTGCGCCAGGTACTTCCGTTGCCGCTGGATCCTGCTGCGGAGTTCGCCGACCACCATCGCCGGGCGGGACGTGTGGATCGCGCCATGCCCGCGGCGCGGCGTGCTTTCGACGGAGACTTCGGCGCCGGGCGCGACCGCTATCTGCGTCTGGCGTACGGCGGAGACGTCACCGCGGCCGTGGCCTTCGACGATCTGCTCGCCGAAACCCTTGCGGTGCAGGGCCCCTGGAACGGTCTGCCGACCCCCGGCGAGCCCGACGACCCGGTGTTCGCCTGCCTCGCCCGTCTGGTGTGGGAGCCGCTGATGGATCACGAGACCCTGTCATGACCGACACGGACGCCTTCGACATCACCGCACCCCTGCCGCACGGCACCACCGTCCTGGAGGCCAGCGCCGGTACCGGCAAGACGTACGCGATCGTCGGTCTGGCCGCACGTTTCATCGCCGACGGCGTGCCCATCGACAAGTTGCTGCTCGTCACCTTCAGTCGGGCCGCGACCGCCGAACTGCGCGAACGGATGCGCGAACGCGTACGGGACCTGGTGGCCGCACTCGGCGCTGCGTCGGCACACGCGACCGACGATCCGCTGGTCCGGCATCTCGGTACCGGGACCGTCGAGGAGGTGTCGCGGCGTCGCGAGCGGCTCACGCGTGCGCTCTCCGACTTCGACGCATCGACGATCGCGACGACGCACACGTTCTGCAACCGCATGCTCGAGGCGTTGGGATTCCTCGGTGAGCGTGACCTGTTCTACGAGATCGTCGAGGACGTCGACGATCTCGTCGACGAGGCATCCCTCGATCTGTACCTGCGCGGGTACGCCGGTGTGGACGACCCGGACATCACACCCGCCGACGCGACAGCGATCGCCCGCGATGCGGTGCGCCAGCCGGCGGCGGTGCTCGCGCCGTCGAGCGGGCCAGACGGTGTCGCCGCCCGGGTGGCGCAGCGACGGGTTCGTTTCGCGAGCCGGGTGCGGGAGATCGTCGAGGAACGAAAACGGTTGTCACGCCTGCGGACCTACGACGATCTGCAGATGATCCTGTACCGGATCGTGACCGATCCGGCGATCGGCGAGGATGCGTGCGCACGCATCAGGGCGGCGTTCGAGGCCGTACTCGTCGACGAGTTCCAGGACACCGATCCGCAGCAGTGGGAGATCGTACGGCGGTGTTTTCACACGCACCGCACCCTTGTCCTCGTCGGTGACCCGAAACAGTCCATCTACGGCTTCCGCGGGGCCGAGGTGCTGAGTTATCTACAAGCCGTTGCGCACGCGGACGCGCTGCGGGTCCTCGGCATCAACCGGCGCTCCGACGGAGACCTGGTGAAGGCACTCGGGCGACTGTTCGACGGTGCGGAACTGGGCGACCCGAAGATCGTCGTCCACGACGTCGACGCCGCACGGCCCGGCTCCCGACTGAACGGATTGCCGCCGGTGCGGTTGCGCGCGTTTCCGCGGCGGGCCTTCCCGGTCACCGGCCGCAGTGGCTTCGCGACGGTCGGTGCCGTACGCGACCGCGTCATCGCCGACGTCGCCGCGGACATCGCCGGGTTACTCGGGTCGGGAACCCTCATCGAGACCGAGGCGGGCCAGCGGCCCGTCGAACCCGGTGACATCGCGATCCTGGTGACACTGAACAAGACCATCGAGCCGCTGCAGCGACACCTGCAACAGCACGGTGTCGCCGCGGTCATCGGTTCCGGGGCCAGCGTGTTCCAGACCGCTGCGGCCCGTCACTGGCTGGCGGTGCTGCGCGCCATCGAACAACCGGCCAGGACCGATCTGGTGCGCATGGCCGCGCTCAGCCCACTGATCGGGTGGACCCCGGAAAGGCTCGGCACCGACGACGGTTCGGACATCACGGAGCTCGCGGCGGCGCTCCAGGGTTTCGGCCGGGTGTTCGCCGACGGCGGGTTCGCCGCCATGTCACAGCGACTGATGAGCCGACTGTCGGTGGCCGAGCGAGTGCTGGCCACGCCGGACGGTGAGCGTGCCTTGACCGACCTGATCCAGGTGTCCGCGCTGTGCAACGCGGAGGTGATGACTTCCGACTGCGGTATGAGTTCACTCGGAGAATGGCTGGCCGACCGGATCGCCGGAGGCGCGCGTTCGCATCGGCACGAAGACCAGACCAGGCGGCTGGACAGGGACACCCAGGCCGTCCAGATCATGACGGTGCATCGCAGCAAGGGGCTGCAGTTCCCGATCGTCTATGTGCCGTTTGCATGGGATGGCACCCGCAACTCCAATCGCGCGACCTTCACCTATCACGACGACGGCAGGCGGTGTCTCGACGTGGGCGGCAAGGAGGCTCCGGGCTACCGCTCCCGCTGGTCTGTCTGCGAGAGCGAGTCCGCAGGAGAGGAACTGCGCCTGTTGTACGTCGCCCTGACGCGAGCACAGACCCAGGTGGTGTTGTGGTGGGCCCCTGCGTATCACACCCGCAACTCCGCAGTGCATCGACTGCTGTTCGGCCGCACCACGGGTTCCCCGGTTGTTCCGGAGACCTTCGACGTGCCCGACGACGACACCATCGCGAAGGTGCTGTGGGGACACGAGACCGCGGACGGACACGTTCGGGTGGAGCCGGCGGGCGACGCGCAGGGCGGCGAGGTCGCTCCGTCTGCCGCAGACGGCGGATACGGTCCGCTCGACGTCGCCCGTTTCGATCGTGTGATCGATCAGAGTTGGCGCCGCACATCCTATTCCGCGATCATCGCCGGCGCCGGGCACGGTCATACGCCGGTGCTGGCGACCGGCAGTGAGGTCGCCGAGGGGCTGGTCGCCGACGAACCGGTGGACGGCGACGCTACCGATGGTCCGGCCGTGGGGGAGGAGTCCGAGACGCTGCCGGGGACACCGTCGTTGATGAACGGGATGCCCTTCGGTGCCGCCTTCGGCACGCTGGTGCACGAAACGCTCGAGTACGTCGACACCGATGCGCCGGACATCACCGAGCATGTTCGCGAGCTGTGTCTGGAGTCGATCGGTCGACGCATGATCGACGTCGACGTCGATCGGTTGACCGCTGCGCTGGTCGCGGTGTTGACCACGCCCCTGGGATTCGGTGACCTGTGGGGAATCCCCCCTCGAGATCGTCTGGCGGAGATGGAGTTCGAGTTCCCGCTCGCCTCCTCCGGGTCAGGTGCGGCGGCGTCGGAGCGTGCGGTGACCATGGCGGCGGTCGCCGATCTCATGGACCGGCACCTGTCCGCCGACGATCCGCTGGCCGATTTCTCGGCCCGCCTGCGTGAGCTCCCGCCACAACGGTTCACCGGGTTCCTCACCGGCAGTATCGATTCGGTGCTGCGCACCCCGGATGGGCGGTTCGTGGTTGTCGACTACAAAACCAACCGCCTGCGCGCCGGTGACCTGAGTGCCGAGGACTTCGGTCCCGAGGCCATGGCGGGGGAGATGATGAGCGCCAACTACCCGCTCCAGGCGTTACTGTATTCGGTTGCGTTGCACCGGTATCTGCGCTGGCGGCTACCCGGCTACCAGGTGGCCGAGCACCTCGGTCCGGTGCAGTATCACTTCGTCCGCGGCATGGTCGGCCCCAGCACGCCACCGGGGTGCGGTGTCTTCGAATGGCCGATCCCGCCGGGGCTCGTCGAGGATCTGTCGGATCTGCTGGGGAAGGGGTCGTGATGGCCGCAGCACACGAGGATGCCGCCACCGGTCGTGCTCGGCCTCGATTCGACGCCCGATCGGTCTCCGACACCGACGATGCGCTCGCCACTCTCGATGCGGCCGGGATTCTCGACGCCGCCGATGTGCATGTGGCGCGGAGGTTGGTCCGACTGTCGGGGGCACCGGTGAGCGACGCCGCCCAGATCGGGGCGGCACTGGCGGTACGGGCGATCCGGGCGGGTTCGACATGTCTGGCCATCGCACGCGTTCCCGAACTCGTCGAGGGCACCGACCACGAGGTGGCGCTCCCGACGCCAGACGAACTGACCGGGGCATTGACCGACTGCGTGCTCGTGCGGGGTGGACCCAACGGACCGTTGCGTCCGCTGGTCCTCGCCGAATCGGCGGACGGGCCCCTGCTCTACCTGCGCAAGTATTTCGGGCAGGAACAACTGATCCGGTCGGTCCTCACCGCGCGGGCGTCCTCGCGTCCGGACGTCGACGTGGCCGCGGCGCGTCACGCGGTCGACGATGTCTTCGGTCCGGCGCGAACGGACACCGTCGACCTGCAGCGGGTGGCCGCGTCGATGGCGGCGGTGAGCGCGACGGTGGTGGTGGCCGGGGGGCCCGGCACCGGCAAGACCTACACGGTGGCAAGGATTCTGGCGGTGCTCGACCGGCTGTCCGGGGGTACCGCCCGGATCGGTCTGTGCGCACCGACCGGACGTGCGGCCGCCCAACTGCAGGCCGCGGTGTCCGCGGATCCCGCTGCGCCGTCGTCGGTGCGGGCGGTCACGGTGCACTCGCTGTTGGGTTGGCGGCCCGGTTCACAACCGCGATACGGGCGGGGAAACCGTCTGCCCTACGACGTCGTGGTCGTCGACGAGACGTCGATGCTGTCGATGACCGCGATGAGTCGACTGCTCGACGCGGTACGTCCGGACACCCGCGTGATCCTGGTCGGTGACCCTCATCAGCTCGCCTCGGTCGAGGCGGGTGCGGTCCTCGCAGACCTGGTGGAGCGCACCGACATCGACGCGCTTCCGATACCCGAGGGCATCATCGACGCAGATGCTCTCGGTGTTCGCGATCGCAGTCAGATCGAACGGGGTGTGGTGACCCTGACCCGACTACGCCGGTTCGGTGGCGGCATCGCTCGGGTCGCCGAGGCCATCAACCGCGGCGACGCCGCAGCGGTGTGCGAACTCGTCGGCGACCCCGACCTGCCCGAGGTGACCCTGGTGGCGCCGGACGATCTCGACGAGACACGAGCCGAACTCGTGGGATGGGGGCACGCACTCCGCGACGCGGCTCTCGCCGCAGATGCCGATGCGGCCCTCGACGCGCTGGAGGCCCACCGGGTGTTGTGCGCGCACCGCGAGGGCAGCTCGGGCGTGCAGGGCTGGTCGCGGCGCATCGTCGACTGGCTGGCCGAAGAACCGGGGCGCCACCATGTCTCGCTCGAGTCGACGACGCGCTATGCCGGCCAGCCGCTGCTCGTCACGGCCAACGACCGACAGACCGAGACGTTCAACGGCGACAGCGGAGTCGTCATCCACGCCGGTCCCACCGACGCCGACGATGCCGATCTGCGGGTCGTCTTTCGGCGCGGTGAGCGGGTTCGGGAATTGCATCCCACCCGGCTGGCCGACGTGGTGCCCCTCTACGCGATGACCATTCACCGCAGCCAGGGCAGCCAGTTCGACGGTGTCACCATCGTTCTCCCGCCGGAGGGTTCCGAGTTGCTGACCCGCGAACTGCTCTACACCGCCGTCACACGTGCGAAGAATCGGGTGCGGATCATCGGGACCCCGGAGGTCCTGGCTGCCGCGGTCGAACGACGCGTGCAGCGCGCCAGCGGCCTGCGTTCGCCGGTCCGGGTGGTCGAGGCGACCCGTCCGGCCTGACGTCTGCGGAGCAGACGTCAGGCACGCGGCGCCTAATCGAGGTCGACACCGCCGGGCACGAGATCGCGGCGCTGGTAGTACTCCGTGCTCAACAGACGATTGCGGCGGTCGTCGGGCAGCGCCATCAGCGCGCGCAGCGTTTGGCTCCGCTGCACCTCGGTGCGGTGCGCAGCGATCGCGGCGGCCTTGCGCTCCCGCCACTGCGAGACGTCGAGCACCAGATCGATCTCGTCGTCCGGGGTGCCCGGTAGGTACTTGCGCGGAGTCGCGGCCAGCATGTCGCTGTGCACGTCTTCGACCATCCAGTCGGCGATGGTGACGAAATACAGCGACCGCACCTGCCACGCGTCTCCCGCGGAGCGATAGAGCCGACCGGTTGCTGCGGCGTCCGCGGCGACTGCGGCCAGCCGGTGGGCGTGGATGTGGTCGGGATGTCCGTAGATCCCCACCGCGTCGTAGGTGACGATCGCGTCCGGCTGCAATCGACGGATGTGTCCGACGAGCGTCCGGACCGGTTCGTCGAGCGGTACCGTGCAGAAGCGTTCCCGCCCGGGAGCCGAGTCGGGGACGCGGTCGTCGGCGTATCCGAGCATGATCGGTTCGTCGTCGAATCCGAGTTCGTCGACCGCGTCGAGGAGTTCGGCGTGGCGCCAGGTGCCCTCCGCCCAGGTGCACATGACCAGATCGGCCTCGCCGCCGCGTGCGACGTGACGCGCGATCGCACCGCCGGTCCACAGCGACTCATCGTCGGGATGTGCATGCACGAACAACAGACGAGGGGGCATTCACCTGTCTTCCGGTGGCGGACGGTGGACCTGCGGGCGGTCATCGACGGTGGTTGAGGACAAACCCGTGCGCAACCGACCCACCTCAGGGTAGCCAATCGTGCCGCCGATAAAATGCGGCTCGAGTAGTTGGCTTATCGGTGGAGGTCGAACATGAGTGATTCCGAGGTATACGAGTTCCAGGCCGAGGCTCGGCAGTTGCTGGATCTGATGGTGCATTCCATCTACTCCAACAAGGACAGTTTCCTGCGCGAGCTGATCTCGAACTCGTCTGACGCGCTGGACAAACTGAGGCTCGAGTCGCTGCAGGACAAGTCGCTCGAGGTGGACACCTCGGATCTGCACATCGAACTGGTGCCCGACACCGAGGCGCGCACCCTCACGGTCCGCGACAACGGCATCGGTATGTCGCGCGAGCAGGTCATCGACCTGATCGGCACGCTGGCCCGCTCGGGTACGGGTGAATTGCGTCGCAAGCTCATCGAGGCCAAGGACGCCGCGGCGTCCGAGGATCTCATCGGCCAGTTCGGCATCGGCTTCTACTCGACGTTCATGGTGGCCGATCGGGTCACCCTGGTCACCCGGCACGCGGGCGAGAGCGCAGGCACCCGATGGGACTCGACCGGCGACGGCACCTACACCGTGGACGAGGTCGCCGACGCCCCGCAGGGCACCTCGGTGACCCTGACCCTCAAGCCCGTCGACACCGAGGATCACCTCTACGACTACACCGACGCGACCAAACTCCGGCAGCTGGTGAAGCGGTACTCCGACTTCATCGGCTGGCCGATCCGGATGGACGTCGAGAAGCCGGTGCCTGCCTCGGATGCGGAGACCTCCGACACCGCGGACGACGACGCCGACGACACGCCGAAGACCGAGACCGTCAGCGAGACGATCAACTCGCAGAAAGCGTTGTGGGCCAAGTCCTCCGACGAGGTGTCGAAGGAGGAGTACAGCGAGTTCTACCGGCACGTCAGCCATGGCTGGGACGAACCGCTCGAGGTCATCACGGTCAAGGCCGAAGGAACCTTCGAGTACCAGGCCCTCCTGTTCATCCCCACCCAGGCGCCGTTCGACCTGTTCATGCGGGAGCGGACGTCGGGTGTGCAGCTCTACGTGAAGCGTGTCTTCATCATGGACGACTGCGAGGAGCTGATCCCCGAGTACCTGCGGTTCGTGAAGGGTGTCGTCGACGCCGCAGACCTGTCGTTGAACGTCTCCCGCGAGATCCTGCAGCAGGACCGACAGATCCGGGCGATCCGTCGGCGACTCACCAAGCGTGTCATCTCCACGGTGTCGGATCTGCGTGACTCTCGTCCCGACGACTATCGGACCTTCTGGCAGAACTTCGGCCGGGTGTGGAAAGAGGGGTTGGTCAACGACTTCGACAATCGTGACGCGCTGCTGAAGGCATCGTCGTTCGAATCCACCCGATCGACCGAGGACACGACGACGCTCGCCGACTATGTCGGGCGTATGCGCAGCGGGCAGGACACGATCTACTACATGACCGGTGAAACCCGGCAGCAGATCGAGAACTCGCCGCACATCGAGGCGTTCCGGGCCAAGGGAGTCGAGGTCCTGTTGTTGACCGATCCGGTCGACGAGATGTGGGTCACCAGTGGGGTGGAGTTCGACGGCAAGTCGTTCACCTCCATCGCCAAGGGTGCCGTCGACCTCGACGATCTCGACGGAGACACCGACACCTCCGACGACAACGCCAAGGCGGACAAGGAGAAACAGGCCGAGGAGTTCACCGGCCTGCTCGGTTGGCTCGGCGAGACACTGACCGACGACGTGAACGAGGCGCGGCTGTCGTCGCGGCTCACCGAGTCTCCGGTCTGCCTCGTCGGCGACACGTTCTCGATGTCGCCGCAACTGGAGAAGCTGTACCGGGCCTCGGGCCAGGAGCTGCCGAAGACCAAACGCGCCCTGGAGATCAACGCCGAGCACCCGTTGATCGCGGGACTCAACAAGGCGTTCGCCGACGGCGGCGACGACCACGCCGACCTGGAGCCCACGGCGAAGCTCCTCTACGGGCTCGCAGTGATCGCCGAGGGTGGTGAACTCGACGACCCGGCGGAGTTCGCCAAATTGTTGGCGGGCACGTTGACCACGTCATTGGAGTCCTCGCCGAGCTGATCGGCGTCAGGCGCGACGGACCTGCTCGGCCAGCGGATGATCGGCGGGCAGGTCGAGGAGCAGTCCGACACCGTCGAGCGGATCGCCGTGCGGAGGCGCGACGACGACCTTGGGCACGGACTGTTCCACGAGGTCGACGAAGCGGGCGCGGATCGTCGTGCTGTGGCCCAGGACATTGCCCATCCAGCTGACTCGCGGGGCCGTGTCCGGTCCGTGCCCACTGCGCGCGAGTGCCGCGTCCACGGAGCCGGCGAGTTCGGTGGCCGCACGCTCGTCGATGTGCACGGCGACAGCATCCCCGGCGCGCGCGGCGTCGTCGACGATCCGGGCGAAGGCTGCGATCCGTGCCACTCGGTCGGCGGCGGCCTGCACCACCATGTAGAGCTCGGGGAGCGGACCGAACTCGGCGACGGCAGCCTGTTCGAGCACCGTGGCGGGGCCGCGACCGTCGAATGCCCGCAGGGCAGCGTCGAGACCTGCTCGTCCGATCCAGTACCCGCTACCGGCGTCCCCGACCATGTGGCCCCAGCCGTCCACTCGTGCGGTCCCTGCGGGGCCGACCCCGAGCGTGACCACTCCGGTTCCCGAAGCAGTCACCGCGCCGAGCTCGAAACGGTTGGCCGCGAGAAACGCACTGACCGAATCATGTGCCAGCGCAACGGTGTCGATGCCGAGGTCGGTGACGGCGGCCAGCAACTCGTCGGGTCTGGTCGCATCCGGCGTCAGACCGGATACCCCCACGGCCATCTGGGTCACCTGGACGTCGAGTGATCCCAGTGATTCGCGAGCCGCGGCGGCGATCTGCGGAACAACCGGACGATCGGTGTGGATCGGGTCGGCGAGGTGATCACGTGTCGTGCCACCCGTGATGCGTACCCGGGTCCCGGTCTGGCCTCCGTCGAGCAGAATGCGATGCGGCGTGACCATGGCTCCTCCCGGACAGCTGGGGCGGGCCCGACCTGCCAGGCCTCTTCGGTGCCAAGCTACTCGGCGCGGCCGGTGGTGCCAACGGTGTTCGCCGACGGGTCAGGCCACGGCATCACGGGCGATCGGCATCGCCACCAGATCGTCGTCGTTGGCCCGGTGCACCGGGAGCATCGCCACCCCGTGGCGGGCCGCGTCGCGATCGAGCAACGCCGCCCACTCTCGGTCCGCAGCGGTGACCCCGCCATGTCCCGGCCGGGTCAGGAGAAAGGCGACGGACACACCCGGCACCTGATCGAGGGTCTCGCGCATGTTGGCCATCAGCACGTCGGTGAGGAACTCGTCCGGACGGATGGGCAGGGGCAGTTGGGTGAGCGCAGGGACCAGACACTGCTCGGCGTCGACGAACGCGAACCAGAGCAGCGATTCGGAGAAACCCAACGGGCCCATCAACGCTCGCCAGCGTTGACGCAGATCGTCGGGGCAGCCGATCGGATCCTCGGCGGTGGTGATGTCGGGAATGGTGGTGTCGTCGTGTGTCATGCGGCGATCATTCATCGGATCCAGCACATCGCGATCGGGCCATCCACAGCCGAATCCGGTTGTGGAGACGGCATGGTCGACGGCGGCGATTCGGGTGTATGACGCGTCTGATGACGCCGATGCGAGACTGGGCGGGTGAACGTTCTACGACCTGTTGCGATCAAGATCGGCTCGATCGGTTGGATGCCGCGCTTCCTGCCGCAGATCGTCGCCTGCGACAACTTCGTTCAGCGCATCACCGGTCGCAGATTCAGCCTGCTCGATCTCGGCGGACTGCCGAACATCACGTTGCATGTCGTCGGTCGTCGCAGCGGGATCGCGCGCAGTACCCGGTTGCTGGCCGTTCCGTCTGGTGTGGACTGGCTCATCGCCGGATCGTATTTCGGCGGCCCGGACATGCCGCAATGGGTGTTCAACGTGCGAGCCGCGAACACCGTCGAGATCGATGTGCACGGACGTCGACGGACCATGACGTGGCGCGAACTCGACGGTGACGAACGTGCACGGGCGTGGGCTCAGATGGTGACCGTCTGGCCCAACTTCGATCTGTACGTCGCCCGCACCGAGCGGCAGATCCCGGTCTTTCTCCTGGAACCGGCCGACTCGGTGTGAACGATCAGATGATGGCGCTCAGGCCCCGCGGAACTGCGGCGGCCGCTTCTCGAAGACCGCGGTGACCGCTTCGGTGAGGTCTTCGCTGGGCAGGAAGGCAGAGTTCCACGCGGCGACGTAACGCAGACTGTCCTCCACGCTCGCGCGCCGGGTGTGATCGAGGACGGACTTGACGCCGTGCACCACCAGGGGCGGGTTCGCGGCGATCTGGGCTGCCGTCTCCCGTGCGGTGGCCAGGGCTGCGTCCCGATCGTCGAGCACGTCGTTGACCAGACCGATCTGGGCGGCGCGGCCGGCATCGATGTCCTTGCCGGTGAGCGCGAGTTCCCGCAGGTGACCGTCGCTGATGATCGCCGGGAGCCGTGCGAAGCTGCCGACGTCGGCGACCATCGCGACACGCACTTCCCGGACACTGAACTTGGCGTCGGCGCTCGCGTAACGGATGTCGGCGGCACTGATGAGGTCGACACCGCCGCCGATGCACCAGCCGGACACCGCGGCGATCACCGGTTTGCGGCAGTCGGCCACCGACGAGATGGCTGCCTGCAGTCGACGGATGTTGTCGTGGAAGTCGGTGCGGGCCCGAGCTTTTGCACCGTCGGCGAGCACACCGGCGAGGTCTCCGCCCATCGCGGCGAGGTCGAGTCCGTAGGAGAAGTGGGCACCGGATCCGGCGAGCACGATCGCGCGGACGTCATCGTCGCGGTCGAGGGCGGCGAAGATCTCGGGGAGCTCCTGCCAGAAATCGGGGCCCATCGCATTGCCCTTGCCCGGTCCGAGCAGGGTCACTTCTGCGATGAAGTCCGAGATCGAGACCTCGAACGCTTTCCACTGTTGATCGCTCATGGGTTCACAGGCTACCGGGCCCGACACCGTGTCAGAGCGTCAGGCGGCAGGCCTGACCCACATCGAGAACCCGCAGCGCCCGGCCCTGTCCGAGCCACAATGCGCACGACAGCGCCAGGTCGACGATGAGCTCGTCGGACAACGCTGCGTGGCATCGTTCCCAGAATTGCTCGTCCTCGCGCAATCCCACATGGTCGGTGGCGAAACGATGTGCGAACTCCGCCGCGATGCGTTCACCGTCGCGGTAGCCCGGCCATGTGGCCCAGTCGGCGACATGGCGGTAGAAGTCCTCGTCGAGCCCGCTCGTCTGTGCGCGGGTGTTGCGGCACACCTCGCACTCGTTGTGGCCCGCGATCACCATGCGCGCCAACTCACGGGTCCGCAGGTCCAGTCGACCGCGGTTGTACACGGCGTCGGCATAACCGCCCAATGCCGCGCCGAGCGTGGGGGACAGACCCAACCACCCCGCGATGTCATCGTCCGTGAACTCGCCGACGCGTGCCATGCGAACCACGCTAGCAAAACGAGAACATGTTCTCGTCAGATCTGTGCAGATCGGCGACCATGTGACCAGTCCGGCTGCGCTAGCGTGTCGGTGGCAGAGGCAGAGAGGTGGACGGTGTGAGCGGTTACTTCACCGAGGACATTCCGGCCGACGAGTTGACCCGGCAGATCGAGGTCGCGCGGTCGATCGGCGACAGTGCCAGGAGACTCGTCGCGGCGACCGTGGTGACCGACGTCGCCGAGGAGGAGGTCGAGGAGGCGCGTCGTCTCATCGACGCGGCAACCGCGATCCTCGACCGGCGCCACATCGACTCTTCGTTCGGGTTCCGCTTCAACAGCGATGGTCGAGAACGCAACTGGGGTAATGCGGTCGAAGGCATCCGCAACGCGATCGCGCCGCCCGCCGAGTTCATCGTCGACGGTGACCGCGTCTGGGCAGAGTTCGTACTCGGACCGCAGTACGAGGGTCCGGGCGGGCTCGTGCACGGCGGCGTGATCGCCCTGGTTCTCGATCAGGTGCTCGGCCGAGCCGCCGTGGCTGCAGGATCACCGGGGATGACGGGGACTCTGACCGTCCGTTACCGACAGGGCACCGCGCTGGGGCCGGTGCGGGTCGAGGCGTGGTTCGAACGTGCCGAGGGGCGCAAGGGATTCGCCAAGGGCACGCTGTCCACGGCGGCGGGGGTCTGCGCCGAGGGTGAAGGGATCTTCATCATGCCGCGCAAGGTGCACGGTGCCGGCCCCGACGGTCGCTCGGGGATCGGCGACGCCTAGCACGGCGTGGCCTGCTGGCCGTATCGAGACCGTGGCGACGTCTGATCGTGCTGGGGTAGAAAGGGTTTCGCTTTCTGGTCGCGTGTAGTCGCGCCCATACTGTCGGTCGAGTAGGTGCCGAGGCGCCAGCCGAGGGGCCGTATCGAGACCTGCGTTCTGGCAGGGGATCTCGATACGCGGCCTCGCTAGCGCTCGGACGCTACTCGATCAGCAGGCAGCAGGCCCAACCTCGCTAGCGCTCGGACGCTACTCGATCAGCAGGCAGCAGGCCCACCTCGCTAGCGCTCGGACGCTACTCGATCAGCAAGTGCAGGGCCTACCCCTGTGCAACAACAGGACTCACCACCCCGAACCTGTCGGAGGGTGCCTCTACAATTACAATGAGATGACGACTGTGGTGGTGAAAGATATTGCGGCTCAGTCCAATAACTGTGGATGAACTCTTTCCTCCGAACGCATGTTCGACTACAATCGAGTCATGCCGTTGGACACCCTGATACCCCTGCTGCGTGAGGTGACGATCGACGCCGATGCGTCCGGTCGCCACGTCTTCGACACCACGAAGACCTTGATGGACGTGCGTAACCTGGTCGATCATCAGTTGGCGGTGCATGTGGCGGCGATGGACAGATTGGGGGTGGCGCAGCGTTCCGGTGGTCGCACCCGGCGACTGCTGATCGAGATGGGGGCTGCTCCGGCGGTCGCCGACCGCTGGCTACGCATCGGGGCCGCCCTGGACCGGCTGGAACGGGTGGCCGCGTATTCCGCGGACGGGGTGTTCTCCGGTGAGCATGTGGATGCGTTGGTGCGGGGGATGGCCCATATCGACCAACGCGCGCCGGAACCCCTGTCTGCGGGGTCGGTGATCGAACATGAACTCGCCCTCATCGCCCAAGCGTTCTCCGGCGCCACCCCACGCGAAGTACTGGCGACGGCGCGCTCACGCGGCAATCAGATCGCCGACGACCAAGGTGGGGTACCGGCCGCCGAAGACCGGACGATCAACGACCTATCGACCACCCCGACTGCCGATGGCCGGTTGGAGGTATTCGCCAACCTCGACATCGTCACCGGCGAAAAACTCGTCTCCGCGGTCGAATCCCTCGCACACAAGCGGCCCGAACCCGATGGCTCGCCCGACACTCGGTCGGCCGGGCAACGTCGCGCCGATGCACTCGAGATGATCCTCGACGCCGCGGCCAAAGCCACCAGAACAGGGGACGCCGACATGGTGGTCGCCCCGAAAACACAGGTGAATCTGACCGTGCCAGCCGACCACCCGGATCGGGCGTCTCTGGAATGGTTGGGCCCGGTCTCCCAAACCACCGCACATTTGCTGGCGTGTGATGCCGCCGTCACCGTGATCGACCTCGACGAGCACGGCGCACCCCTCGGCGTGAGCAGCGCAGCGAGGCTGTTCACCGTCCAGCAGCGTAAAGCACTGATCGTGCGCGACCAATGCTGTGTGAAATGCGGAGCCGCCGCCGGGTATACGCAGTGCCACCACATCATCTACTGGTCACACGGGGGCGCCACCGTCATCGACAACGGCTGCCTGCTGTGCACCGCCTGCCACGCCCAAATCCACGCGTCCGACTGGGAGATCATCATGGGTGCCGACCGACATCCCTGGCTGATCCCACCCGCCGACGTCGATCCCACCCGCACACCGCTGCCGGCCTACAACAGGCGCACCATGACTCTCGCCGCCTGACCTCGTCACCCTGGCACCGACAGTCGAACTCCGAAACCAGCTGAGCGCGAACATCCTTCATCACAACTGATCGGCAACCCGGCGTATCCCGGGTTGTGCACGACCCTTGACAACTCCACAGTGTGAAATGGGAAACCCCTTTCGGGTGCCCGCCGACCGGTGATGCGGCGGGCACCCGCAAGTGGGACTACCCGAGATGCTCGCTACCTCCCGACATCCGTGATCGGAACCGTCGACGTCACTGCGCGGCGCGCGGACCGACCACTCGGTATCGGGCGCACATGAACGCGCGGTTGCGTTCCACGTCGATGAGTTCGAAATCGAACGGGCGGGGGAACAACGGACGCCCCGCGCCGAGTGTCACCGGCGCGATCGACACGATCATCTCGTCGAGCATGTGGTCCTCGGCGAACTGCGCCGCGAGATCGCCGCCACCCACCACCCACACATCCGAACCTGCTGCCGCCGCGAGGATCTCGGTGCGATGCTCGCTGGGTTTGCCGGCCACGACACGGATCGACTCGTCTACCGGGCTCACGCCGCGATGCGTGAACAGGAACGTCGGCTGGGTGTACGGCCACGGTTTTCCGTCGCTCAGCTCGTGGTCGAGCAGCCACTGATAGGTGGTGGCGCCCATGGCGATGGCACCGATGTCGGCGATGAAGTCCTCGTAGTTCATCGCGCCTTCCTCATCGATCGGTTGGCTCAACAGCCACTCGAGGGAGTCGTGCTCGTCGGCGAGGAAACCGTCGAGAGTTGTTGCCGTGTAGTAGCGCACGTGCTGAGTGGTGCTCATAGATAACCTCCGGATTGGTGCCGATGCCACATGATCGGATCAGGGTCGAGATGGTCGTTCGGGATTCCCGCTTCGGTCAACATCCATCGGGCCAACTGTCGACGATGGGCTGAGAAGGTCAACACGTGTGCCCAGATCTGCGACAACACAAACGATTCCGGAGGGTCGCAGATGGCGTCGACGATGCTGTCGTGCCACGCGCCCCGACGATCGATGTCGCGTGTCAGCGCCAGCCATCGTGGAGCCGTGTCTGCATGCACCTCGATCAGGGTGGACACGTCGTCGGCGTCGCCGAACTCGGGGGTGTCGGCGCCCTCGATGGTGGCCAACCAGGGACGCTTCTCGTGCACGAGATGATTCAGCACCGCCGCCAGCGTCTCCTCCGGTCCGCTCCAGGCGAGCGAGGCATGGCCGGGCAGTCGGGTGCGCCGGTAGGCCCCCTCGTCGATGCCCTTGGCTGCTTCGAGCAACGCGGCGATGTCGTCGAGATCGTGGCGCACCATGAGCGCCACGACGTCACCCGCCGACTCCTCGGCCGGGTCGCCACTGTCCACGTAGAGCACGGTCGGGGAATGGAAGTGGATGCCGTTGGGTGCGGGAAGCCAGTGCCCGCGGTCGGCCTGTGATCCGAGGCGGCTCGGCGGATGGCCGAACGCCCGGCTGAACGCGCGGGCGAAACCGTCCACAGAGTCGTAGCCTGCCGCAAATGCGGTGTCGGTCACGGTTTCTCCGTGTTGCAGTTGCCACGCGGCGCGTTCGAGCATGACACGACGACGCAACGCCACCGGCGATTCCCCTGTGTGCCGCGTCAGCTGACGGCTGAAATGAAACGGCGAGACATGCGCGTGGGCGGCCATGTCGTCGAGGTCGCGGTGGTCGTCACCCAGAACGGCGTCGAGTAGTTCGCGGATCCGGTCGCGCCCGGTGTCGGTCATGATGTCCAGTATCCGACGTTGCGGGGCCGATGCGCCCGACCGTTCTTGCTCAGTTCGGCGCCCAGGACGGACGGAACAGACCAGGTCGGGTGTACAGAACCCAGAAAATGTCTACTTTTCGTTGACACGGGTCATCCGGACTGCCTCTAATGGTCGAGTGATCTACGACACAATCATCCGGGGTGGCCTCTGGTTCGACGGCACCGGCGCACCCCCTGCGACTCGCTCGATCGGTATCCGCGACGGCCATGTCGCAGCGATCTCGGCCGATCCGCTCGACGAAACCGGTTGTCCCGAGGTCATCGATGCCCGAGGCCACTGGGTGATGCCGGGAATGATCGACGTCCACACCCACTACGACGTGGAGGTGCTCGCGCAACCATCCCTGTCGGAGTCGTTGCGCCACGGCGTCACCACGGTGCTGCTCGGTTCGTGTTCGTTGTCGACGATCCATGTCGACGGTACCGATGCCGGCGATCTGTTCGGGCGGGTCGAGGCTATCCCGCGTGATCACGTGATCGACACCGTGGATCGCCACAAATCCTGGTCGAGCGCGGAGGAGTACATCGATGCGCTCGAAGACCGCCCGCTCGGCCCCAACGTCGCGGCATTCGTCGGACATTCGGACATGCGCACCGCCGTCATGGGTCTCGACCGGGCGACCCAGAAGTCGGTGCGTCCCACCCGGTCCGAACAGGCACAGATGGAGCAGTGGCTGACGCAGGCCCTCGACGCGGGCTTCGTGGGCATGTCGTCGCAGCAACTCCTGTTCGACAAGCTCGACGGAGACGTGTGCCGGTCGCGAACCCTCCCGTCGACCTACGCGCGGGCCCGCGAGCTCAGGCGACTGAAGTCGTTGCTCCGCAAGACCGGACGAATCCTGCAGGCCGGACCCGACATCACCAATCCGACCAACGTCGCCTCTCAGGTGTTCACGTCGCTCGGTTTCCTGCGGCCGACCCTGAAGACGAGCCTGCTGTCGGCGGCCGACATCAAGGCCAATCCGTACGCGATCAAGATGATGGGTCCGCTGGCCGGGATGGTGAACCGCCTCGGCGGCGACTTCCGCTGGCAGCACCTTCCGGTGCCGTTCGAGGTCTACGCCGACGGTATCGATCTGGTGATCTTCGAGGAGTTCGGCTCCGGTGCCGCCGCACTGCATCTGAAAGAGGAACTCGCACGCGACGAGCTGCTGCGCGACGAGTCCTACCGCCGACGCTTCCGCAAGGACTACGACGCCAAGTTCGGGATGCGGGTGTGGCACCGCGACTTCTTCGACGCCGAGATCGTGGCCTGCCCCGACGAATCGGTGATCGGCAAGTCCTTCGGCCAGGTCGGCGAAGACCGTGGCGGAATCCATCCCGTCGACGCGTTTCTCGATCTGGTCCTCGACCACGGCACCGAGCTGCGGTGGCGTACCACGATCTCCAACCACCGCCCCGAGGTCCTCAAGAAGATGGCGGTCGAGCCCGGCATCCAGATCGGGTTCTCCGATGCCGGTGCGCATCTGCGCAACATGGCCTTCTACAACTTCGGTCTGCGTTTGCTCCGCCACGTCTACTCCGCCCAGCAGGCCGGGACGCCGTTCATGGACGTCGCGGAAGTCGTGCACCGACTCACCGGCGAACTCGCCGACTGGTACGGGATCGATGCCGGTCATCTGCGGCGCGGTGACCGTGCGGATCTCATGATCGTGAATCCCGAGCGGCTCGACGAAACCCTCGACGCCTACGCCGAAGCACCGGTCGCGGCCTACGACGGCCTGGAGCGCATGGTCAACCGCAACGACGACACGGTCACCGCGGTTTTCGTCAGCGGCCGCAAGGTCTTCGACCATGGCACACCCACGGACCTCGTCGAGTCGTCGAGGACCGGTCAGTTCCTGCGTGCAGGTGGCCGCGGCGCTCCGGTCCTCGACGAAACGGCCACCGACACCCCACGAAAGGACTTCGCCGATGCGCGCTGACCCGATCGAACCGACGACCTCCACCGCCGCCACCCCGCAGGCGGTGGTGCGTGGCCTGTGGGCGGCGCTCGCTCAACGGGATTGGGAGGCGGTCCAACCGTTTCTCGACGACAGCTGCATCTACCTCGACGTGCCCTACGGGCCGGCCTTGGCCGCTCGCGGACCCGCCGACATCGTCAAACGCATCAAGGTGGGCTTCGAACCGCTGGCGTCGTACACCAATCACGACGGTCTTCTCGTCGCCGACGGCGAGCACGTCATCTACGAGCACTCGGAGCGCTGGGAATGGCCCAGTGGTGAGGTCGCCGTGCTGCCCTTCGTCACGGTGCACACCGTGGTGGACGGCAAAGTGACGCTGTGGAAGGACTATTGGGACTCGGCCACCCTGGTCGGCAGCGCACCGGCCACCTGGATGGAGGAGCTGGCTGCGGCCGACACGAGCTGGGTGTACGACGCCACCGGTGTCGTCTGACGCACCATCGCCCTCACGCGGACCTTCCGTGCAGAACTGTGTGAAGCTTCATCGGGTTCTGCGTGGAGGGTCCGCGTCTGTGTGGAGAGGACGACGTGTCGGCGGCGTGCCACTCAGTCGCGCGAGAGTCGGGGGAGCAGCGCCTGGGTCTTGGCCTCGGTCCAGCCGGGTGGCGTCAGTATCTGTGCCCACGCGGCCGGTATCGCCGACATGTAGTCGTGGCCGTGTCCGTCCGGCACATTCGTCGACACCGCCATGTCGGCGGACACCTGGAGGAAGGTGACGAACGGTATCCAGCGCGTCGACGAGAGCACGTCACGGCCGCGTGACTCCGACAACCAGTCCGGTTCGTTGAGGATCAGCTCCGGATTCCACCAGGCGATCGGATCGCTGGCGTGCTGGAGGTACACGATCCGGGAGAACTTCCACGGGGCGTCCGGACGGCCGAGATCACCCTCGTCGGCGATGAAGCGCACCTGGGAGCCCTCGTCGTAGATGGGCAGCCACTCCGGCGATCCGGCGTCGCGGTCGCGGGTCGTGTCCTTCCACAGCGCGTTGTTGAACGTCGGGCCGCTGAACAACGCGCCGTCGGTACGAGCGGCAACGGTGGGGATGGTGCCGAACGCGGCCTCTCCGGCGAACGATCCCAGGCTCTCACCGAAGACCACGAGTTTCGGTCGATTCGCCTCGGGGAGCGCGCGGACCCGTTCGGACACGGCCTCGAACAATGCGCGCCCGGCCTGGCGTGCTCTCTCCTTGTCGACCAGGAACGACAGCCAGCTCGGCAGGAACGAATATTGCATGCTGACCGTGGCGGTGTCGCCGTTGTACATGTACTCCAGCGAGTCCACGGTGGCCTTGTTGACCCAGCCGCTGCCCGTGGTGGATGCGACCGCCACCAGCTTGCGTTGCAGACCACCGGTGCGTTCGAGCTCGTCGGCGGCGAGTTCGGCTGCGTCCCGAATGGAGTCGGCGGAGTCCAGACCCGCGTACACCCGGATGGGCTCGGTTGCCGGTGCGCCGTTGAACTGGGTCAACGCGCCGACGTCGGGGCCCCGCGAGATGAACACACGGCCCTCGCGACCCAGCGACTCCCAGCTCACCAACGAACCCGGCCCGCCGGAGCGCAGCGACGATGTCGGTGGTGCGGAGTCGGGTTTGGTCTCCTGATTGGCTGCCGCGAAGCTCGAGTTGAGCCACTGCATCGAGTAGTTCGCGACGACGCCGTTGAGGATGAAGATCGTCAACGCGACCACCAGTCCGGCCCCGACCACCGCCGAGATACGGGGCGGTGCAATCCGATTCAGCTGCCGAACGGACCACCGCACCGCGGTGGCGAACAGTTGGCCGAGGCTCATCAACACGAAGAACACGACCAGGGCGACCGCTGCGATCGTCGGATAGGCGTTCCATCGCAGGTGGTCGACACCCATCAGGTCGCGGATCTCGCTCTGCCACTGGGAGAACCAGAACAGCATGAGCGTGGTCCCGACGACGGCGACGATCGCCAGACCCAGCCACGCCCACCGGGTCGGGCTGCGCCACGGCCTGTCGCGCGAGATCATGAAGCGGACCAACCAGGTGACGAAGACCCCGATGCAATAGCCGACCGCGGCCGACGCACCGCTGACGACGCCCTGGAACAGCGCATCACGCGGCAGGAGCGAGGGGGTCATCGAGAACCAGAGGAAGACCAGCGCCACGGACATGCCGGCAAACGCATATCGGTGACGCTGTCTGTTCCACCAGCCGGGCCGTGCGGCGGGATCGGCCGCGTCGTCTGTCGTGGCGGTCGGCGCCGCGGCGTCGGTGTCCGGTGTGGGTGCGGTGGAACCCGGTGCGGCGTCGTCGGCTGTCACGATGCTCCTAGGTGGTCGGAGCGTTCACGGTATCAGCCGACACCGCGCCATCGGTGGTGCTCAGGGCAGCCGCTCGCCGGTGTCGGGATCGAACAGGTGCACCGCGCGGTCCGCTTGGCGCAGGCGGATGCCCTCGCCGAGTTTGGCCGGTGAACGTTGCGTCGACCGCGCCACCAGCATGACCCGTTCGCCGTCGAGGGTGGAGATCGACGGATCCTCAACGCCGGCATACACATAGGTCTCGCTGCCGAGTTCCTCGAGCAGGGCGACGTCGGCGTTGATCCCCTGGTCGGTGTCGGCGATCGCCAGGTGTTCGGGCCGGATGCCGACGATCACCCGGGACAAACCGGAGCGGCGCAGCCGCCCCTCGGTGTCCGCATCGAGGTCGACGGTGGATCCCGCGATCGAGATACCTCCGTCGGAGACCGGCGCGGTGAACAGATTCATCGACGGTGATCCGATGAACCCTGCGACGAACGCATTCGTCGGATTGTCGTAGAGATCGGTCGGGGTGGCGAACTGTTGGAGCACACCGTGGCGCAGCACCGCGACGCGGTCGCCCATGGTCATCGCCTCCACCTGATCGTGGGTCACATAGACGGTGGTGGTGCCGAGACGTCGTTGCAGCGCGGCGATCTGGGTGCGGGTCTGCACCCGCAGCTTCGCATCGAGATTGGACAGGGGCTCGTCCATGCAGAACACCTGCGGTTCCCGGACGATGGCGCGCCCCATCGCCACACGCTGGCGTTGCCCACCGGAGAGCTTCGCCGGTTTGCGATCCAGGAACTCGGTGAGGTCCAGCAGTTCGGCGGCCTCGGCGACCTTGCGTTTGCGTTCGTCGGCCGGGATCCCGCGCATCTTGAGGGCGAAGCCCATGTTCTCGCCGACCGTCTTGTTCGGGTACAGCGCATAGTTCTGGAAGACCATGGCGATGTCACGGTCTTTGGGTGCCACCCCGACCATGTTCTGGCCGCCGATGCGGATCTGGCCGGAGTCGATCTCCTCGAGCCCGGCCAACATGCGCAGTGCGGTGGACTTCCCCGAACCCGACGGTCCGACGAGCACCACGAACTCGCCGTCGGCGATGTCGAGGTCGAGGCGGTCGACGGCCAGTTTGTCGGCGCCGGGGTAGACGCAGCAGGCGGCGTCGTAAGTGATGGAAGCCATTGCGGTTCTCCTGTTTCCGTAGGTCGAGTGGCTACTTGATCGCGCCGAACGAGAGGCCGCGGACCAGTTTGTTCTGGGCGATCCATCCGCAGATCACCACGGGAAGAGCGGCGAGCACCGACGCCGCGGACAGTTGCGCCCAGTACAGTCCCTGCCCCGACATGAACCCGGTGAGGAACACCGGCATGGTCTGTGCGTTCACCGCGGTCATGTTGACGGCGAAGAAGAACTCATTCCACGAGAAGATCACGCAGATCAACGCGGTGGCGGCAATCCCGGGGGAGATGAGCGGCAAGATCACCTCGCGCACCGACGTCCACAGACTCGCACCGTCGATGCTGGCGGCCTCCAACAGTTCTGCCGGCACCTCCAGGAAGAACGAGCGCATCATCCAGACGGCGATCGGGAGGTTCATCGCGGTGTAGAGGATCACCAGCGTCCAGATGTTGTCGAGCATCCCGATGTTTCCGACGATGACGTACAGCGGGATGATGGCCGCGACGATGGGCAGCATCTTGGTGCTGATGAAGAAGAACAGGGCGTCCTGGGTCTTGCGCACCGGACGCAGCGACAACGCGAACGCTGCGGGTACGCCCAACGCCAGCACCAGCAGTGTGGAGACGACCGTGGCGAACAGCGAGTTCAGCAGCGGAGCACCGATTCCGGCGTCGAAGACCTCCCGGAACTGATCGAGCGTCGGGGCGAATACGAATGTCGGCGGATCGGTGGCCGCCTGGCTCTCCTTCTTGAAGGCGGTCAGGACCATCCAGAGGACCGGAAAGAAGAAGCCCAGCGCCAGGATCCAGGTGATCACGGTGAGCAGCGCCTGGCGGGGACGGCGTCGACGGCGGACCTGTAGGTCGGCGGCGGACGCGGCGTGCGGTGCCGGTGCGGTGGGGGTGGCGGTACTCATCAGGCTGCCTCCTCGGTTCCACTGAAGCTCTTGAAGATCAGGCGTAGGGCAAGCGAAGCGACGACGATGGTGCCGATCACCGTGACCACGCCCATGGCGGCCGCCTGGCCGATGTCGAAGCCGAGGAAGGCTCGCTGATAGATGTAGAACGGCAGGTTCGAACTGGCCACGCCGGGACCGCCTGAGGTCATCATGTAGACCGAATCGAACGTGTTGACCAGGTAGATGGCGCCGAGGACCGTGCCGAGTTCGATGAACCGGCGCAGATGGGGGAGCGTGAGTTCACGGAACAGCCGGAAACTGGTTGCGCCGTCCACGCGGGCCGCCTCCTGGATGTCCTGCGGCATCGACTGTAATCCGGCGAGGATGAGCAACATCATGAACGGCGTCCACTGCCAGACCAGTTCGGCGATGACACTCATCAGCGGGTATTGGCTGAGCCAGTCGGTGTGCACGCCGAACGGGCTCAGCGCCCAGTTGACGAGGCCGTTGGTCGGCGACAACAGGCTCGTCTTCCACAGCAGTGCCGCCGCGACCGGTGTGACGAGGAACGGCGTGATGAGCAGGGTGCGCACCACGCTGCGCCCGACGAACTTGCGGTCGAGCAGCAGGGCGAAGATCAGCCCGAGGATCACCGAGACGAGCACCGTCCCGACGATGAGCACGATCGTGTTCAGTGCGACCCGCCAGAACTGGCTGTCGGTGAACACTGCCACATAGTTGTTGAGCCAATTGAACTCTCGCGAACCGGGACGGACGAGATTCCAGGACTGGGTGGAGTAGTAGAGGGTGAACAGGAACGGGATCTGGGTGACCACGAGCATGAACACCAGTGCGGGGAGCAACGGCCCGCGTCGGCGCCAGGCCTCCGCGCGGGAGATGTGGTCGCGCCGTGAAGTGATCGGGCGGCCCGATGAAGGCGCCGGTCGGGCACCGGGGTCGACAAGTGTGGTGGCCACGCTCTGTCACCTCTCGTTCTGGTAGGTCTCACCGACGGTTTCGGCGTACTTCTGACTCTGTTCGAGGGCCGCGTCCACGCTGATCTGGCCGGCGATCGCCGCGGAGATCTGCTGGCTGACCCGGGTACCGAGATCCTGGAACTCGGGGATCGACAAGAACTGGATTCCGGTGTAGGGCACTGGCTTCAGTGTCGGCTTCAGTTGGTTGGCGGCGGTCATCGACGAGAGCGTCGGCTCGGCGAACGACTGGGAGATCGCCTGATAGGCGGGCAGTTGATAGGTCGACAACCGGCTGCCCGGCGGGACGTGCGTGGCGCCGAGGGTGTCGGCGACATGCTCGATGTAGTCCCGGTTGGTCATCCAGTCGATGAACTTCCACGCCTCGTCGCGCTTGGAACTGCTGGTGGGGATACCCAGCGACCAGGTGTAGAGCCACCCGTTGTCGCCCTTGGCCATGCTGGGCGCCGGTAGATAGCCGATGTCGCCGGCGACCGTCGAGGTGTCCGGACTCTCCAGCACCGATACCGCCGACGTCGCGTCGTACCACATCGCGGTTTGCCCCTGGGACAACAGGTTTCCGCATTCCTGGAATCCCGACGAGGCGGCGCCCGGCTCGCCGTACTTGCGAACCGTGTCGACGTAGAACCGGACGGCTGCCTTGACCTCAGGGCTGGTCAGCTGCGCGTTCCAGTTCTCGTCGTACCAGCGGCCGCCGTAGGCGTTGATGACCGTGTTCAACGGTGCGAGTAGTTCGCCCCATCCGGGTTTGCCGCGCAGACAGATCCCGGAGACGTTGCCCCGGTTCAGCTTAGCCGCCGCCTCGCCGACCTGCGGCCATGTCGGATTCGCCGGCAGGCTCACGCCGGCGTCGGCGAACATCTTCTTGTTGTACATCAGGAACGAGGATTCACCGTAGAACGGAGCCGAGTACATCGAACCCTGGTAGGAGAGAGCATCTTTGAGTGACGGGATGAAGTCTGACGCATCATACGCGGGGTCTGCGTCCATGTAGGGCGTGAGGTTGACCAACCAACCGTTCTTCGCCCACATCGGTGTCTCGTAGTTGCTGATCATCACCACGTCGAACTCGCCGCCACCCGTCGACACCGATGCGGTGATCTTGGCGCGCGCCTCGTTCTCCGAGAGGGTCACGAACTTGAGTTTGATCCCGGGGTTCTGTTTTTCGAACTGCCCGGACAACTTGACGGCGTCTTCCATCTGGGAGTTGGACACCATCGCGACGGTGACCGCATCGCCACCTCCGTCGGTCAGGGAGCCGGCGCCGGCACAACCGGCCGCGACGAGCGTGACGGTGGCGCCGATCGCGAGGGCGGCCAGTGACCGGCCCCGTCTCATGATTCGCCTCAGGCGGCGTCCGCCGGACTGGTCGACAGCCATCAGTGATCACCTTTCTGTTGGGCGACAAGCCATTCGGACGTTGCGACGTCGGTGACGAGGATCGTCGCGTAGCCGCCGCGCAAGGCGCCGAGGATCGATGCGCGACGATGTTCGCCACCGGAGATGAGGATGGATGTCGGGCAGGCGCGAATGGAGTCGAGCGGAACCGAGACGGTGCGATCCACCAGCGACGACGTGACGGGCTGTCCGTCGATGTCGTAGAACCGGCCGCCGATCTCGCCGACCGCGCCGAGCTCTTCGAGTTCGTCGAGCACGATGGCATCGATGAAGGCGCCCTCGAACAGGGTCGTCGACGTCGACACCGAACCCACCCCGAAGAGCATCACGTCGGCGGCGCGAGCGGCCGAGAGTGATTGCGAGAGGATGGAATCACGCTGTAGCGCGGTCACCGTTTCCGGGTCGGCGTAGAGCGGCGCGACCAACCGCATCGGCTTGGCGTGCAAACGGTCGGAGAATCGGGCGAGGGCGTGATCGACACCGGTGTGGTATTCGACCGAGGTCATCGAGCCGTCCATCTGCACCACCTGACGACACGACGAACTCGCCGACATGGCGTCGGCGACCGCGATCTGCTCAGGGCCCCAGGTGAAGCCGAGGACGTCCGTCGCCTGGACGCGTCGGCTCAGTACCGAGGCCCCTGCGCGGCCCAGTGCCGCGTTACCCGAAGCCGTGCCGTCGGCGACCTCATCGATGACGAGCACCTCGTCGAGTCCGAACGCGGTCTCGACGCCACGCTCCACCTCGGTGTGGATCGAGACGTTCAAGTGATCCGGTGCACGCACCGTCACCTGCACCAGTCCCTGCGCCCGGGCCCGCGCGACGAGGCGCCCCGCAGTGGGGCGTGACACCCCCAGGCGAGACGCGATCTCCGCCTGGGTCAGGCCCTCGAGGTGGTACATGGTTGCCGCGCGGACGAGAAGGCGCAGGTCATGCCCGGTGTCCGGGCTGGTCTTGCTGGGGGATGTCATTCGTCGACCGCCATCATCTGGTGAGCATCTGCTCACTGGCCATGAACATGCTCAGTACGCTAACATCACGATTGTGATGTACGCAACAACCAGACCGTCGGGTGACCTGCCATCCACCATGAGGGCGAGCGTGCTTCGACCGGATCTCTCGTTGACGGTCGAGACGCGCCCCGTACCGCAGCCGGCAGCCGGCGAGGTCCTCGTGCGTGTCTCCGCGGTCGGGGTGTGTGGGTCGGATGCCCACTACCTGCGCCACGGGCGAATCGGTGATCACGTCGTCACGGGTCCACTGGTCCTCGGTCACGAGGCATCCGGGGTGGTGGTGGGTGTCGGTGACGGCGTCGATTCGTCACGGATCGGGCAACGGGTCTCCATCGAGCCGCAGCAACCCGACCCCACGAGTGCCGAGAGCAGACGCGGCCGCTACAACCTGTGTCCACACATGCGTTTCTTTGCGACTCCGCCCGTCGACGGTGCGTTGTGTGAGTTCGTGACCATCGGCGCGGCGTTTGCGCATCCGGTACCCGACGAGGTCAGCGACGAGGCCGCCGCATTGTTCGAACCGCTCTCGGTGGCGATCGCAGCGGTCGCCAAAGCACGCGTCGGGCTCGGCGATTCTGTCCTCGTCTCCGGTGCGGGACCGATCGGCCTGCTCTGCACCCAGGTTGCCAGGGCGGCGGGTGTCGATCGGGTGGTGGTCAGCGAACCGAACTCGCAACGACGCGCGCACGCACGACGTTTCGGCGCAGACGTCGTGGTCGCGCCTGGCCAACGTGTAGATCCGGTGACCGCGTTCGTCGACGCGAGCGGGGCGGAATCGGCTGTGGTGGCGGGGATTCGCGCACTCTCGCCCGGCGGTCGGGCGGTGCTGGTCGGCATGGGCGCCGACACGATGTCCCTGCCCGTTTCGCTGATCCAGAATCGGGAGATCGAGCTCACCGGGGTGTTCCGGTACGCGAACACCTGGCCGATCGCGCTGTCGTTGGTGACCACCGGTCGTGTGGAACTCGATGCTCTGGTGACCGGACGGTTCGGCCTCGACGACACGCGCGACGCCTTGGAGGCCGACCGCGTCGCCGGCAGCATCAAGGCCGTCATCCGGCCGACCCAGATCAGGAAGGCGAACCACAGTGAGTGACACCATCGGCCTGCGCGATTCGGCCCTGCCGCGTATCACGGAGGCCACGGTCCCGGCATATGACCGATCCGAACTGCGTTCCGGCATCGTGCATTTCGGTGTCGGCGGCTTCCATCGCGCTCATCAGGCCATGTACCTGGATCGACTCGCGTCGGCCGGGGCGACGGATTGGGGGATCTGCGGCGTGGGAGTGCGGCCTGCCGATGCGGCGATGCGGGATGCCCTGGTGCCGCAGGATGGTCTCTACACACTGACGCTCAAGCATCCGGACGGCCGGGTGGAGACCGCGGTGCTCGGTGCGATCCGCGAGTACCTGTTCGCCCCCGACGACCCGGAGCGGGTGATCGAGAAACTGGCGGACCCCGAGACCCGGGTGGTGTCGTTGACGATCACCGAGGGCGGGTACAACTTCTCTCCCGCCACAGGACAATTCGACTTCACCACACCAGACGTGGCCGCTGATCTCGAGGTCGGTGCGGTCCCGACGACGGTCTTCGGCCTGGTCACCGAGGCGTTGCGCAGACGAAGGGAACGCGGGATCCCGTCGTTCACCATCATGTCCTGCGACAACATCGCAGGCAACGGCGAGATGGCGCATGCCACGTTCTCGGCGTTCGCCCATCGTCGCGATGCCGATCTCGGCGATTGGATCGACACGCACACAAGATTCCCGAACTCGATGGTCGACCGCATCACGCCTGCGACGCCGCCGGGGCTACGCGCCGAGGTGGACGAACGCACGGGCGTCGACGACCTGTGGCCGGTGGTTGCCGAACCGTTCACCCAGTGGGTCCTCGAGGATTCGTTCTCCATGGGGCGGCCTCCGCTCGAGGACGTGGGTGTCCAGGTCGTCGACGACGTCGCACCGTACGAACTGATGAAGCTGCGGCTGCTCAACGCCGGACACCAGGCGTTGTGCTACTTCGGATATCTGCTCGGGTATCGCTACGTGCACGACGCCACGGACGATCCGCTGATCCGGACTCTGCTGCGGCGCTACATGAACGATGAGGGGCGTCCCACGTTGCAGCCGGTGCCCGGGGTCGATCTGGATGTCTACACCGAGACCCTGATCGACCGGTTCGCCAACCCGGCCATCGGCGACACGATCGCACGACTGTGTCAGGATTCGTCGGATCGGATTCCGAAGTGGCTGGTGCCGGTGATCGTCGACCGACTCGCGGCGGGCGGTGACGTGGCATTGTCGGCGGCGGTGGTGGCCGCCTGGACACGCTACGCGGAGGGCGTCGACGAGCACGGCGGGACGATCGAGGTGGTGGACCCGTTGGCCGCGACCCTGGTGCCGCGGGCGCGTCGATCACGAACCGAGCCACTGGCATTCGTCGCCGACCCGGATCTGTTCGGCGGCCTTGCCGACGACGAGCACTTCACCGCGCCCTATCTGCGCGCATTGGATTCGCTGCGGTCCGAGGGAGCCCGGGCAACGCTCGCCGAGTTGCTGTCATGACGCTGGTCGCGGGTGTCGACTCCTCGACGCAGTCGTGCAAGGTGGTGATCTGTGACGCCGCCGACGGGACCGTCGTGCGGTCGGGGAGTGCGCCGCATCCGCCGGGAACCGAGGTGAATCCCGACCGGTGGTGGACGGCACTACAGTCTGCTGTCGAGCAGGCCGGTGGCGTCGACGACGCGGCGGCGATGTCGGTGGCCGGACAGCAGCACGGACTGATCTGCCTCGATGCCGACGGCACGGTCCTGCGTGATGCGTTGCTGTGGAACGACACCCGGTCGGCGAGCAGCGCCGTCGATCTCGTCACCGACCTCGGCGGTGCAGACCGCTGGGCGACCGAGGTCGGCGTGGTGCCGGTGGCGTCGATCACGGCAGCCAAACTGCGGTGGGTGTCCGACCACGAACCCGAAGTCGCCGACCGCACCGCCGCGGTGTGCCTGCCGCATGACTGGCTGACCTGGCGGTTGCTCGGGGCGGACGGGATCGGCGCCCTGACCACCGACCGTAGCGACGCATCCGGCACCGGATACTTCTCGGCCGAGACCGGTGAGCACCGGCCCGATCTGCTCCGCCTCGCCTTCGGTGGACGGACGCCTACGGTACCCCGGGTCGTTGCGCCGGGGCAATCCGCCGGCCGCACCGCCGACGGCAAGGTGGTGGCCGCGGGACTCGGTGACAATGCCGCTGCCGCACTGGGTTTGGGCGCCGATGCGGGCGACTGCGTGGTATCGCTGGGAACGTCTGCGGTGGTGAGCGCGGTGACCGGGACCGCACCGCGCGATCCGAGCGGTCTCGTGGCCGGATTCGCCGACGGCACAGGCAAACACCTGCCATTGGTGTGCACGTTGAACGGTGCACCGGTTCTGGCCGCCACCGCGGCGACCCTCGGTGTCGATCTCGACGAGTTCGGTCGACTGGCCCTCGGTGCACCGTCAGGGGCCGACGGGCTGGTGATGGTGCCCTACCTGGCCGGTGAGCGGTCGCCGAACATCCCGGAGGCCACCGGATCGCTGATCGGACTCACCACCCACAACTGGACGCCGGCACATCTGGCGCGGGCGTCTGTCGAAGGACTCCTCTGTTCGTTGGCCTACTGCATGGACCTCATCATCGACCAGGGCATCGGCGTCGACCGGATCTTGTTGACCGGTGGCGGCAGTCGATCACCGGCAGTGTCTGCGCTGGCGCCGGCGATCTTCGGTCGTCCGGTATTCGTGCCGGATCCGGCCGAATACGTTGCGCTCGGCGCCGCGCGCCAGGCGGCCTGGGCGTTGTCCGGTGAGATGCCGCGCTGGCGACTCGGCGGACACGACGTCGACGCACCGGCCACACCGGAGGTGTACCGCCGCTACCGGGAGTCCAGCGGACTCATCCGCCGCCGTTGAGCCGAGATGCGACGCGTCAGACGGCGAAGTTCCCGGCGCCGGTGATCAACGGCAGATCGAGTGTCGTGCAGATCCCCGACGGCCCGTCGACGACGGCCGGGATCGCGTTCACGATCCGTCCGGCAGCCGCCACGATCGCGGCGTGGTTGTGGTCACCGTTGCGGCTCGTCGGGCAGATGTCCACCCGGTAGGAGGGCTCTCCGACGATCTCGACCCGATAGCAGCCGCCGTCCTGGGCGGGCTGTGCCCAGTCGGGCGCCAGACCGGGTTGCAGGCGGGTCACGTGCTCGATGACGATGGCCGGCCTGCCGGCCACCATGCCGATGATCTCGAAGCGGACCGCGGCACGGGTTCCCTTCGCGACGTGTCCGGAGGCGATCTCGATGTCCTCGGGCGCCGGGAGTTCCTCGTACTGTTCGACGATCTCGTCCACGGTGACGCCCATGCCGACTGCCAACTGGCGAATCGTTGTGCCCCAAGCCAATCCGAGGATGCCCGGGAGGAACAGCATCGGCGTCTCGTCCATGGGCTTACCGAACCCCATCACGTCGAACATCACGGTGGCGCCGTCGTAGGTGGCGTAGTCGGCGATCTCCATGCAGCGGATCTGCTCGACCTCCTGGCAGGTGCCCGCGAACGCGAAGGGGATGAGGTCGTTGGCGAAGCCGGGGTCGACTCCGGTGATGAAGATGCTGGCGTCGTTCTTGTCGGCCATGGTCTGCAGTTTCGTGATCGCCTTCTCCGGCATCACTCCCCACGGGTACTGCAGCGAACCGGGCGCCGAGCCGACCACGTCGATGCCTGCGGACAGCAGACGCAAACAGTCGTCGAACGCCTCGACCGGACGGGTGTCGCCCATCGCGCAGTAGACGACGCAGTCGGGGTTCGCGGCGATGATGTCGTCGAGTTCCGACGTGGCCAGGATCCCGGTCGGCTCGGCGTCGATCCCGGCGAGTTCCACCGCATCCTTGCCCACCTTCTCCGGGGTGGACACGCACACGCCGACGAGGTCGAATCGCGCGTTGTCGATGAGCTGTCGCAACGCCAGACGCCCGACGTTGCCGGTGCCGACATGAGCCACTCGAATGGCCATGGATGAGTCTCCTCGCTGGTCAGGTGAACAATTGTCCGGACTGCTGTCCATATCAGTAGAACATGTGACCAGGTTTGGCGGTAGAACCTGTTCTCATACGCCGCGTGACCAGGTAGCCTCACTCGCCATGGGACGTGTAGATGACAAGGTCGCGGTGATCAGTGGGGGTTCGCGGGGCATGGGCGCATCGCATGCGCGCATGCTCGTCGACGAAGGGGCGAAGGTCGTCATCGGCGACATCCTCGACGACGAAGGCAAGGCGCTCGCCGACGAACTCGGTGCCGCTGCACGCTACGTGCACCTCGACGTGACCTCGCCGGACGACTGGGCGGCCGCGGTCGCGACCGCGGTCGACGATTTCGGCAAACTCAACGTGCTGGTGAACAACGCGGGCATCGTCAACGGTGCCGCGATCGAGAAGTTCCGCCTCGACAAGTGGAAGCAGATCCTCGACGTCAACCTGACCGGTACCTTCCTGGGAATCCAGAGCGTCGTGGACCCGATGAAGGCGGCCGGAGGAGGCTCGATCATCAACGTCTCCTCGGTCGAGGGGCTCAAGGGCAGCCCGTGGGCGCATGGCTACGTCGCCTCGAAATGGGGTGTCCGCGGCCTCGCGAAATCGGCTGCGCTGGAACTCGCACCACACAACATCCGGGTGAACTCGATTCACCCGGGTCTCATCAAGACGCCGATGACCGAGGGGCTTCCCGAAGACATGGTTCGCGTTCCGCTGGGGCGGGCCGCGGAGTCGAGTGAGGTGTCCACCTTCATCGTGTTCCTCGCCAGCGACGAATCCTCCTATGCCACCGCATCCGAGTTCGTCATGGACGGTGGACTCAGCGAGGACGGGCCGCACGGCTGAGCCGCACGGTGGATCATGGCCGGGAGCGGCCCACTCGCCTGAACACGGCGACCAGGACCACCATGCCCACGATCTCGACGAGCGTCTGGGTGATCACCACCGAGCCGGCCAGGTCGTAGGCCGCCGGGAGCGAGAGGGCCAGCGGCAGCACGACGAGGGAATTGCGGGTGGCCCCGGAGAACGCGACCGCCCGTCGTTGTGCCGGACCGAGCCTCAGCAGTCTGGCCACCGACACCCCGACGATGGGCATCACCACCAGAAACGCGCCATAGACGGGTACGACCGCGGCGACGTCGCGGACGTACCCGTCGAGTGTGTGAATCTGCGACGCCGTCACCACGACGAGCACGATCACCATCAGCGGGACCATCGTGAGGTCGGCACCCGTACGGACGCGCTGCACTCTCGGTAGGCGATCGGCGGCCCACTGGGTGAGCCATGCCGATGCCAGTGGGATCGCGATCAGTACCACGAAAGCCGTGACGAACGGGCCCACGTCCACGACGGCGGCGAGGTCGCCGCCGACGAACACGCTGAGGTAGACCGGTAGCAGAGCCATCTGGGCGATGAGCAGGATCGGGGTGGCCGCCAGAAGACGTCGGTGATCGGCGCCGGCGAGGCGGCTGAACACGATGACGTAGTCGACGCACGGACACAGCAGCACCAACAACACGCCGATGCGGATCGCGTCGTCGTTCGGCAACAACGGGAACATCACCGCGACCAGCAACGGCACGGCGACGAAGTTGACGGTCAGCACGGCGGCCATGAACCGGGTGTCGCGCAGGGCCTCGGTCAACGATCGCACGGGCACCTGGAGGAAGGTCACGTAGAGCAGCACGGCGATCGCAGGATTGATCGCGACGTCGAGCCCCGATGTGGTGCCGGGTGCCGCGAGACCGATCACCGTTCCGACGACGATGGCGCCGAGGTAGATCGCCACCTGATGCCGTTCCATCGTGGCCGCGACGTCCCGGTGGTGAGCCATGCACGACATTCTCGGTCATGGCGTCCGCCATGGTTCTCGCGGCACCCGCCGGGATGGCGTGGCAGAGTACGGACGTGCCGTCGAGAACCCGCTCGCTGTTGCTGTTGGGTGCGGTGGTGGCGATGTTGGTCGTCACCAATGTGCTCGCACACTTCGCCGGCCACTGGGTCGGGATCGTCGTGGTGCCGGTGGCGGCCGTGTTGTTGGTCGGTGGAAGTCGGCTCGCCGGTATGCGATGGCGTGAGATGGGGTTGAGCCCGAAGGAGTTACGAGCCGGTGTGCCGTACGCACTGGCAGCGGTGGTGGCGGTGTTCGCTGTCGTATCGGTTGCGGTGGCCATCCCGGCGACTCGGCAGTTCTTTCTCTCGGACCGTTATGACAGCGCATCCGAGGCGTTGCTGGCCGGTCTCGTCGTCATCCCGTTGCAGACGGTGTTGCCAGAAGAACTGATGTTCCGTGGTGTCCTGCAGGGCGCACTGGGCCGCGTGTTCGGTGTGCGATGGATGCTCGGGCTCGGGGCGCTGGCGTTCGGACTCTGGCACATCAGTTCGTCGTTGGGTCTCACCGAGGGCAACGAAGGGCTGAGCGATCTGCTCGGGTCGGGCACTTTCGGTCAGATCGTCGGCATCCTCGGCGCGGTGGTGGCCACGTCGGTTGCCGGTCTGGTGCTCGGATGGCTGCGCCTGCGCACCACCAGTCTGCTCGCGCCGATCTCGTTGCACTGGGCGCTCAATGCAGTCGGTGCACTCGGCGCCGCCGTCGCCTGGCATCTGCCATCGTGAAGTGCGTGGCCACCGAGCGGCCAACCGGCCCGGTGCGTCGGCGCCCGGGGCGCGACGTCATCATGGTTGGTTGGATGAGCCGGGATCGAAAGAGGTGTGCTGGTGGATGTCTACGAGTCGATCGGTGCGCGCCGCGATGTCCGCAACGAGTTCACCGGGGAGATCGTCGACGAGGTGCGTTTGAACCGCGTACTCGGGGCCGCACACGCCGCGCCCAGCGTCGGAAACACCCAGCCTTGGGATTTCGTCGTGGTCCAGAATCCGTCGACGCTCGCCCGGTTCGCCGGACACGTCGCCGAGTGTCGTGAGGATTTCGCGCGTACGCTCCCGCCGGATCGGGCCGCCACCTTCGGCCCGATCGTGGTGGAGGGCATCGAACGGTCGGGGACCGGGGTGGTGGTGACGTTCGATCCCAGCCGGGGCGGCCGACACATCCTGGGGCGTCACACCATCGACGAGACGGGACGGCTGTCTGTCGGGCTGGCCATCGAGAATCTGTGGCTCGCGGCCACGGCGGAGTGCCTCGGGGTGGGCTGGGTGTCGTTCTACCGGGAGCCGTTTCTGCGTGAGCTGGTCGGGATTCCCGCGCCCGTCGAGGTGGTGGCCTGGTTGTGCCTCGGTCCGGTGACCGCGTTGCAGGCCGTGCCCGATCTGGAGCGGTTCGGTTGGCGCGGTCGCCGCCCGCTCGCCGACGTCGTGCATCGAGAATCGTTCGGCAGCGATGATTTTCCGGTCGAGGACCGGTCTACATTGCGACGACAATGAACGACAGGAGCCCGACAATGATCGCAGTACACGAGTTCATCTCGCTCGACGGTGTCTACGAGAACCCGACATGGACGATGCCGTTCGGATTCGATCCGGCGATGGGCGAGACGATCGGCGCGATCTGCGCCCGATCGACCCGAATCATGTTGGGAAGAAAGACCTTCGAGGCGTTTGCGCCGGCCTGGTCGACGAGGACCGCGGAGGACGATCCGGGTGCCCCGTTCTTCAACGAGACCGAGAAGCTCGTCGTCGCGGGCACCGAGCCCGCCGTCGAATGGCAGAACTCCACTGTCGTGGGCCCGTACGATCCTGCGACGATCCGTCGCATCAAGGACGAGACCGACGGCGACATCTACATCTCCGGCAGCGGCACCCTGGTGCGTGCGCTGCTCGCCGACGGACTCGTGGACGAACTGCATCTGTTCGTCTATCCGATCGCGTTGGGGTCCGGAGAGCGTTTCTGGTCCGATTCCGGCGAGCTGACCTTGCGGTTGCAGGCCAGCAACATCTACGACAACGGGGTGGTCCACCTCAACTACGGGCCGGCCTAGCGACACCTCCTGTCGCGCGCCCCGGGCCAGACGACGGTGCCCCCTTCCCGAGCGGGAAGGGGGCACCGTCGTGACAGGAGAACTCAGGCCAGATCGAAACGGTCGAGGTTCATCACCTTGTCCCATGCGGAGACGAAGTCCTTGACGAACTTGTCCTTCGCATCGTCCTCGGCGTAGACCTCTGCGTAGGAACGCAGTTCGGAGTTGGACCCGAACACGAGATCGGCACGCGTGCCGGTCCAGCGATCTGCACCGCTGGTCCGGTCCTTGCCGATGTAGGTGCCGTCATCGGCCGGCGAGGCCTTCCACTCGGTGCCCATGTCCAGGATGTTGACGAAGAAGTCGTTCGTCAGCTGTCCCGGCTTGTCGGTGAGCACCCCGTGCGTGGAGCCCTGGTGATTGGCACCGAGCACTCGCAGTCCGCCGACGAGGACGGTCAACTCGGGGGCCGAGAGGGTCAACAGATTCGCCTTGTCGACGAGCAGGTACTCCGCCGACAGCGGAAGGCCCTTGCCCTCGAAGTTGCGGAACCCGTCGGCCCGCGGTTCCAGATATGCGAACGACTCGACATCGACGGAATCCTGTGTCACATCCGTGCGGCTCGGGGTGAACGGCACCGAAACCTCGGAACCGGCGTCCTTGGCGGCCTTTTCGATGGCTGCGACACCACCGAGGACCACCAGGTCGGCAAACGAGACCTGGGCGCCCGGCTCGGCGTTGAAGGACTCCTGGATCTTCTCGAGGGTGCTGATCACCTGGGCGAAGTCATCGGACTTGTTCGCCTCCCACGACACCTGCGGTTCCAGGCGGATCCGACCGCCGTTCGCGCCGCCGCGGAAGTCGCTGCCACGGAACGTCGATGCGGCCTTCCATGCGGTCGAGACCAGCTGGGGCACAGTCAGTCCCGACGCCAGGATCTGCGACTTTAGCGAATCGATGTCCGCGTCGGAGATCACCGCGCCGTCCTGAGCGGGTACATTGTCCTGCCAGCCATAGGTCTCCGACGGAGCCAGCGGGCCACGGTAGCGGATGGCCGGACCCAAGTCGCGGTGCAGCAACTTGAACCATGCCTTCGCGAACTCCTCGGCGAGCTCCTCCGGGTGATCGAGCCAGCGTCGGGTGATCTTGCCGTACTCGGGATCGAACCGCATGGTGAGGTCGGTGGTCAGCATCGACGGATGGGTCTTGCCCTCGCCGAATGCATCGGGCACCGAGTTGGCCCAGCCGCCGTCCTTGGGCTGCCACTGGTTGGCACCGGCAGGACTCTTGGTGAGTTCCCATTCGTTGCCGTAGAGGATCTCCAGGAAGCTGTTGTCCCACTTGGTCGGCGTGTGCGTCCAGGTGACCTCGATGCCGCTGGTGATGGCGTCCGCCCCGACGCCACTGCCCTGCGGATTACGCCAGCCGAGACCCATCTCTTCGAGCGGGGCGGCCTCGGGCTCGGGGCCGACGAGGTCGGCGTCACCGTTGCCGTGCGTCTTGCCGAAGGTGTGTCCACCGACGATGAGCGCCGCGGTCTCGACGTCGTTCATCGCCATCCGGCCGAACGTGTCGCGGATGTCCTGTGCGGCCGCCAAGTAGTCCGGATTGCCCTCGGGCCCTTCGGGGTTGACATAGATCAGGCCCATGGTCGTCGCGGCGAGCGGGTTCTCGAGTTTGCGCTCGCCCGAGTAACGCAGGTTGGTGCCCAACCACTCGGCCTCGGCGCCCCAGTAGACCTCTTCCGGCTCCCACTCGTCGACACGGCCGAAGGCGAATCCCTTGGTCTTGAATCCCATGTCCTCGAGGGCGACGTTGCCGGCGAGGACCAGGAGGTCGGCCCACGAGAGGGCCTTGCCGTACTTCTTCTTGACCGGCCACAGAAGACGGCGCGCCTTGTCGAGGCTGACGTTGTCGGGCCAACTGTTCAGCGGCGCGAAGCGCTGCATCCCGGTACCCGCACCACCACGGCCGTCTTCCACGCGGTAAGTGCCCGCGGCGTGCCACGACATACGGATGAACAACGGGCCGTAGTGGCCGAAATCGGCGGGCCACCAGGGCTGCGAGTCCTTCATCACTGCTTTGAGGTCGGCGACCAATCCGTCGACGTCGAGGCCCTCGAGCGCCTTGTCGTAGTCGTAGCCGGGGTCCTGCGGATTGATGACGTCGGGGTTGTGGGCGAGGATCTTCAGATTCAGGTGCTCCGGCCACCAGTCACGGTTGCCGCCGCCCTCGGTGGGGGACTTGATCCGGAAGGGGCAGCCGCCTTCCCCCGGTTCGGTGTTCGCCTCGGCGATCGGGGGATGCTCAGATGCCTGGGCGGGGTTTTCCTCGGTCACGACATTCCTTTCGGGAGTGGGTGATTCGGGCTGTGATCACGGATGTGATCCCGAAGCGGGAGAGGTCGCGCAGTCTGCGCACAGACCCCAATAGATGACCTCGGCCTCATCGAGGACGAAGCCGTTGTGTTCCGACGGCGTGAGGCATGGCGCCTGTCCGACGGCACAGTCGACGTCGGCGATGATCCCGCAGGACCGGCAGACGACGTGATGGTGATTGTCGCCGACACGTGACTCGTAGCGAGCCACGTGACCGGACGGTTGGATGCGCCGCACCAGACCAGCAGTTGTCAAGGCGCGCAACACATCATAAACCGCCTGGCGCGAGACGTCGGGCAGTCCGGAACGGACCTGCCCGACAATCGTCTCGGTATCGGCGTGGGGGTTCGTGCTCACGGCTTCCAGTACCGCGACACGCGGGCGGGTGACCCGGAGGTCGGCCCCGCGCAACTTGTCGGCGTACTCGCTGTGTGACGGCACCCACCCAATATGGGCCGTTTTCTGGACTCAGTCAAGTCTTTGCCGCGAATTGGGTCGAACGTCGGTGCGGATCAGTCGATCGAGTCGCTCGGTTCGATCCGGAATCCGACCTTGAGGGTCACCTGAGTGTGGGCGACGGTGCCGTCGACGACATGACCGCGGGTTCCGACGACCTCGAACCATTCGACGTTTCGGGTGGTCTGGGCGACGCGCGCAATGGCATTGGCGATGGCAGCGTCGGTTCCGTCGGGGGAGGAGCCGACGACCTCGATGACTCGATATGTGTGCTCGCTCATGGCCCGATCCTTCCACGCTGACCACCGGCGTCGGGCCGATTTGCCCAGACCTGGGTGAGGCATATGGGTATCGTCGGTCAGGTGCGGTGGAAGAGGCCGTCGTCGGTACCGATCACCTGACCATGCCGGATGAGCCTGCGCAGATGCAGCTCGGCCGTACGGGTCTCCACCTGATCGACGAATCCGAGGTCGACGTGGGGGCGGTAGACGAGTCGATGGGCGACGATGTCCGCGATCGTTCGTGGCCGGTCGAGCAATGCCAGCAGTCGTTCGTCGCGACGGTGTATCACCGCGGCGTAATCGTCGAGACGGCGGCGCAGTTCACCGGCGCCAGCGATCACACCCTTCTGATGAAAGGTTCCGTACCACCGGGCATCGACTTCCCGGACCCGGTCGATGGAGGTCAGATAGTCGTCGAGGCTGCTGCCCACATCGCCGTACATCGGTCCGAACGAGGTGAGGTCGATGTCGGCGATGTAGAAGAAACCGGTCGGCTCCACCAGGACGCCGCAGTGGCCGGCCGTGTGGCCCGGCAGGTGGACGACGGTCGCCGTCACGTCGCCGAGGTCGAAGACGTGGTCGGCGTCGACACCGATCGCGTCGGGGAAGCCGTCGGGCAGGTCGAATTGGTTGCCGATCTCGGACTCGACGAGGGCTCGATCGTCGCGGCTGAGGCCGTACCCGTCGATCAGCACCTCCAGGGACCGGACCGCCGCGACGTCCGCGGTGTGGGTGTGGATCGGCGCGTGGAAATGTTTCACACCGGCGATGTGATCCTCGTGGGCGTGACTGATCATCACTCCGTCGGCGCCGATCGGATCGTGATCGACCTCGGTGGACGGGTCGATCACCAACGACGCCGACGACCCGTTCACCACGACGGTGTTGCCGTACGGGAACGCGCCGCCGTGCTCGGAGGCCAGAACCGTCACGTGTTCGTAGTTCTCTGCCCGAAGACCCGACACGACGTCACACCGCCAGATCGCGGACCGCGGGCGCCGACGTGATCTGTCCGCGACGCAGCACGTTGCGGTCACGTGGTGGATTCGTGTCGGCGGCGTTCGGGCCCACGAACGCGCGCGAGGTACGGGCGGACATGTACCAGAGGTTAGGTCATGGCCGGCTCGCCCGCGGAGACCGCGTCAGGTCGCCGAACCGGAGATCGATGACCGGGTTGCGCCTAGGCTGACCGAAGGAATGCTCGGCGGACGTGTCAGGAGGACCACGATGGCCGGATGGCCGCGGGCGGCGATCGGTGCGACCTGCGCGCTCGACCCCCGCGCGGGCGGCTGAGCGATGGCCGATCTCGACGATGTCGCCGACGAACTCTACGGACTGGCTCCGTCGGACTTCGTGGCGCGCCGTAACGCGGCGGCGCGACAGGCGCGCAGCGACGGCGCCCGTGACCTCGCCGCGGCGATCACGGCATTGCGACGTCCGACGCAGTCGGCGTGGGCGATCAACCAGTGGGTCCGTCGTCATCCCGACGAACTCGACGAACTCCTCGATCTTGGTTCGGAACTCGTTGCTGCGCAGCGGAAATCCTCGTCGGAGCGACTTCGCGAACTGGCCGGTCACAGACAGCAGGTGGTGACGGCGGCGGTGGCATCGGTCCGCGGTGAGGCCGCCGACCGTGGGATTCGACTGTCGGACTCTGCGTTGCGGGATGTCACCCAGACCTTGCGTGCCGTTCTGGCCGACGAGGAGGTCTCCGCGCAGGTGCGCAGTGGACGGCTCGTCGCCCCGACCGAGTACAGCGGTTTCGGACCAGCCGGTGTCTTCGTGGTCCCTGAGCCGGTCGACGCAGAAGAGGCCGACGCAGAAGAGGGGGACGCAGAAGAGGTGGACGCAGAACGGGTCGACTCCGACCGGGCGGCCGTTGCCGATGACGGCGCCGACGGTGACGACCTGCAGGACAGCAGGGCCGCCGACGCAGCGTCTGTCGAGGCCGCGCGTGCCGAACTCGCGGCGGCGCAGGCGGCCGTCCCGGCCGCGGAATCCGGTGCGGAGGGGGCCGCCGAGTCGGTGAGCAACGCGCTTGCCCGCGTCGACGAACTGAGCGTCGACGCCGACCGCCTGCGGGCCGAACTCGCACGCAGCGAACATGCCCTTCGTTTCGCGCGTAAGCAGGTTGCGACCGCCGAAGACGAACATCGGGCCGCGCAAGAGCGACTGGAAGCGGCACGATCGGCGGTCCTCGAGGCGCGTCGGCGCCTGGAGGCGCTCGCACCCGGCACACATGGGCGTCAGCGTCGCTGAGGTTCGCCGAGTTCGCCGGGATCAATTGACCCGGACAGGTAGTGGTCGATGACCGGTCCCACCCGCCGCGCCAGATCGTCGAGATCGGCCGCTGCCATGTCGGGCTGGACGAGGACGTGCCGCATCATGGCGAGGCCCAACATTTGTCCCGCGACCAATGCGAGCCGTAGATCTCGATCGTCGCCCCCGACGAGGTCACCGAGCGCGGTCTGGGCGAGGCCGAGATAGAACGCGCGCATCCGTTCGGCGATCTCGTTGTGGGTCATCGCAATACGCAGGAGCGCGACGGCACGATCACGCCGCGGTCCGTCGTCTTCCCAGACATGAAGGGCCCGCCTGGCGAACTCCGTGCCGGGGTGTGGGCCGTGGTCGGCGAGGCCGGCGAAGATGGTTGCCGGGTCGATGTCGGGCCGCAGCGCCTCGACGACCAGCGCGTCCTTCGTGCCGAAATAATGGTGGATCAGCGCGGTGTCGACGCCGACGCGGCCGGCGATCGCCCGCATCGTCGTCCGTTCGAATCCGCTCTCGGCGAAGAGTTCTCGCGCCGCGTCGAGGATGCGGTCGCGATTCGCGGCGCTCGCCCCGAGCCGGGGTCGCCCGCGGGCGCGGGCCGTCACGTCCCGGTCGCCTGCTTGGCGAGAACGAGCATACGTTCCTCGATGGTCGCAGGCACCGGTGTGACCGTTGCGGGGATGTGTGCCTCGGCCAGGATGCGCTCGAGTTTGCCGGGCGCGGTGTCGGCCACCCGGATTGCGCGGCCGGACAGGATGACCGGTACGCCTGCCGCGTTGAGCGCCGCGAAGGCCGACGCCCAGTCGTCGGTGTGCACGGCGACGGCCTCGGTGTCACCGATGATGTCGGATTCGCTGCCGTGACCGACGAGCCGTCCCGCCGCCATGAGCAGCAGACGATCGCATTCCTGGGCCTCCTCCATGTAGTGCGTGGTCACCAGCACGCCGGCCCCGCGATCGGCCTCACCGCGGATGGTGTCCCAGAGACGCGCTCGTGACAATGCGTCGACACCGGACGTCGGTTCGTCGAGTACCAGCGCGGCGGGACTGTGGCACAGCGCCGCCAAGAAGGCCACCCGCCGCTGGGCCCCCAGGGGCAACTCGCCGACCAACGTGTCCGCCTGCGGCATCAGGTCGGACGGGAGGTTCGGTGCCGCAACGCGATAGGTGCCTGCGGTGAATCCCAGATTCTCGGCGACGGTGAGGTCGCGGTACAGACCCAGGTTCTGTGGGACGTAGCCGAGCCGGGCGCGGCGGCTGCGGTCCGGCGGGCCGTCGAACAGGGTGACCGCTCCCTTGGTCGGCGTGAGCAGGCCGAGGAGCATTCGGATGAGGGTGGTCTTGCCCGCGCCGTTCGCGCCGAGAAGACCCACGACCTCGCCGGCGCCCACGTCCATCGTGACATCGTCGACCGCGGTGAACTCCCCGAAGCGTCGCGTCACCCGGTCGGCGCGAATCACTCCGGCGCTCACCGGTCGGCCCCGGTGGTCAGTTGCCTCCGCAGCGACAGCGCGATCACGATGTCCTCCAAGTCCGGCGCACCGATGGCTTGCACGTTCTGATCCGGTTGCGATCCGGGTGGCCAGTATTCGTGGCGCTCGCGACCGCGACGCCACGACCATTCGGCTCGGACCGGATCGGGTCCGTGGGTCACGGTGCCGTCGAAGCCGTCGCGTACATCGTCGAACGATCCCTGGGTCAATATGTGACCGTCGTCGAGGATCACCAGGTGTGCGGCCCGTTCGGCCTCGTCGAGGTAGGTTGTCGACATGATGACCGCCGCACCGTCCGCGGCCGTCTCGGAGATCATGCGCCACAGATCGATTCGGCTGACCGGATCGACACCGGTGCTCGGTTCGTCGAGGATCAGCAGGGTGGGGCGGTGGATCATCGCCATCGCCGCGGCGAGCTTACGCCGCATGCCGCCGGACAGCGCGGCCGCGACGCGATCGGCCGCGATCGCGAGACCGGCGCGCTCGATCATCGCCTCACGTCGTTCGGTGAGTTCGGGGCCCGAGAGACCATAGATGCCGGCGACGAAGTCGAGATTCTCCCGGACGGTCAGGGCGGCCCAGCTGCCCGGACCTGCGGGCAGGTAACCGATATCGGATTTGGACGGCGAACGCAGAATGCCGGAATCGAGTGCGACCTCACGTGCCAGCGCGCGCAACATGGTGGACTTGCCTGCGCCGTCGCCGCCCACGACCGCGACGATGCGGCCGTCCGGGATGTCGACGGTGACGTCGGCGAGGGCGACGGTGTCGCCGAATCGTACTGTGGCCGAACGGATCGACGCGCTCATGCCGGGTCGCTGACGTCGTCGGTGGTGGTGGTCGAGCGCGGCGCGTTGGGTGCCAGATCGTGTCGGAAACGCATGGTCGCACCGGTGAAGACCACGACCGCCATCGCCGCGAGCACCACGAGTGGCAGCCACAACGACGAGATCGGTGCCGCACGCAGCATCACGCCCTGGGAGATCATCGTGAAATAGGTCAGCGGCAGGAGATATCCGATCCATCTGACCCCGGCAGCCATCGCATCGAGCGGGAAGATCATGCCGGACAACAGGATCTGCGGCAACAGGAAGAAGAACGCGGTCTGGATCGCTTGGCCGACCGTCTGCGAGATGGTCGAGATGAGGACTCCGAGACCCAACACTACGAACAGGAATAGTGCTGCACCCAAGGCGAACACGAGGACGTTGCCGGTGAACGGCACCCCGAACAGCAGCATGCCCAGAACGGTCACCACGATCATGTCGACGGCAGCCAACAGGAAATACGGCGCGATTTTGCCGAGGATGACCTGACTGGGCTTGATGGGCATCACCGCGAGTTGTTCGAGGGTGCCTGCTTCGCGTTCACGGACCAGTCCGATGCTCGTGACGATGGTGCCGATGAACGTCAGGATCAGGCCGATGATCGCCGGCACCATGACCCACGACGTCTTGAGGTCGGGGTTGAACATCACATCGGTGTTGACGTCGCCTCCGGCCTTGTTGAGGACCGACACCGTCGACTGCGCGGCGAAGAGGTTCGAGCCGTCGACGAGCGCTTCCACAGGTGCGGGTCCGGACTCGCCGGTCACCAGGACGACATCAACGGTGTTCTCGCGCAGCAGCATCTCACCGTCTGCGCGGTTCTGCGCGGCGTCGGTGTGGGTCACGTCGAAATAGTCGGGCAGCCCGGCCGCGATCTGCGCGGCCTGCGGACCGATCACCGCCGTCTTGGTCGACGACACATAGAAGTTCGCTGCGTACCCGAAGACGACGAGCAACAGCAGAGGCAGAACCACCAGCAGTGCGAGGGTTCGGCGGTCGCGCCGAAGCTCGCGGAATTCCTTGATGATCATCGCGCGCATGCCGGCAGGGTAGCCCCGCGGCGGATGCGAATTTCATCGTTTGATGAATTACGGTCGAGCGGGATTTCCCCTCGCAGGCTCACCGTCGGGGGCGACATGTCCCGGGTCGAGCATCGGAACCAGGAATTGCCTTGCCACGCAAGCCAGTTGGTCTTCATCGGAAAGGTCGACGAGCTGGCTGGGGATGGTCAGGAACGACGCGGAGATCCGCACCATCATCTCGGCGACCAGATCGACATCGAGGTCGGGGGAGACGTTTCCGGCGTGCTGCTCACTGCGGAGTTGTCCGGCGACGAACTGTCGAACGGTCGCCACCATGCCGCCGTTCTCGTCGATCAGTGAACCGACGAACAAGGACAGGTCCGACTCGAGCAGCCCGGCGATCAGCGGATTCTGCGATATGACCCGCAGTGAACTCACGAATCCCACGACCACTCGATCGGCCGCGGTGGTAGCCGGACGGACGTCGTCGAGGAACTGCGTGAAATAGCGCCGGAATTCCCGGACGACGAGTTGTTCGACGAGTGCGTCCTTGGTGTCGAACTTGCGGTACAGCGTGATCCGTGAAAGGCCTGCGCGCCGGGCGACCTCTTCCATCGACGTCCGTTGGATGCCTGATCGGCAGAACAGGTCGAAGGCGGCGTCGAGAAGGCGTGCGCGGGTCTCGTCGGCGTCGTCGGTGGACTCCAGCGCATCGATGTAAGCCCGTTCGAGCAGGGATCTGCCGGTGGGCGTGGGTGATGCGGGATTCATCGACACCTCCTGAAGCTATCCGATCCTGTCGCGGCGTCAATGCCGCATTCTTTCGCCGAACTGCTTGTGAGGGCCGTCACAACGTGATAGGCATGATGCAATGAAACAAAATCTGTTTCATTGCATCAATACTAGCGGAGATGGTCGGGAGCAGCGGAAATGGAAGACGTCAGTAGGCGGGGGTTACTGAAGGCGAGTGGGGTCGTCGGTGCGGCGGGCGCGGCGGCGCTGGTGGCGCCGGCGACCCCGTGGACATGGTCGCCAGCCCAGTCGGTGCCGGGTTACGGGAGCGGCACGAATCCGCGCGAGGTCTGGGACGAGGAGGCCGACCCGGTCATCGCACGTCTGCTCGACCGTGGGGAGATCCCGAAGGTCAACAGTCTCCTGCGGGGGTGGACAAAGAACGGTCAGCCGTTGCCTGCCGGGCTGCCCACCGAATTGCGTGACTTCATGGAGCATGCGCGTCGACTTCCGGCCTGGACCGATCAGGACAAGCTCGGTGCGGCCGTGAAGTTCAATCAGAAGCGCGGCACGTACCTCGGTGTCCTGTACGGCTTTGCCAGCGGCATGATGAGCACCGTCATCCCCAAGGAGGCGCGAGCCGTCTACTACTCGCAGGGTGGCGCGGACATGAAGGACCGCATCACCAAGACGGCAAAGCTCGGTTACGACATCGGCTCGCTGAACGCGTATGCACCTGACGGCGAGATGATCGTCACCTGCCTCAAAACGCGAATGGCCCATGCAGCTGTTCGGCACATCCTCCCCGGGTCGCCGTGGTGGAAGCACTCGGCAACCGAAGAGGTGCCGATCAGTCAGGCCGACATCATGGTCACCTGGCACAGCCTGCCGACGACGGTCATGCGCAATCTCCAGAAGTGGAAGGTGCCCATCGCGCCCGACGAGTCCGCGGGCTTCCTGCACTCGTGGCAGGTCACCGCGCACATGCTCGGAGTGGAGGACCAATACATCCCGAAGTCCTGGGATGCTGCCGATGGGCAGGCGCAGCAGGTGCTCGACCCGATCCTGGCGCCCACCACCGAGGGCAAGAAGCTCGCCGACATCTTGCTCGATCTCGGCATGAACCTCGACCTGTCGTTGCTCAGCAGGCCGGTGTTGGGTGCGCTCACGCGGTTCATGCTCGGAGATCGCATCGCCGACTGGTTGGCGATCCCGCGCGAGCCGGTGTGGACGCCACTCCTGGAGACGGCATGGGGCCCGTATGTGGCGGTCCGCGAAGGGCTGCTGAACGTCGGGATGCCGAAGGAGGCGTACTGGCTCTTCGACGAGTTCCTCCGCCAGTTCGTGCTCTTCTACATGTCCGAGCTGCGGATGCCGATCAACATCACCATCCCGGCGATGAACAATCCGCACTACAGCTGATCGTCCGAAACCGCCGAATGCGGACCCTGATGGTCCTCGATCCGTGCCATCGTGAGGCATGGCTGCAGAAATTCAGGTGACATTCGATTGTGCTGACCCGGCAGGGTTGTCGGCCTTCTGGGCCGACACCCTCGGGTACCGACTGCAAGACCCGCCGCCCGGCTTCGATTCCTGGGATGCTGCGCTCGACGCGATGGGGATCGCGCCGGAGCGGCGGAATGATGCGTCGGCGATCATCGATCCCGACGGGGCCGGGCCACGGCTGTTCTTTCAGCGCGTGCCCGAGGGCAAGACCGCGAAAAACCGTGTCCACCTTGATGTGCGGGCGGCACCAGGCCTGCAGGGCGCCGACCGCATGTCCGCGTTGGAAACCGAGTGCGAACGGTTGGTCGGTCGGGGGGCCACGCGGCTGCGGCGCTTCGATCCGGATCTGCCACTGCAACTCGGCACCATCGTGATGACGGACCCGGAGGGCAACGAGTTCTGTCTCGACTGATCAGCGTTTCCACCCGAGAATGGTCGGCTCACAGCCATTCCCGGGTGTACACGTCTTGCCAGCGCACCGAGATGTTCCGGCGCGCTGCTGCGCTCGCGTTCTCGCCGACGGTGTCGAACAGCACCGTGTCGACCACGTCGCGAACACGGTCGGACATCTCGCGCAGATCGTCGGCGTAGCGGGCGATGAGCCCCACCCGGACCCCGTCGATGTCCTCGCCCTCACCGTCGACCGACGCGAACACCGCGAGCCGGCCCAGCTCGCGACGTATCCGGATCGCGATCAGCTGTTTGACGATGCGGTCGGTGACCCGGATGCCGGGGGAGTCGGTGGCCAGGGCGCGCGCCGGCCTGCGGGTACGGCCCAGGCCCGCGGAAATGGAGCTGATAAGCCGCTCGACGTCGCTGTCGGGTTCGTCGATCTGCCGTCCGGCCTCGACCAGCCAGGCGTCCGTGTCGTCGGCGGCGTCATCGACGTAGATGTCGTTCATGCCCGTCCTCCTCTCGCGGCTGTGGTCTGCGGTTCCCCGATCGGCGTGTCGCCGGCAGCCGCCGGTGGCGCAGAGCCGCTCCCGGGCCGCCACGGGGACAGCCGAGTCGACAGGAACTTGCGGCTGCGCTGCAGATGCCCGCGTACCGAGCCGGTGCTGATCTGCAGGATCCGCGAGATCTCCTCGAGCGAGAGGCCCTCCACTTCCTTCAGCCACCACGCCGCACGCGAGGTGGGCGGCAGATTGCCGAGTTCCGAGCGGAGCGCCTCGATCAGCGTCGACCGCTCGACCTCCTCAGCCGGTAGGGGGCCGGGATGGGCGAGGTCGGCGAACTGCTCGTCGTCGGCGGGCACGTCTCGCCGTTTGCGCCAGTGGTCGACGGTCTTGCGGTGCGCGATGGTGAACATCCACGTGCGGAACGAACTCCGGAAACCGAAATCGGGCAGACCTTTCCAGGCGTGCAGAAGCGTCTCCTGCGCCAGGTCCTCGGCAATCTGCGGATCGGCGACCATGCGGCGCAGATAACGCAGCAGAACCGGCGACATCCGGTGGACGAGAACGCCGAACGCCTCTTCATCACCTACCGCCGCGGCAGCCGCCAGATGGTCGTCGGTCAGTTCGCCGAGCGACAATCCGGTGCTGTGACCGGGATTACGCGAATCGCCGCGTGCACTTTCGCTGTCCACTACGACTGACTCTATACACGGCCCGCGTGATCCGGCGATGAGTTCGCCGGGAGACCGGTCCGTGACCGTCGTCAGTAGAACTAGGGAGTTCACATGTCCGATACCGCTACCACGACCACGGGCCCGAGCGAGGCAGTGTCGAGCACGGTCGGCGCGGACACCACCGGTACCGGGCGTGCGCTCGCCCGACGCGACCGCGCCGACGGCGCGGGCGAGCGCGGCCGCACCTCGATCGCCGACACGGTCGTCGCCAAGATCGCGGGTATCGCGACTCGCGAGATCGATGGTGTGCACGACGTGGGTGGTACCACCGAGCGTGCCGTCGGCAAGGTCCGAGACGTATTACCCGGTGCGTCGGCCAACACCACCCAGGGCATCGATGTGGAGGTCGGGGAACGGCAGGCCGCCGTGGACGTGTCCGTGGTCGCCGACTACGGGGTTGCTATTCACCAGCTCGCCGCGGCCATCCGACGCAACGTGATCACCGCCATCGAGCAGATGACCGGACTGGAGGTCACCGAGGTCAACGTCACCGTGCACGACATCAACTTCGGCGACGACGACAACGGTTCCGACACCCCGCGCGTGCAGTGATGACCGAACAGTCGCCGGTCTCGTCGGCCGCCGATCCCGACGCCGGTCAAGGTAGTCGCTCGCTGGCCGAGCAGGTTGCTGACGCTGTGCTCGCGGTGCCCGGTGTGACCGGATTGCACGGCGGGCTGTTCGGGGAGGTCGCGACCTATCTGCCCGGCGGCCGCGTCAGTGGCGTCGCACTGTCGGACGACCACGGCGAGGTTCACCTCGTGGTGGGTCTCGACCAGGATCTCCGGTCGGTCGCCGAGGACGCGCGGGACGCGGCAGAGCGGCTCACCGGATCTCCGGTCAGTGTCACGATCGAGGACATCAGTACTGGCGGAAACGATTCCGCCGACGCGGGGGATGACGAACCGGAGGAGAGAAACCATGAGTAGCAACGCGGCCCTCGGGCTCATCGCCGGCATCCTGCTGGCCATCGCGGGCATTGCCGGTGGTTTCGGCGGCTTCGTGCTCGCCATCCTGCTCGGCATCGTCGGACTGGCACTGGGCCTGCAGCGCGACGGTGCCATCGACTTCGGCGCATTGCTGCGGAGCAAGAACCGTGGCTGAATCGGCTACTGTCGCCCGAGGCGTCGGATCCGTCGATCCGGGCCCGACCGGGACCGTCGTGGCGTCGTCGGATGGACCGGCCGGTGCGTTGGTGATCGCCGATCGGGTCGGGGAGAAGATCGCCGCCCGTGCCGCCCTCGACATCGACGGAGTCGTCGAGTATCAGGGGTCGATCGGTTCCTTGCTCGGCGGCTCGACTCCGGGACGGGCATTGGTCGGCGGAGACTATCCGAACGCGAAGGTCGCGATGTCCGAGTCCGCACCGCGGGTGTCGGTGAACATCGCACTGTCGTGGCCGTGCGCGGTCGCCGAGGTGTGTCAACAGGTTCGCGCTCACGTGGCGGGCGAACTCGCCCGGCTGGCCGGCATACGGCCTTCGCGAGTGGATGTCGCTGTGTCCCAGATTGTTCCGCGTGCGCAGGCGGCTCGGCGGAACAAGGGTTTCATCGAGATCGCCGGACCCGATGGTGAACCGGGAGAGGAATCATGAGTCAGACAGTCGCGGGCCGGGCGCAACGCCCGTCCGCCACCGACGAGACGGTGGCCACCGGGACCGCCGACACCACCTCGGGAAAGGTCTTCGCGCCTGCGGCCAATCCGGGTGCGGCGATCGTCGGCACGGTGCTCGGTATGGCCTTCGCGGCCCTCGCCGTGATCGCGGTGCGCGACCTCATCGTGCGGGCGGGCTGGCTGGGCGGCGAGGGGTGGCTGGCCGCTGCGGCCCGGTGGGTCGCGGACCTACGCTGGTGGGCCTGGATGTGGCCTGCGGCGATCGCCGCCGTGATCGTGGGATCGATGTTTCTGTGGCTTGCGGTCGCCCCGCGCAAGCGCACCCACCTGAGCCTTGCCGGCCACCAGGTGATGTGGACTCGACGTGGCGACGTGGCCCGGCGATGCAGCGCAGTGGTTTCCGAACTCCCGGGGGTTGAACACGCCACGACCGTCGTTGGCCGTCGAACGGTGAAGGTGACCGTCGCCGCGCGTGCCGAGGTAGGCGAGCCGACCGCCGTACGCGCCACCGTCGACGACGTCGTCTCCATCCTCGAGAAGCCCTTGCGCTCCAAGGTCAAGATCGTCGATCGACACGGAGGAGGCGTCCGATGAACCACGGACCAGCGGCCGTGCACCGGATCACGGTGGGACTCATCGGAGTCATGCTCCTCGTGGTCGGGGCCGGCGCCATCGCCTGGCGTGCCGGGGCCGAGCCGATCGTCGGCTGGATCGATCGGGTCGACGGGGATGCGATCGTCCGCTTTGCCGACGGGCCGTGGTGGCCGGTGGTACTCGTCGCGATCGTGGTCGTCGCCCTCGTGTGGGGCACGCGGCTCGTCACCGCGTCCATCGCGCCCGGCAGTGTCGACGACCTGATCCTCGATGGCAGCGGCGCCGACGGCGCCCTGACTGTGCCGCCGAAGCTGATAGCCGGTGCCGTCGCCGAAGATCTCAAGGGGCACACCATGTTCGACCGGGTGGCGGTGAAGGCGCTCGACGATCGGAACCGCAAGATCATCCGGCTGACGGTGACCACACGGCCCACTCGCTCCTATGCCGAGATCGCGAAGGTCGTCGGTGACGCCACCGATGCCGTCCGTACCGCAGTCGACGGTTCCGACATCCATGTGCAGGCGCTCGTGCACCTGGAGAATCCCAAACGCTGACAACGCATCCAGCGGGGCAGCGTCAATCCGAAACAGCGCGCCGGTGCAACCTGCGCCGATGCGTCCTCACAAAGAAAGAGAAGGTGGCGAGAATGGGACTCGACGACAAGATCTCGAACAAATCCGAAGATCTGAAGGGCAAGGCCAAGGAAGCCGCAGGCAGTGCGACCGGTGACGACCAGCTCGAGGGCGAGGGCAAGGCCGATCAGGCATCGTCGGCGCTCAAGGACGGTGTCGAGGATGTCAAGGACGCCGCGACCAAGATCAAAGACAAGCTGACCGGCAACTGATCGCCGGTGGCGAGAAGGGTGCGGTCCGGGCGTGTGCCCGGGCCGCACTGTTTCGCCGCGCCGACCCGAACCGGTTGACTTTCCTGCTTGGAAAGTTCACCATTACTTTCCAACTAGGAAAGTGAGGTGGATCGTGATGGCAGACATGACTCCGGATCAGGCTCGCGAGGCGCTGGCGGCCGCCGACGGGGCACGTCAACGCGTTGCCGACGAGGTCGGCTTGCCGCGCACGTACTGGTGGGTGATGGCCGCCGCGTGGGTGATCCTCGGTGTCCTCGGAGACCTGGGTCCCGCCTGGCTGGCGACGGTCGCCACCATTGTCTTCGCGGTGGGTCATTCGGCCGCGGCGGCGCGACTGCTCAACGGCCGACGACGCACCCCTCGTCTGCAGGTGCGTGCCGACGTCGCCGGTCGGCGTGTGCCGGCTGTGGTGATCGGCATGCTCATCGCCCTGGTCGCCTTGACGATCGGAGCGGCGCTGCTACTCGCCGCCGACGGTGCGGAGCACGCGGCGATCTGGGCGGCGGTCATCGTTGCCGCGATCGTCGGTTTCGGTGGCCCGGAGATCTTCCGCACGTTGTGCCGGTGGGCGCGGATATGACCGTCGAGGGCTTCGACGAACTGATCCATCCGAGCACCCGCCTGTCGCTGGTCGCCACGCTCGCCGCCGTGGACTGGGCTGAGTTCGGTTATCTCAAAGAACAATTGACGCTCTCGGATTCGGCGCTGTCCAAGCAGCTCTCGACGCTGGAACAGGCCGGCTACCTGGTCACCGAACGCCGCCTCACCGGTCGTCGGCGCACCGTACGCGCCCGGCTGACCGCGACCGGGCGTGAGGCATTCACGGCGCACATCGCGGCGTTGCAGGCGATCGTCGCGAAGTCGGTGCCCGACGACTCTGTCCGCGACGAGACATGAACGATCTCGCACCGGAATGACGTCGGAGCCCGTGGGGTTGGCATGGTCATGACTGACACCGACTACGACCCACGCACCCTCATCGCCGACAGCACGATCGGCGTCCTGGCCACCATCAAGGCAAACGGACTCCCACAGCTCTCACCGGTCACCGTCGTGTACGACCGCGACGCCGACGCGATCTTGGTGTCGATGACGCAGGGACGGGCGAAGACCGCGAACCTCCGGCGCGACCCGCGGGCAGCGATCGAGTTCACCAGCCCGGACGGATACACCTGGGCGACCGCGGAAGGATCGGTGACCCTGACCGGGCCGGGGACCGATCCAGACGGGCCCGAGGTGGATGCGCTCGTCGAGTACTACCGGCGTGGGGCCGGGGAGCATCCGGACTGGGTCGAGTACCGCCAGGTCATGGTCGACGACCGGCGGGTGCTGATGACTCTCGACATCAGCCGTGTCTACGGCGCCAAGCTGCGCTGACCGGACCGGTCAGCCGCAGACGGCACCCCGCGACGCCGACGTCACCAGCTTCGAGTACTTGGCCAACACCCCGCGCGTGTAGCGCGGCGGCAACGGGGTGAATCCGGTTGCGCGTCGAGACAATTCGTCGTCGTCGACGAGGAGGTCGAGTGTTCCCGACGCGACGTCGAGACGGATCCGGTCACCGTCGCGGACGTGAGCGATCGGCCCACCGTCGACGGCCTCGGGCGCGATGTGTCCGACACACAGTCCGGTGGTGCCACCGGAGAACCGACCATCGGTCATCAGCAGGACGTCCTTGCCGAGCCCGGCGCCCTTGATGGCGCCGGTGATGGCCAACATCTCTCGCATGCCGGGGCCTCCCTTCGGGCCTTCATAGCGGATCACCACGACGTCGCCCGCGGTGATGGTCCCGTCCTCGAGCGCGTCCATTGCGGCGCGCTCTCGGTCGAAGACCCGGGCGACACCCTCGAACACATCGGAGTCGAAACCCGCCGACTTCACCACGGCGCCCTCGGGTGCGAGCGATCCCCGGAGGATGGTGATCCCGCCGGTGGGGTGGATCGGGGAGGAGATCGCGCGCAGGACGCGCCCATCAGGATCGGGTGGTGCGATGTCGGACAGATTCTCGCCCACCGTCTTTCCCGTCACGGTCAGACAATCGCCGTGGAGGAGGCCGGCGTCGAGCAGAGCCTTCATGACGACCGGCACGCCGCCGATCCGGTCGACATCGGTCATCACGTGGCTGCCGAACGGTTTGACGTCGGCCAGATGCGGCACCCGCGACCCGATGCGGGAGAAGTCTTCCAGGGACAGTTCGACGTCGGCTTCATGTGCGATGGCCAACAGGTGCAGCACCGCGTTGGTGGAGCCCCCGAACGCCATCACCACGGCGATTGCGTTCTCGAACGCTTCCTTGGTCATGATGTCGCGGGCGGTGATGCCCCGCCGCAGCAGGCCGACGACGGCCTCCCCGCTTTCGCGGGCATAACGATCGCGTCGACGGTCGGGTGCCGGAGGGGCGGCACTTCCGGGGACGGACATACCGAGAGCCTCGGCCGCGCTCGCCATCGTGTTCGCCGTGTACATGCCACCGCAGGCCCCCTCGCCCGGGCAGATCGCGCGTTCGATGGTGTCGACATCCTCGCGGCTCATCAGGCCACGAGCACACGCACCGACGGCCTCGAAGGCGTCGATGATGGTGACCTGGCGTTCGCTCCCATCCGACAGAGTGGCAAAGCCGGGCAGCGTCGAGCCCGCATAGAGGAAGACGTTGGCGAGGTCGAGGCGTGCGGCAGCCATCAGCATGCCCGGCAACGACTTGTCGCAACCGGCCAGGAGTACCGAGCCGTCGAGGCGTTCGGCACTCATCACGGTTTCCACGCTGTCGGCGATCACCTCACGCGAGACGAGTGAGAAATGCATTCCCTCGTGGCCCATGGAGATTCCGTCGGACACCGAGATCGTGCCGAACTGCAACGGATAGCCGCCGGCAGCGAAGACTCCCTCCTTGACCGCTGTCGCGAGGCGATCCAATGAGAGGTTGCACGGGGTGATCTCGTTCCACGACGATCCGATGCCGATCTGGGGTTTCGCCCAATCGTCGTCGCCCATGCCGACCGCGCGGAGCATGCCGCGTGCTGCCGTCTTCTCCAGACCGTCGGTGACGTCGCGGCTGCGGGGTTTGATGTCGGCGCCTGACCGCGCGTCACCGGTGAGGGTGTCATCGGCGAGGGTGTCATCGGTGGAGCCGGGGCTGTCCGCTCGTGTTCCCATGTTGGCCACGATAGAACGATCGGAACCGTTTCGGGCCGATCCACCCCTCCGGTGTACGCGGACCGGAACGCTCAGACCCCCATCGGACGGGCCACCGTCCGCGGGAAGGCCGGCCGGTGCAGGCGCGGCCGAACGTGGCGACGCACCGCGACGTCGGTGTGCGTACGGCCGTTGGTGGCCACCATGCCCACACCGTCGGGCAAGGCACGGGCAATGCGTCGGGTCTGGCGGCTAGGACGGTCGCCACTCATGCCCACGACGGCCACGGACGCGTGATGGTCGGCGACAGCGCTCGCGAGGGCACGCACCGGGTCGGCCTCGATCGCGATCACCTCGACGTCGGGTATGTGCGCCGCACGGGCGCACTCCTTGGCCCGGCGCATGAGCTCGGACAGCTCGGCGCCCTCGGAGAGCAGGTAGGCCTCGCTCTTGAGGGTGTCGTGCATGAACGTCGACTTGTCGGGGGCATGCACCTTGTTGACGGCACACACGATGACGACGCCGTGGTGGGGATTCACGATCCCGCGTCCCACGGCCTCGATCGCCAGCCGGGACGCCGGGGTGCCGCTGTATCCGATGATCACCTCCGCGTGCGGCGATGACGGTGCCTTTGTCGATGTCGTTGCCGTTGTCGATTCCCGCCGTGATCGATGGATGCGGGTCAGCTGTCCTGATGTCATGGTCCTCGCCTCGCTCCGATGGTTGATCGATCCCGTGACATCGACGCTATGGGCGGGCGCGGCCGCGATCTCCAAGCCGCAGAACGAGCCGATCTCCACCCACGGTTGGAGGCAGGTCTCCGCCCGGGACATGATGCGATCGGCGCAAGTCGGCCTATCCTTGTGTCGGTGAGATCGCTCGCGAGGATCGTGAAACGCCGGCTTGAACGGGTCGGCGGAGGGTACCCGCCGCTCTATCCCGCGGTCATCTTGTCGGCGATGGTGGCGGTGACGGTTGCGAGTGTCGCCCAGCGCCTTCCGATCGAACCACCGTGGTGGGCACTGTTCGGCTTGGCGGTCGCCGTCATGTCGCTGGCGACCGATCTGTGGTGGGCGCCCAGTCGGGTGCCCTGCACGCTGTTCGCGATGGTGGCAACCGGTTTGATGCTGATGGACCCGGTGCCGGCAGACGTGGCGCCCTTGCTGTTGGTCCTGACGACCGCCACCGTCGCCGCAATGGAACGGCTCGCGGTGGGGCTCACCCTGGGCGCCATGTCGATGGCGCTGGTGATCGTCGCCGGCTATGCGGGGCACCTGCCGACCGCGGGGGTGTACGCACTCGCGATCGCGTGCGGGTGGCTCCTCGGATACATGGTGTTGAACCAGAAGCTGTTGGCGGAGAACGCGGTCCGCGCCCAGCGGGAGCGGGCCGACCGCGCCGCCGCCGAAGAGCGGCGCCGTATCGCGCGCGAGATCCACGACGTCATCGCACACTCGCTGTCCATCACGATGCTCAACGTGACCGGTGCACGGCGAGCACTGCAGGAGGGGGCGACGGACGAGGCGGCCGACGCGCTCGGCGACGCCGAACAACTCGGTCGGCAGGCGATGACCGAGATCCGCTACATCGTCAAGATCCTCGGCTCGCAAGACGAGCCCGCCGCACCCACACCCGGGGCCACCGACATCGATCGCCTGGTGGCCGACTATCGCAAGGCGGGGGTTGCAGTGTCACTCGAGGTCGACGGCGACATGACCGTGATCCCCGGTCCGGTCGGCTCGGCGCTGTACCGGATCACCCAGGAGTCACTGGCCAACGTGGTCAAACACTCCCGTCAGCAGTGTGCGTCGGTGCGGTTGTCGACCGGAAGCGACATCGTGTTGTGCGTGCAGAATCCGATAGCGCAGCCCGTGGGGCGGCCCGGCGACGACGGCTCGGGGGTCGAGGGCATGAAGCAGCGGGCGCAGTTGCTCGGTGGCGTGGTGGATGCAGGCGGCGGGTCGGGGTCGTGGACTGTGCGAGCGGTGTTCCCCGCCGGTGTGCTGAGCGAACAGCGGGCTGGCTGATGTCGACGACACGGCCCGTGGGGGCGACCGCGACGCCGATCCGCGTGCTGCTCGTCGACGACCAGGAACTGGTGCGGACCGGGCTGCGGCGCATCCTCCGGCCTCGCGACGGCTTCGACATCGTGGGCGAATGCGGTGATGGCAGTGAGGTTCTCGACGGCGTCGCAACCTCGGCGCCGGACATCATCCTCATGGATCTGCGGATGCGTAACGTCGACGGCATCACCGCCACCGCGAGTGTGCGGACCCTCACGCAGCCACCACCGGTCCTCGTCCTGACGACCTTCGACGACGACCAACTCCTCTCGGCGGCCCTGCGGGCCGGCGCTGCCGGATTCATCCTCAAGGACTCGCCCGCCGAAGCGTTGATCTGGGCGGTGCGGGCAGTGGTGACCGACGGTGCTTTCCTCGATCCTGCGGTGACCGAACGTGTGTTGACCGGGTTTCGCCGGTCGGTACCCGAACCTCGCGAAGCCGGTGCCAACACGCTCACCGAACGCGAATCCGACGTGCTGCGGTTGATCGCCAAAGGACTCACGAACATCGAGATCGGTGCCTCGCTGCACATCTCGGAGGTGACGGTGAAGAGTCACGTCAACCACATCTTCACCAAACTGGACCTGCGGGATCGAGCGGCAGCAGTGATCTACGCCTTCGATCACGCACTCGTCCAGCCCTCGACGCGGCCACACGAGTTTCGATGAGCCTCGTCGGCGACGGCGACAATTCCACGGGCGACACATCCACGACGAGACATCCACGACGACAGGAGAACCGAGATGGCATCAGACGGGACCGCCAAGGTCGGCGCGAAGCCAGACTGGTTGGTGGCAACCGGAGCGTGGCTCCTGGAGAACGGGCACCGCCTGCTGCTCACGGTGACCGGTGGGCGATTTCCCACATCGATGCTCGGCATGCAGGTGGTCGAGCTGGAGACCATCGGCCGCAAGTCCGGCCTTCCGCGAAAGACGTTGCTGTCGAGCCCGATCAACGACGCGGGACGGGTCGTGGTGATCGCATCGAAGGGCGGATACCAGGACGATCCGCAGTGGTACAAGAATCTGGTGGCCAATCCCGAGGTCAAGATCCACCTCGACGGTGAGGTCCTCGACATGCGAGCGCGCACGGCGACCGGCGAGGAACGTCGTGCGTTGTGGCAGCAGGCCGTCGCCACCTACCGGGGATACGCGGGTTATCAGAAGAACACGAACCGCGAGATCCCGGTCGTCGTCTGTGAGCGGACCAACTGAACCGCTCCAATCCCGCGTTCTCAATTTCGGAGAGTGTGATTTCCGAAAATGATCACAAGGCCGGGCCGCGGCGGGCATGCTGGAGCCGACGCCGTCCGTCCGCGGCGTCCTGTGCCACGAGCGGGAGGGGAACCGGTGGAGAATCTGCGTGTCATCCAGTGGACCACGGGCAAGGTCGGCAAGCTGAGTCTGCGCGGGATTCTCGACGATCCGCGACTCGAACTGGCGGGGGTCTACGCGTACTCGGCCGACAAGAACGGCGTCGACGCGGGGGAGTTGTGTGGACGGCCCGACACCGGTGTGGCGGCCACCGACGACATCGACGCGCTGATCGCAACCAATGCCGACATCGTGCTCTACACGCCCTTCATGGCTGACCTCGACCATGCGGTCCGCTTGCTGGAGAGCGGCCTCGACGTGATCAGCACCAACCTGTTTCTCAACGTCGGCGGCATCCAGGGTGAAACCCGGTCGCGACTGGCCGCCGCATGCGAGCGCGGCAACAGTTCGCTCTACATCACCGGGATCAATCCGGGGTGGATCAACCAGATGGTGACCGCGATGACCGCGGTCTGCCGTGACGTCCAGAAGGTGTCGATCTTCGAATCGGCGGACGTCTCGGTCTACGAGTCCGCCGAGACATGGCAGGCGCTCGGTTTCACCCTGCCCGAGGCTTCTCCCGAGGTGATCGAGATGGCGAAGCTGTGGCTGAGCACCTTCCGCGACTCGGTGCAGCGCATGGGCGTCGCGTTGGGTTTCGAACTCGACGACATGGAGTTCTTCATCGAGCATCAGACCGCTTCGGAGAACGTGGATCTGGGATGGCTACAGATCGAGAAGGACACCATCGCCGCCATGCGCGCGGGATGGAACGGAATGGTCGGCGGAAAGACCGTGCTGCAGTCGAACGTCGCGTGGTACCTGACCACAAAACTCAACGGGGACTGGACATTCGACGACGACCACTATCACATCGTGATCGACGGAGAGCCCGAGGTGCAGACGCGCATCCGGTTCGTCCCTCCCGACCACTGGGGCAACCACGAATGGGACATCATGACCGCGATGCCTGCGGTCAGTGCCGCCTTCGCGGTGTCGTCCGCGCCTGCCGGAATCCTCACCCTGAAGGACGTGGGCCTGCCCAGCGCACCCGCCGGGGTGTGGTCGACCGACCGTCGCGTGCCCGCCTGATCGGCCGCGCCATGTCCGGGCAGTCGTGATCCTCCCGCGCGAGCGTGATCCGCGACTGGTCACCATTCGTCGTGGTGGCACGTTGACCGACGCCGATCACCATCGCCTCGCGCTGTGGGCGGCCGACTGTGCGGAGCACGTGCTCTACCTGTTCGAACGTGAACAGCCGCATGATCGGCGGCCGCGGGAGGCGATCGAGTACATCCGGGCGTGGGTGCGCGCAGACGTGACGATGACGCAGTCGCGCGCCGCCGGAGGACATGCGATGGGTGCCGGTCGGCCTTTGCGCGGTGCACCACGACACGCCGCATACGCCGCGGGCCAGGCTGGAGCGGTCGCGCATGTCGCCGCCCACGATCTCGGTGCCGCGGCCTACGCGATCAAGGCTGCCGTCGCCGCCGCACCGCTGGGACAGGGAGAGCAGGCGCGAAGACGAGAATGCCGGTGGCAGCGAGCCCGGCTCCCCGTGGAGATTCGCGCGTTGGTGCTCGATGATCAGCGAGCACGCAACGACATCTGCTGGTCGGTGTTCGACGTCGACGAGTGAGAGCGCGACGATCGGCGCCGTGGTCGGCACCGGCCTGGATCACCCGCGCAACTCCTGAGTGACCGCGGTGGTGAACCCGGCGACGGTGGTGGGGTCGAACAACGCCGCGGCGTAGAGGACGTCGATGACGCCGTCGCGCTCCCCAGTGGGAGGGGACACGGACACGTGTAGATCGCATTTGGCGAGGTCCACAGGTAACGGGGTCACCCGCACGGCGTCGCCGATGACTCCGCCGACGAACGCGTCGGCCGAGTCGTCCATGCTGAGCATCACCTGGAACAGCGGATGGGCATCGGTCCGATGGGCACCCAGGGCGTCGACGAGCTCCGGCAGGGCGAGACCCCCATGTGCGAAGGCGCGGCGCTCTGCGGCCGCGACCGCGACGATCGTGTCGTCGGCCGACGGCGACACCGGGCACACCACCGGCACCGTCGTGACGAACATGCCGACGGTGTCCGTAAACCGGGAATCGTCGCGTCCGGAGACGAGAGCCCCGATAAGAATCGTCGATTGTGCTGTGAGAGCGGACAGTTGACGGGCGAGGGCCGCCCGCACGACGGTCAGGGGTGACACACGGTTGCGGTGGGCCCGAGTGGTCACATCCGACCACTCGGGTGCGGTCAACGGGGTTCGATGACGGCCTGCGGTGGGATCCCACGTCGCCGCCCGCTCGCGGTCGGTGTGTCCGCGCAGGACGTGTGGTCGGCCGAGTTCGGTGCGCCAGAAATCGATCCGACCCTCCTGGTCGTCGTGTCCCTGGAGCGTGGACCGTCGACAGTACTCGGCGTAGGGGAGTGGCACCGTCGTCGGAGCGCTGCCGGCGATGGATCGTGCGAGCAGCCTCAGCGAGTGGCCGTCGACGGCGATGTGATGGAAGGCAACTGCCATATGGGTTTCGGTTGCGGTGTGCGCGACGCCGATCCGGATCGGATAGTGCCGAGCGAGGTCGATCGGCCGATGCAAATACCTTGTCGCCCAGTCCGGCTCGCTGTCATCGATGTCGTCGACGTGCCACCGTTGCGGATTCGGGGTGGCGTCGACCGTCATCGTCGCGGAGTCGTACGTCGAGCGCAGTGTGTCATGGCGGTCGAGTAGCGGACCGAACAGGCTGCGGATCGACGCAGTGTCGAGGTGCCCATCCACCGACAACCGAAAGGGGATGAGATTGCCGATGCCGTCGTCTGGGACAGGGATGGTGCGCTGTGCGGGCGAGAGGGGCACGCGGACCGTTCCCCGAACCTGTTCGTGGTCGGTCACGTCGGTGCCGAGACCCTCGGCGGAGGCCGGGGTGCAGTCGAGTCTGGCCGCGAGCGCGCGAGGCGTGGCCGACTCGAAGACGTCTCGAACCTGCAGATGATGTCCGGTGCGTGCGTTCAGATCGGCAATGATCGTGGTGGCGACGAGTGAGTCGCCACCGAGGTCGAAGAAATCGGCGGTCGCACTCACCGGTTCGGTGAGGTATAGCGCGTCTCGGAACGACTGTGTCACAAGATGTTCGGTGTCGGTGTCCGGCGGATCGTAAGGAAGATCCAGGGGTCGATGTGGTGTGGGGAGGCGCGCGGGGTCCACCTTGTTGTGGACGGTCATCGGTAGCTCGTCGACGACCGTGATCGTCGATGGCACGAGAGAACGCGGGGCGGCGTCGATGAGCGCGGACCGGACAGTCGCGACGTCGACATCGGGCTGCCGGGGCACGATGAAGGCGTGCAGCCGATTTCGGTCCCCGCCCGCAATGGCGATCGTGGCGGCGGCGGTGACCAGACCGGTCGAGAGCAGCGCCGCGTCGACGTCACCGAGTTCGACCCGGACCCCGTGCACCTTGACCTGTCGGTCGGCGCGGCCACGGAAGTGTAACTGTCCGGCCGCCGTCACCCGGACCCGATCGCCGGTGCGATACATCCGTCGCCCGCCCGGTGTGAAGGGATCTGCAACGAAACGTGCTGCGGTTTCCCCGGTCCGGTGCAGATACCCCATCGCCACGCTCGGGCCCGCGATGTAGAGCTCGCCGTCGGAGCCCACCGGGACCGGCATGAGTCGCCGGTCGAGCACCCATGCGTGTACGCCGCTCATCGGCATGCCGAGCGGCACCACCGCGCCGAGATGTTCGGGGTCGATCACGTCGGTCAGCAGGACACTGCACGTGGTCTCGGTCGGACCGTAGGCGCACCGCACGGTCGTCGAGCGAGACCACGTGCGGATCAACGGTGCCGGGCATCGGTCGCCCCCGACGACGACGTGCGTCAGATCGGGGAGAAGCGACGGCGAGACGGTGGCGAGCAACGCAGGCGTGATGAACAGATGGGTGACCCGCGCCGCCGCGAGATGACGGGCGAGTGGTGTGCCGCTCTGGACGTCGACGGGGACCACATCGAGCCGTGCGCGCCGATGCGCGGCGGCCAGCATCTCCACGATCGCGGTGTCGAACCCCGGCGATGCGAGGTGCGCCACAACGCTCGACGACATCAGTCCGTAGGAACGGTCGATCTCGGCGATCAGATCTGCGACCCCCGACTGCGTCACCACCACTCCCTTGGGAGTGCCGGTGGAGCCGGACGTGTACATGATGAAAGCCGCTGCATCGGAGCGGCATTCGACTGGCCGTCGGTCGTTGTCCGTGTTCGGGTCGATGGTGGTGATGTCGACAAGGACCTCGGCGGGAACATCCGGTGGCGGATGCCCGTGATGGATCACCAAGCGCGGACGAGCATCGGCCAGGATGCCCTGTCTGCGCGCGGACGGTAGGCCGGGGTCGACCGGGACCGCGCACCCGCCGGCCCATACAACGCCCCAGAAGGCGATCACACTGTGCCGACTTCGGGGTATCGCGATCGCGATGGCATCGCCCGGGCGTGCACCGGCGTCACGCAGGTGCACGCCCACGGCCGCTGCATGATCGGCGAGCTCACGATATGTGAGGGTGTCGGCGTCCGCCGACAGCGCCGGCGTCGACTCGAGCGCGCCACGAAAGAGGATGTCCGAGAGGATCGTCGACGCGCCGATGGCAGAGCGATGGATGGCGGGGTGCGGCCGGGGTGATCTCAGTTCGAGGAGCCGGCGGGTGGGGTGCAGCGCTGTCAGATCGTCGAGGCACTCCATGAGTGCACCGAGCAATCGCTGCGTGCTCTCCGCGGTGTAAGCGTTCGGATTCGCTTCGAGTTCCAGCCGGACCCGTCCCGGCTCGGACGGGTACACGTTGATGTTGACGTCGGTCACCGGGCCCGTGGAGATGACCTGATAGCGGGTGAGCAGATGCGGGCCGAGATCGGTCGGTGCAAACGGTGCCATGTTGACGATGGGACCTCGATGCCGGAGGACGGCGTGACCATCGGAACAGTCGCGAGCCATGTCTTCGTATCGAAAGAGCTGGTGGCGCAGGGCCGATGCCGCCATCGCTGCCGTGTCGTGGAGGAACTCGCCGATCGAATCGCGCGCCCGGACCGGCACGGTGACCGGTAGGAGATTGGACACCGTGCCGCCGGCGTCGCGCACCGCCGGTGTCGTGCGCGCCGACGTCGCGATCGTCAGTGGAACGTCGGTGAGGTCGCGCAGACGCCCGACACACCACGCGATCGAGGCCAGCAGCACGGCCGAGGCGGGTAGCCCCGAGGCGCGGGCCAACGACTCCACGGCGTCGCTGCGCCGATCATCGAGATCGACCCCTGCCCGGTGTCGGCGTGCGGAGACAGGACCGCCGTCGGATCCGAGCATGACCGGGTCGGGACCGTCGGTGAGGGCGGTTGCCCAGTACTCGAGATCGCGCTCGTATCGCGCGGAGTGCTGGTACCGGTGCTCGGCGTCGAGCACCGCGCGCCACCGTTGCGCGATCGGGGGAGTGTCCGTGTCGAGCAGCGACGGATCACGGTACAGCTGGGCGACAAGGCGGATCGATGTCATCGCCGTGTAGCCGTCGACGGCGAGGTGATGCGCGCACGAGTAGAACAACCACCGATCGTCGGCGACGTGAAGCAGCGCCGACGACACCAACGGTTCGGACGGGGTGAGATGCCACGGCCGGGCGGCGTCATCGTCCATCCATCCCAGCGCGGAGGCCACGGGATCGGGGTGTTCGCGGAAATCGAGTCGGAGGATCTCGGCCGGTGGCACCCGGGCATCGAGGACCAGAGCCGGCTCGCCGTTCACGACGCGCACACGAGCGATGTCGAGTCCACTCATCGACTGCACATGTCGCGCAGCGCGACACAGGCGCTCGACGTCGAGATCGCCGGTGAGGTCGACGTAATGGGCGATGGTCAGAGGGATGTCGTCGCCGATGGCCTGCTGAGCGAACCACAGTGCCCGCTGTGCCCGATCGAGGGGCAACGTGGGCACGGTCGGAGGCTGTGGATCATCGGTGACATCTGCTCGCAGCGTCAGTGGACCTCCTCGTTCCTGCCGACCCCCTGGCTCCGAGCGGGCGAGTGTGCCCGTCGTTCATTATCAGTCTGTGCGCGACGTCGTCGGTTGTCCAGGAAGAACCCTACGAAGCGAGTCGAGAGCGCGCTCGGCGTCGGCGATTTCGTCTGATATGTCGTTTTCGTCGCGAAAAGACGTGAGGGCGTTGCGCCAGTCGTCGATGCGTTGCGCCAAGACGTGGCGGTTACTCGGGGCCGCCGACGGCGAGTTGAGCGTGGTGGCGAACTGCATCACGCGGTAGGGCCAGTGCGTCGTGGTGTTCCATTGCGATACAGCGAGATCGATGCCACTGGGCACGTCGAGTTCGGAACCGGGCATGATGTAGCCGCCGTATGCCTGGGCCACTCGGCCGGCCGGATGGTCTTCGCTTGGCCAGTCGGTGATCTCGGCGATCGCGGGCGTCTTGACACGTCCGCGCAGACCATCGGTCGGGCCGTCGAGTACGCGATAGGACAGGGCGTGGTCGGAGATGCAGAAGCCGCCGAGCACCCAGCCGGGACGTTGCGCACCGGGCACGCGACGAAGCGTTGTCTCACGCCAGATCTCGTCCGGCGGTGTGATCACCGTCGGTGCATTTCCCCATGCCCAGGTGCCATTGCGGTGCCCCCAGGTGAGGTAGGCGTCGCGGTTGCCGATGTCGGCAGGTCGCACGGCGCGCAAGATCATGCCCGAGCCGGACTGGAATGCCGTGGAGATCACGTAGACCCAGCCGCTGTCCGGATCGAAGTCCCACGTCCAGGATTGGGCCAATCCGTCGTGGAGGTCGGCGGCGAAAGTGGCTTGCGGTCCCATGTGGCCCCACGTGACACCACCGTCCGACGAACGCCAGATCTCGGTCCAGTGCACCCGTGGAAACCCTCGGACGACGATGACGTGCAGGTAGAGTTCGTCGCCGACGCGCAGGATGTCGCTGGGAATGACGGTGGAGAAGCCGCCACGATTCCATGGCGGAGCGTCGTGGATGTAGGGCCACAGCTGACGCGCATACTCGGGATCGGTACCACCGGCGCGGGTCCAGATCACGTGCCCGTCGTCGTCACGCTCGCCGATCAGGATCACCGGCGACCGCCAGTCCGCCGACCCGGCCCGTGCCTCGCGATAGGTGTCGCCGAAAACCGCGATGATCTCGCCGTCCGGGCCCTCCACCATCGCGCCGAGATCGGCCGCACCGACGCCGAATCGGGTGGACAGCCCTGGTCCGGTGAGGTCGCCGATCTTCATTCCGCCGGTCGTCGCGTCCCCGGCTGTCTCGGTCCGTTGTCGCCATCGCATCGTGTCGCCTCGTGTGCAGTCAGCGTGTCCGTCGGGTCCTGGGCACCAGCGTACGCGGAGGGATCGCGGTCACCGCTGGCATCGAGTGCCGGAAAAGTTCACGGCCGTCTCAGACGGGGGCGGCGTCGCGCGGGGCGCGCCGTCCGGTCAGCCGCCCCGCGATCCATGCCTCGATGTCGGCGCGTGCCGTGGCGGCGATGGCGGTCGGGTGCGACGTGAAGCCATGCGGCGACACCGGATAGATCCGGAGGCCGATGTCGTTGCCCGCGGCCGCAAGACGCGCCGCCATGACCAGATTGTCTTCGAGGAGGATGTCGTGTTCGCCGACGACGAGCAGCGTCGCGGGTAGGTTGTGGAGATCGGCGAAGACGGGGGAGATGTCGCCGACCGCGCGGTCGGCGACGTGGCCGACATACGCCTCGAGGAAGTACTCGTCGGCGATGAGCTTACCCGCCGGGGTCGTGGCGCTCAGATCGTACGTACCGAATTGTAGTGCAGCACCGGCGAATTCAGTGGACATCCCGCGGTCGCGCAGCCGCAGCAGGGTGGTCATCGCAAGTGTTGCGCCCGCGGACGCCCCACCGATGACAAGTCGCGTTGTACCGAACAGCTTTTCGGCTTCGTCGACGAGCCAGCGGGCGGCGGTCTCGCAGTCGTCCGGTGCGGCAGGCCACGGGTTCTCGGGGGCGAGGCGGTAGTCCACGCTGACGACGGAGACACCGAGCGAGTCGGCGATTTCGCGATTGCGGGAGTCCGAACGGACCGCCGAATCCATGTAGAAGCCGCCGCCGTGGATGTCGAGGTACACACCGACGGGGTGCGAGCCGGTCGGACGTAGAACTCGGACCGGGACCTCGCGACCGGCGGCTTCGGCAATCATGGGCACGGCCGCCGGGTCGGCGGCGGGTGCATCCCCATGCCGTCTGGAACGGGCGGTCCTCACCTCGTCAAACGACTGCGGCCCGCGCATCGGAGCCTTTGCGGCGTAGTGGTCACGCGCTTCGGCGACGTGTGACGCGAACTGGCTGCCGATCAAATGAGGCACACCGAAATCCATTGCAGTCTCACCCTTCCACCTGGTCCCCGACAATGTCCGCGAGTCTAGGCCTGCTGAATGCGTAGGTTGCCCCCGACGCGCCTTGACACGCCAAGACCGTAAGTGAATACTTACCGTTCGTGACGGATGACCAAGATGCCGGTGGTGCTTGGGACGTGCTGGCCGACCGCTCCCGCCGCGAGATCCTGACTGCGCTCGCGCAGTCTCCATCGGCGGTGGGGGAGTTGGCTGATCGGTTGCCGATCAGCCGTCCCGCGGTGTCGCAGCACCTGAAGGTCCTGAAAGAGATCGGCGTGGTGCGGGACGAGGAACGTGGCACGCGGCGCATCTATTCGGTCGATGAACTAGCCCTGATCGCCCTCAGAGATCAACTCGACACGTTCTGGGGACGAACCCTGTCGGGATTCGCCGCCGCCGTCCGCGACGCATCCGACGACGAATTGCCAAGTGGAGGACCATGATGAGCGAGAGCAACACGACCGTGCGGAAGTCGATTTCCGTGCCGGTCCCGCAGGCGGCGGCATTCGCACTGTTCACCGAACGTCTGGGCGATTTCAAACCGGCCGAGCACAACCTGTTGTCGGTGCCGATTGCGGAGACCGTCCTCGAGCCACGCGTTGGCGGCGCGATCGTCGACCGCGGCACCGACGGTTCCGAATGCCGGTGGGCGAGAGTGCTTGTGTTCGATCGTCCGGACCGGATCATCTTCAGTTGGGATATCAGTCCGACGTGGCGCATCGAGACCGATCCGGAGCACACGAGTGAGGTGGAGATCCGCTTCATCGTCGACGGGGACTCGTCCACACGCGTCGAACTGGAACACCGCCATCTCGATCGGCATGGTCCGGGATGGGAATCGGTGCGCGACGGTGTCGGCGGTGACGGCGGCTGGCCCGTCTACCTGGAGCGCTACCGCGAACTGGTCGGTTCTGTCGACGTGTCGTCCTGACCGGGTCTCGGGAGTCGACCGTCGTTGCCGTCGCCGCGATGCCGCGATCAGTGGCCACCGTGATCGTGGCTGGGAACGATCGTCACCCGTTCCCGCACCGCGTAGAGGCGATGCTGCGTCTCCCATGCGACGGCCCGGTCGGCATCGGCAAGGAGGCCCGGGTAGGACGCCTTTTGGCGGAACCGGTCGATCTGGACGTGGCTCCAGACGGCATCACCGGCGAGCAGCATTGGACCAGAGGTTGTTTGAACGAGAAGGCCGATGCTCGCCGGAGTGTGCCCGGGTAGAGGGACGAGGATGACCGATCGGTCGCCGAACACGTCGCGGCTGCGCGGGAACGTCAGTATCGGCGGTCCGTCGAGGTCATAGAGTGTCACCGGTCGATCCAGCAGTGACGGGCGCACGCCACCCTGCGGTGCGATTCGGTCCTGCATCATCCAGGTGTACTCGGGTCGATGAAGGTGGACGGGGAGCGCGGGCAGATCGAGCAGCCCGGCGACGTGGTCCCAATGCAAATGGGTGGGCAGTGCGAAGTCGAGGTCGGTGGCGTCGATGCCTGCGAGGTCGAGAGCTCGGCGGATGTCGACGACGTCACGCGGCGGCGACACTGCGACCCGCAGAATCCATGGCAGCTCCGCCACCGCACGGGAGTGCACGTCGACGCAGACGCCCGGATCGACAACGAACGTCGCCTGCGGGTGGCGGATGACGAACGCGTTCACCCGGTTGGGGGAGCGCACGGGCCGCCACACACCTTCAGCGACGCCCGGGGTCGGCACCATCCGGGTTCGCTGCGGCAGGGTGATCACATCGACTGTCGTTGCGCTGGTGGGTAACCCGTGGTCGGTGAGCGACGCGAGGAAGCGCGAGTCGGGACGCCTCGGACGGACGACGCCGACCGGTAGGCCTACCAATGCCTGGCAGCATGTCACCAGACTCGGCCGGGCGACCTCGACGGCATCAGCGGACGTGCTCGCTCTACCGGATGTACCGGTCATGGTGCCCCTTTTGTGGTTTCGCGCCGTACGCTCGGCGAGACTCGACCGCATCGGACTCACCGACGATGACACGTCAGGGACGGCAATGCAACCTCACTGGCAACATTCTTGCCACATGGGCGATAGGGGTGGGTACAGTGATGGCCGTGGCAGGGCAGCAACAGCATGACGACAGCTGGATCGGCCGGAGGGTCGGCGAGTTTCGCCGTGACCGGAACTGGACGCTCGGCATCCTCGCCGACAAGGTGGGTTTGTCGACCACACAGCTGTCCCGCATCGAGTCGGGCACCAGGCAGCCATCGGTCGGGACGCTCATCGAGATCGCGCACTCCTTCGGTGTCTCGCTGAGCCGGCTCGTCGACGACCAGTACAGCGCGCCTTACCATCTCACGCGCGCGACCGACCGGGAGGCGCAGACGGAGTCCGGCGGACTCGCCCTGCTCAGCGGCGATTTTCCGGGGTTGCAGGCGGTCCGTCTGGTGGTGCCCGCGTCGTCGGAGGCCCCGGAAGCCAGTCATGGCGGTGAGGAATGGCTGTACGTGCTCACCGGGGCCATCGGTATCCGGATCGGTACCGCGGACATCATGCTGGCCGTGGGGGACACGATTCACTTCCCGTCGCACACCACACATCGCGTTCACAACCCGGGCGACACATCCGCGGAAGTGCTCCTCGTGTCCACCTCCGGACGCGGATGACGCGCTTCGGACGCATCTGATGCGATGACGGCGATTGGTCGACGCTTGCGATGCCGTGAGAATGGACGGGTGGACGATGGTGAGCGCGCGTTGATCTCCGACGGTGTCGATCCGATCGGCATCGCCGAGTTGCGGTGGCTGTGGGCACAGGAAGCCGATCCAGACGTGGGTCCTTGGCGCGCCGACCGCGACTTCCTCGGTTCCGTCGCGAGGTGGATGGCCGACCCGTCGCGAACCGTCTGGCACGCGTCGGTGCAGGAGCGTGCGGTGGGGATGGTGTGCCTGACCGAATACCAGCGGATGCCCAGCCCCAGAACCCGGGCGTCCGGCTCGTGGGGCTACCTCGGCCATCTGTATGTGTGTGCAGATCAACGGCTTTCCGGTATCGGCACCCAACTCGTGGCCGAAGTCGTCCGCGCCGCGGAGCGTCGTGGGTACAGCAAGATCGTGTTGTCGCCGAGTGTCGAGTCGATTCGCCTGTATGAACGTCACGGATTCACCCAGGGCAACGGGCTGATGGTGCGCCGGACGGCGGGAGCTACGTGAGCCGGCGCTTTGCGTGTTCTGCTGGAGACTGCTGATCCGCTCGTCGAGCGCGCAAGGAGGCATGAGCACGAGCATCCGCGGTCAGACCGCTGGCTTCTCCTCGCGAACTCTTGACGCTCAAAGATGATCGTGTCCCTGACGTCTCTCGCCCTATCGGGATGGCGCCTCGCGCGCGAGTGTCTTCAGTCGCCGATAGAGTCGGACGGGGATGTCCGGTTCCGTATCGAATGGGCGGGCCGGTTCGGTGTCGAAGAAATCGAAAGGAACACATGAGGCAGATCGCTGCGCTGCGCGTCAGTTGCGTCGCCGGATTGTTTGCAATTGCCCTGACCGCCGTTGCATGCGGCAGTGACGATTCGAAAGACGCTGCCGCGTCGCAGGTCTCGATGGCCACGGCTACGGCGACGGAGTCGTCGGCAGAGCCCAGCGAGGATTCGACCTCACACACGGCCGCTGCGGCGACATCCGAGGCCGAAGCCGCTCAGGTGACGATCACGGGGGAGGCCGACGTCGCGGTGACGATGAGCGGTCCGATCGCCGCCAAGTACGCCTCGGCCACCGACGCTCAGAAGGATGCTCTCGGCAAAGCGCTGACCGGCGACCGCAACGCAGGGACCCGTGACAGTGGCGTGGTGTTTCAGCAGTTCCAGGGCGGTGTGATCATCGCGAAAAACACCGACTCCGGGACGGCCGCGTATGTCATCACCTCGGGCGGAATTCGGGACGCATGGAACACCGAGCGTGCTGCGGACGGCACTCCATCGCCCACCGGCAAGAACGGGTCGCCCGGACCTCTCGGAGTGCCCACCAGCGACGTCACCACCGACGGCGACGTGCAGCAGGCGAGTTTTGAGCACGGCAAGGTCATCGAGAACACGCGGACCGGCGAGGTCACCGTCACGGTCAACGGCAAGACCGTGCCATCTGGACTGACGTAGACGCGGCTTGGTCCGCCTGGACTCCAGGCCGTGGTGACCGCTGAACGAGTGTGGAGCAGTTCTTGCTTCGGCCGCGAGCCTGGCTTCTGGATCCCGTCGTGTGACCGACTGCGCGAGCAGAGACTCCGGACGGTGGCGGGTCCGCGCGCAGCAGTGTTCCCCGAAGTCGACACGACTCAGAGCTCGGAGTCACGAGCGACTCTGTTGACCACCGCTGATGCGACGACAGCGGTCGACACCGCGATCGCGAATGGGACCGCAGTGAGGAAAAGCTCGAAGTCGGGCATGCACAGCTCGACGTCGCAGCGGTAGTGGCCGCCGTACTCGCGGACCTGGGACACGGAGTAGGCGAGCGCGATGGCCCAGGTGATGGCGAAGGGGACCGTGGCGGCCAAGCTGCGCCCGGAGAACCGCAGCAGCACCGTACTCAACAGCAAGACAGCTGCGGCGGTCGCCGCCCCGGTGTGGAAGTTGGCAACAAGTTGGGCGTCTTGCGTGATCGTCTGGGTGTCCGATCCCATGTAGTAGGCAGCCAGCGCCCATGGAATTCCGAGAGCTGCCACCACGTGCGTCGCGTGCCACATTCGGCGGGGCGTCACAGCGGGATGCGGGCGGAAGCCGTGGCTACGGGCACACTGCACAGTCGGTCTCTCCATGCCGCGTGCTCGGGTGGGAGTCCGGGGTCGGTCACGGTGGGCGAGTTGCATGAGTTGGCTGCGGTCGCGGTCATCGCGGGGGCCTCGACGTTCGGGTCATTCGGGGGAGTCGTTGTCGCGGTGTGTATCTCGCAGGCGTTGCCAGTGGCGGAGTCGTTCGGAGATGTTCTGCTCGTAGCCGTTTCGGGTGGGTTCGTAGAAGCGGGTGCGCTCGACGCCCTCGGGAAAGTAGTTCTGTCCGGAGAACCCGTCGGTGGTGTCGGGGTCGTATCGGTAGCCGTCGCCGTAGCCGAGTTGTTTCATCAGTGCGGTGGGCGCGTTGAGGATGTGGGCGGGCGGCATGAGGGACCCGGTTGTTTTCGCCTCTCGCATGGCCCGGTTCAGTCCCCGGTACACGGCGATCGATTTGGGGGCGGTCGCGAGGTAGACGACCGCTTGGGCGATCGCGAGCTCACCTTCCGGGGAGCCGAGGCGCTCATAGACGTCCCAGGCGGCGAGGGCTTGGTGAATGGCATGGGGATCGGCGATTGCGATGTCCTCGTTCGCGAACCGCACCAGGCGACGCGCGATGTAGAGGGGATCTTCGCCGCCGTCGAGCATCCGGGCGAGCCAGTACAGGGCCGCGTCCGGGTCGGAGCCGCGCATCGCTTTGTGAAGAGCGGAGATGAGGTTGTAATGCGACTCTTGTGCCTTGTCGTACACCGGCGCCCGCTTCTGTACCAGCGTTGCCAAGCCGACCGTGTCCAAAGGGGCGGCGTCGTCGGGCAGGGTGAGGATCTGCTCGACGAGGTTGAGCAGGTACCGGCCGTCGCCGTCGGCCAAAGCAACCACCGCATCGGTCGCGGCGGCATCTAACGGCAAGGTGCGACCGGTGAGTTGTTCGGCGCGAACGATGAGCGTTCGCAGCGCCGCGTCGTCGAGCCGGCGCAACACGAACACCTGACAGCGGGACAGGAGAGCCCCATTGAGCTCGAAGCTGGGATTCTCCGTCGTTGCTCCGACGAGAACAATGGTGCCGTCTTCGACGTAGGGCAAGAAGCTGTCCTGCTGCGCGCGGTTGAAGCGGTGGATCTCGTCGACGAACAGTAGTGTGCCCCGGCCGATCTCGCGACGCTTGGTGGCCGTGGCGAAGATCTTCCGCAGGTCGGCAACCCCGGAAAACGTCGCCGACAGCGGCTCGAACTCGAGCCCGGTCCGGTTCGCGAGGAGCCGCGCAATCGTGGTCTTCCCGCACCCGGGCGGTCCCCACAAGATCAGGGACACCAGCCGGCCCTGGCCGACCATCCGGCCCACCGGCGCCTCGGATGCGAGCAGGTGATCTTGCCCGACGACCTCCTCGAGGGTCTGGGGACGGAGGCGATCTGCAAGGGGGCGAGAATCATCATCGATCTCGAACAACGACGTCGGTTCGGGCGGCACGGTTACCCCCTGCCGCTCAACTGGTGTACGCCGCCCGACGTGAGACGGTCGCGCTCGCCGCGAGCGAGGTTATCGACGACGAGGTCGTAGGAGTCCTGCACCAACTCCTCGACCAGGGCCCGGGTGATGTTCTTGCCTGCCCCGATCGACAGCCAGTGGTGTTTGTCGAGGTAGCGGCCGGGCTGGACGCTGGGATGATCACGCACGAGCGCATCCACGTGGGGAGGCTCGCTCTTGACGGTGATCACGTGGTCGTCGGTGTCGTCGGTAACGATCAAGAACACCCGGGCGCGGACTTTGAAGACCAGCAGTCCTGGGCTGAACGGATACCCCTCAGTGACCTCCGGTAGCGACCGTGCGGTCTCGACCGCGGTGCGACGCAGGGCCGTGCTGTCGACGGTCATCACGGCCGCCCGAACGCGGTCGGGTCGACAGGCCGTTGCGACTTCGGCACGCTGGGCTCCATCACCTGCGGGTACGACTCGCTGACGAGCTGCTCGGTCTGGTCGGCGTCGAGCCTCCCGCCGGGCCTCCCGTCCGGTCGCGTCGTGGCGCATCTGCGGCGCCGTCTCGTTCATCGTGTCCTCCATCCCGGTCTAGGTACAAAGGTACGCACGTGGTCTGACATGAGACGGAGGCTTACTGCGCGCAAGGGAGATCAGGTGGCGTACGCCTCCGGGGTGCCACGGCGAGAATCGCGGTACGCCTTCACTCCGAGATGGAATGCCGCGATAGCCATTGCGGCCACGGTCATCGGGGCGCCACCGACCATCAATAGCCCCCAGAAACCGGTCCAATGCGCCACCCCGTAGACCGTCAGCGCCGCCAGTGCGACGACTGCCAGCCAGGACACCCAGAACCGCATCACCAGCGCAGCGACAACTGGTGCGGCACTGAGTAAAGCGGCGACAGTGACGGGCGGCCATGTGCCATACGCCGACCAGACCGGATCATCGCAGGTCGCGTCGGCACGAACACCAGGCTCGTCCAACTCGCCAGTCTTGCCGCACGACATCGACGACCACCCAGCAGGTTCAAAGGCGTTCCACACCGCAAACGCGACGCCGAGCACACCCAGGACCAACCACGCCACCCGCACCCACCTCACACGGCGGACGCTACTCCGTCAAGGCGCGATCTTTCGATTCAACTCTGTCGGTGGGTGTTGCGCCGATGACGAGTCGGCTTGTCGATGCGCCGTTGTTGCGGATTCGTATCCCAGGAAACCCTGATGCGATCTCGGGTCTCGAGCAGGACAGCGACGTGATGGTTGACAAACTGACTGCGGTCCGGCGGTCGAATGTTCTGACGCGCATTGGCCGTCTGACCTCCGAGCAGCTCGTGGAATTCGAACGCTCGTTGATGGCGTTCCCGGGACTCGCGCGATGACATGTGGGCAAGTAGGGCTCGGCGGCCGGCGAATTACATCGCCGCCGACCATCGATATCGAAGGGTGCTAAATGTGTTGCGGCGTAGCACAAGATGCAGTGGGTTACTGGTAACCCTGCATATTCGATCGCTGCATAATGCGGTTGCACGTCTCGTGAGGCATTGAGAATCTTGTCGTGTGGAAGCTGTCGCGTCGAAAGAAAAGAATCAGCCGGCACCACCGCACGTGGTCTTCGATGACCTCGTGAGCCCAAATCGGCAGCCTTCCCGCCCCTGGCTTCACCTTCTGGACGATGAGGTTACTCCCACTGTCCTCGAGTCCGATCGACCCACGCGAGTGGTGTGGTCGTCGTTGTGGACGAAGAGGTCAGACGCTCGGGTCGAATTCGATCTGAGCGGCGGGCGCAGTGGTACCGATTTGCGGTGGACGCTGCTCACCGAGCAGCCCTACCCGGACGACCGCCAACCCGTCATCTGTGCCAACGCATCGGCAATCTGATCAACGCCAACCTGCGATACACCTACGGGCAGTAGTCAGAATCCGCGACGTTCATCCATCCTCGGCTCAGTGGGGTTAGTCGTAGAACGGCTGGCGGCCGTATCGGTTTGCGGTCACGACATCGATGTCGTTTCGGGATGTCAGGGCGCGGATGGTGGCTGTGTCCGCCCCGATCCCGGCCCAGTGAGGATCTGTGTCGCTTGCTAGGCACCAGGCATGGTCGGCGGGAAATACGAAGGCCGGCGGGTTGTGGAGTAGCGCAGGCGTTTCGTGGGTCAATGGCTCCTCCCACTCCTTGATGTCGGACAGTGTGCCGGCGTAGAGGTGGTAGTCGCGGTTCGGGATGTGCATTCGAGGCTTACCCGGTAGGGGAGACACGACACCTGACTAGCCGGCCCAGATCGCGAAGTAGCAGTCGTCGGAGCTGCGTGTCGTCGCAGCCAAGGCCATGCACGTCCTGGCGACGATCGCGTGCTCATAGCCGTCATAGGCGGGCTCTGTGAAGTCTTCGCTTGGATACCTCTGGTGAGGGCAGTCCGGATCCGGTATGAAACGGACCCGCGCATTCGCCTCGAACTCGGGAGGCCCGAACAGCGCAAGGGACTTCCACGCGTCCCGGCTTCGCGTGATCCAGTCCGCGGGTGACACATCGGCACAGAAACGCAGCATGCAATGACTATGCGCTCATCTGATGCAGGAGTTCACTGGTAAACCTGCATATTCGATTGCCGCATATTCAGCCAGAGCACGGGTGTATCACCGGTGATACACTCGTGCTGTGGCTGAAGTGGTGAGTGTCAGGGACTTGCGCAACAACGGTGGGGAGGTGTTGCGCAGAGTTGAGCGCGGGGAGCGGATCGTGGTCACGCGTGATGGCGAGCCAGTGGCCGAACTCCGTGCTTTGCCCAGGAAGAGTGTGAGCGCAACGGAGTTGATCCGCCGACGCGCGCATCTTCCACGGGTCGACCCGGACGTCCTGCGGTCTGACGTTGATAGCGTGTTGGACTCGTCCTTATGACAGAACCGGTCGCCACAAGGCGGGGGATGCTTGACACGTCAACCGTGATTCTGCTTGGGAGGCTGGCTGATCCCGACGAGCTGCCTGAGGAATCGGTGATTAGCGCAATCACCCTTGCGGAGCTTTCGGTCGGCCCGCATGTCGCGCGGACCGATCGCGAGCGAAGTGCCCGGCAACAGCATGTGCAGCAGGCGGAGGCGGATTTCGAGGTGCTGACATTCGATGCCGAAAGTGCGCGAGCTTTCGGCGGCGTCGCGGCCGCGTTGCGATCATCGGGGCGGAAACCTGGTGCGCGCGCATATGACGCATTGATCGCTGCCAGCGCCATCGCGAACGGTATTCCACTGTTTACGTGCAATCCGAGCGATTTTGTTGGCATACCCCAACTGGATCTACGGGCGGTGACGCATCCAGGCGCTGCTGGTTCTTTGTGAGAAGTTGCAGGGAGAGTGTGAAGTTCCAAGTGCGTTGTCGTCATCATCCGGCACATGAAAGCAATTCCAGCACAGGGTATTACGCAGAGGTCTACTGGTAACGCTGCATATTCAATTGCTGCATATTCCAATCACTCGAACCAGGGCGCGCGGTCTGGCTAACTGGTAGCTTCGCGCAGGAGCGAGCCTAGGCGTCGGAAGTGGTGCGGCGTGGCGAATGAACGAGCGGGGTGCTGACCGGTCAGGTAGGCCGCTTCGCTGTGCCGTACGACTCCGGTTCGCAGGAATCTGCCGCGTGACTCTTGGCCAACTCCATGCGACCAAGGTCAACTATAGTTGTGTTACTCTAATTTTAGTTGCAATCTCAGGAGGTGTCGGGCGTGCAATTGAACAAACCATTTGCCACGGTAACGCCGACCCTGGACGGAGACGTACTCGCCGTGTTGGCGTCCGCAGACGCTACGTTCACGATCAGCCAGGTCCATCGCATTCTCACCACGGCGTCGGCTGAGGGCATCCGCAAGGTCCTCAACCGACTCGCCATTCAGGGCGTGGTGTTGCACGACCAGGTGGGTAGGACGAATACCTATCGACTCAACACTGAACACCTCGCCGCTGAGCCGATCATGGCGTTGGCACGTCTGAACTCCGCGTTTCTGAACCGTCTCGAAGAGCACCTCCGAGAGTGGGGTAAGACGCTTCGGTACGCTGCGGTTTTCGGGTCGGCGGCGACGGGGCATATGCGGCGAGACAGCGACATTGACCTGATCCTGGTGCGCGCCGGGGACTGGGGCCGCGAAGGTGACGACGTGTGGGGGCATCGGGTGACAGAGGTTGCCCGGCTCATCACAGCGTGGACCGGCAACGACGGCCGCATAGTCGAGTACGCTGCGGACGAATTCCGCGCCGCGGCTGCCGCGGGTGAACCTCTGCTTCGTGACGTGGCGAAGCAAGGCCTCACCGTTGCGGGTACGCGGTCCTGGTTCAACGCGCAGCTGCGCCCCGCGTCGGGGAGGTTCTGATGGCGTCGCAGCGCGACTGTGACTCCGCGGTCATCGCAGGGCGGATGTCGAAGGCGAACGAGTTTTTGGATGCCGCTGACCATCTCGGGAAGGAGATGCCCAACGCCGCTGGGGACTTGTACGTCGACGCTGGCATCGCAGCCTCAGACGTTATCTGCTGTGTTCGCCTTGGTGTGCACTCCAATACCGGCAACCACGCCGAGGCTGCAGCCCTCCTGAAGCGTGCGGACAGCGGATCCGAGCGACACCTGAACACGCTGTTGAACCTGAAGAACAAGGCTGCGTACACGCATCAGGACCTAACCTCCGCGGAGCTAAAGCGGATGATCCGCGCAGCGCAGCACTTGGTTGAGTCGGCCAAACTGGCAGTAGCCGCTCGCGGATAGCGCACACGCCGGCTCATTGAGTTCGGAGTCTCGGATCTGTGCCATCGAGTCTCAACTTGGGTGTCAAAGTCTCATCTACCTTGTCATTCGACACTGAATAGTGTTGCGGGGCAGCATGATGTGCAGGCGTTTTCCGGTAACCCTGCATATTCGATTCCTGCATAATCATCGCGGGGCTGTGCAGCCTGGCCAGTCCGGAGCGTTACATGTAACATGTGGGCATGGCAGTGAAGGACAGAGTTGGCGAGTACAGGCGCCGGATGCGTGAGCGCGGTTTGCGACCGTTGCAGGTCTGGGTTCCTGACGTACGAACGCCAGAGTTTGCCGCGCAAGCCCACAAGCAGTCAGTTCTCGTGGCAGAGGCCGACGGAGATGAGCAGGATTTCGTCGAGGCTGTCGCCGCGTCTTGGGACGACGAGGCGTGATTCGCGGCGAAATCTGGACCGTTGCGGGTGGTGTGTATGCGTCCAAGCCGCGGCCAGCGGTCATCGTGCAGGATGACCTTTTCGATTCAACTCTGTCGGTGGTAGTTGCGCCGATGACGAGCCAGCTTGTCGATGCGCCCTTGTTGCGGATCCGTATCCCGAGTGATCGCAACGCGATCTCGGGCCTCGAACGGGACAGTGACGTGATGGTGGACAAGCTAACCGCGGTACGACGGTCGAATGTTCTGACGCGTGTTGGCCGTCTGACATCCGAACAGCTCATCGAAGTCGAACGCTCGTTGATGGCTTTTCTGGGACTGGCGCGATGACGTCATGCGCAGTGTCGTACGGCGTGGGTTGGGGTGGTGGAGCGCTTGTTCGAGTTCCGTTGCTGTGCAATGCAATATGCGACGCTTTACCTGTAAATCTGCATTCTCGATTCCTCCATGATGATCGCGGGGGCTGTGCGCCCTGGCCAGCCCGGAGCGTTACATGTAACACTTGGGCGTGGCAGTGAAGGCCTTGCTGTCGCGCCACACCAGGTAGCTGAGCACTTGGTCAGTTGTTTCCTGGACGGTCCTGGGACCGCGCCAGATCGTCGGCTCGCCGATGAATACGTTCCGGCTGTCGTGCCGTACGAGGATGTCGGTCTTGCCGGCGCCGTTGAAGAAGTCACCGCCGCCAGCCCCCTGCCTACTACGGCCAGACCTCCCTGAAGGTCTGGGCGTCGCGGTAGATGAGGCCGACGTCGTAGAGCCACAGAAGGCGCAGGACCGGGTCGCTGGGTCGGCCGGGCAGGAGGACGGCGACACGGGTGTCGGGGGGGGGGGGGGGGGGGAGAGAGAGAGAGATCGTCGAGTGACCGGTAGTAGAGGGCCTGGCCCATGCCGTGGGCGACCATGACGTCGTCGCGGTGACTCGCCTTGGCCTCGATGATCAGATTGTTCGCGCGGTCGTACAGGTCGGCTTCGCGTCCGTTCGTGAACAGGTGTTTGCGGACGTCTGTTCGGCCGAGCCAGGTGATGTATGCGTCGACGAGGTCCTGCTCCAGCTCGCGCTCGAGCTCGACCTGGTCCTCGACGGTGCGCGTCCGGTCGGCGAGGACCGCGTCGACGTCTTTCAGCAGCATCCAGTTGCGGCGCACCACGCGCAGCCTGCTGTCTTTCAGGTACTTGTGCATCGCCCAATAGACGTCGCAGTGGCGGTATCGGCTGTTGAGCGCCAGGAAGCACTCGTGGATGGTCCTGCTGGGCTTGTGCCCGGGGTTGGGCCAGCCGAGTGACCAGACTGCGTCGGCCACCGAGCGGAGCGCGTCGGGAGCGACCGGTATCGGGTCATCCGCTTCTCCCGGGCGGCGGAAGTGCATCTTCGGGTCAAGCAGCAGTATCTCAACTAGTCTGCCATCCGGCAGGGTTGGGTTGGTGGAGCTTGCTTGAGTTTCGTTTCTGCGCAATTCAATATGCGGTGGTTTATTGGTAACCGTCAATATCGAATCGACCATATTCTCGGGTTGGAGATTCGAGGAGGAGGATAGATACGTTCGGAGTCCCTCCGAACACCCACACCTGGAGTAGGGGGCGCTGGCTCCCTTGCTGGGTCAGCGCCGCATGTACACCTTAAATTCGCTGACTAACAATCGGGGCTCGCTATAGGAACTCACTCGGTCGAGACGTTTCAGTGCGTCCAGTAGCGCTTCCGTTCCCTCCCTTTCCTTGAGGCGAGGAACGTGATGTCCGGTGGATGTGAGGCGTTGGTACTCGCCACCTAGCGCATCAAGAATCGAATCGAGCGTATCGAGAGTGATTGAAGGAAGATGCGGTTCAAGCAAGACGAGGATCTTCTCGGCTGGTGCTTTGGCTCTACAGAGCTCCAGAAGCAGCGCAGTCGAGACGTCGTTACCCATGAGCGCCCAATTGCAGATTGTAATTGCGTTACTTCGCGAGATCCGTCCGGCGACGAAGACGGCATCGTTGGCGATCTTTGCCTTGACGGAACGCGGGACATCCGCGTTCTTCATGATCTCGTTGAGGTCGTCGGCTGTTAATTCCAGATCGGTGACATAGGAGACAAGGCCTTCCGACAGTTCAAAGTAGCGCGTGCGAGATGATATTGGCTGATCGGACAAGCAGGCAAACGTTTCGGCATCGTCTGACACATGCCCTGCCGCGACCAGTTCGGGCAGCAGCGTGAGCCCAGTGCTAAGCCTGGACGGATCCAAGTAGTCAGACTTTTCCAACTCGCCGATCAGGGAGACGCGGTCCGGAACACCGAGCGTCTCAGCTTCAATCAGCGCATACGCTAGGTCCGTCTTCATTTGTTCATCGACCGCATCAACCTCTGCAAGGCTCTGCTCTACAAGGACCCCAGCGAGCTCCGAGGTGACGCCGTACTCTTGCACATACAGGATGACGTTGGATACAGAGGTAACAAAGCGGTGCGCAGCAACCACAGGTGGCCAAGCCGCCCTGTCGACATCGGCAAGATTGCCTATGGTACACGACGCCGATGCCCGTTCCGCGACGGTCTGTATGAGATTCGCTGGCAGACCAGAAATATCGCTAATCACATCCACGAATGATTCTGACTCCGCGACGGTGAATTCATCAGTAGACAGCGCGTCGAGATAGTCGGGCAGATTTCGGACTAGGTGTGAGTATACAACCGAATTACGACTCTTGACGTCGTCCAGCGCTAGTGAAATATGTTCGCCTACCTGACTATCAGCGGAATCATCGCGTTCTCTTCGCGATAGTGCGGTATGAAGATTTGCCCTAGTGACCGGATAGAGGCCAGTGGCCACGAGGGCGTCGAGCTGAGCTTCTCCGACCAAGCTCAGGTCGCGAATATTAACATCAAGTGACAACAGCAAATTCGCCAATGACTCAGCATTCTCGGTGGGCATCGCATCCTTGAAGATGGTCATCTGCGAATAATGTTCTTGGACGAAATTGATGACTTGGTCAGAAGTCTGATAGTTTACGTTGTTTGAGGCACTTCGGATTATTGTGTCCAAGAACTCGACTCGAGGACCGGCCGACTGGCCAGCGACGGTATGGGTGAAAATTTCCGGCCAGAGCGGCGCGATTTGCTTCAATAGTTCGTGCTTCGTCCGTGTAGCTGCTACCGTCTCGTCCTCAAGATAGAGGTCAACGAATGATGTATCCCCAGTCGACGCGCGCACGGCGATGCGGTCGAATGCGCTTGCGAGACAAGAGTGGTCATTCGTGAGATAATGGTTAAACACCTCCAGGTTGAAAACGCTTTCCCCTCCGAGGAAGCGCTCGCCCATCTCAGCTCTGACGCTGTCGATCGACTGGGGGGCATCGAATCGGAACAGCGGGTCCGCCCGATCAACTTGAACGCAGTGCAGAATGAAGTTCATCGCGCTGACGCTGATTGCCACGCCCTGATAGTCCGAGCAATAGAGCGTGAAGTTCTCGTCGATGAACCCTTGAGCTAGCAAGTTGCGTGCGAGCGGACTAACTAGTTCTGCGACGATCTCGTCGAGATTTCGCTTCTCGCTGGCGCCAAACGGCATCGTCAGATCAGCGCGAGCCATGAGTTCAGGCATCGAGGCTTTGGCCACAAAGTCCTTAGTCTCGCGCGCCTCGAGTGAGATGCGACGAAGCTCCTTGAGGTCCATCTCGACGTGGCTCTTCATCGCATGGCCCTGCTCACCCGCCAGCATCAGTAACTCGTCAAACGACAACCTAGTTGGCTGGTAGCCCTGGATTCCGATGTCGATCGAGCCTCCGCTCTCAAACAGCTCTGCCCAGAATTTTCCCGACGTGAGTTCACTCATTTGGAAGCGACCAGCCGTAGTGGTGATCTCTGGTTCGGCGCCGCCGCGTTGACGGTTTGCTCGATGCAGAACCGGGAGCACTCGTTGAAGCGTCTCACCTGCATGCCTCGCGCGTTCGTCCCATGGCTCGGCCCGTCGGATGCCCCTCAGAGCCGCCCAGCGTCGCTTTGCCTGATAACTCACCTGGTATTCGACCATCTGCCGATATGCCCGGTGGGCAGCGTCGATCCGGCTCGTCCCTAGCCGGATTGCCTCGAAATCCTCCAAGTGCGTGTTCTTGTAGACCATCATCGCGAAGAGCCGGTCTTCACTGAGCCCCTGAAGGCCCTTGTCGCTCAGGACCGATGCGCGGTACATCTCGAACTCATTTCGGATGTTGCGGATAAGCCGCATGTCCGCCAGCGCTCGATCCGCTCCAACTAGGCTAACCACAGTTGGAGAGGGTTTTTGCGACGATGTCTTGAACTCCTCCGCAAGCAAGTCGCGTGCTGAGCGATGGGTTAAGAACGGGACCATCGGCACGACTAGGTCGAAGAATTTCGTCCTGTTCGACGAAGGCGCGGATTCCAGTAGAGACGCTCGCGGAGTTGCCGGATCCGGGGTGACAGATCCGTCGGGAGTCACAGGCGATTGGTCACCGTCAGGCGCGTCCGCATCGGTCGAGCCAAGGCTCGCTGGGTGATCAACTTCTGCATCTAGCTGTTCGAAGATGCTGTCGCGCACCGCGTATACAAACTTGACGGGGCGGGCTCGGACCTGTTCCGAGTGATTCAGGACGGTGTTAAGCTCGCGCAGCGTCTCGAAGATGTGGGGATCTTTGAACCGGTCGAGGTCCTCGAAGATCGCGATCCGGGTTCTAGTTTGCTGGAAGAAGTACACGATCTCGTCGAGGTACTCGTCGAAATATGAGTTCTCCTTGGCGCGCAGTGTTACGGCGGCTCCGCCAGCCGACACACTTTCGACCTTCAGCGGGTTTTGGAGCCCACGCAGTGTCAGGAAGCAGATGACGCCGGTGAAGACTCCAAGAACGCCGACTACACCCCAAGGGGCCCATCCCGGTCCTTCCGCAATCCAGGTGGGAGCCACCTCCTTGACCCTCGTGACTAGTCCGAGCAGCACAGCGATTGCAAAAAATCCTAAGGCCACCGCGGCAGACCACTGCCATGCTCGTGAAGCGTTGAACGAGTCAATTCGGAAGTAGCGGGACCCGGGCATATCCTTCGGCGCTTTGCGGTACAGGAGTTGTTTGACAATCTCTTTCTGGATTAAGTTTGTCAGCGGTGCTACCGACCCGTCTTCCTGCACTCGGGCGCGTTTCGTGTTGTCGACGCCGAGGCTGGAAAGGGACAGATTGACCCATGGGATCTTCTTGCTGTCGAGTCCCTTCTGCACGCCGAGAAGCACACTGCTTTTTCCGCTGCCGTAGTGGCCTGCGAGCGCGATGTTCCTAGGGGCGTTTGCCGACCGGTCCGCTAGAACCTTTAGCAGTGCCCTCGCATGCCGGCCATGGAGATTCTCGTCATACTCAGGGCCGAGGCTTCGCAAAACGGGGACGTCGGTCCTATGTGAGTCGGCTTCGTTCTGGGGCGACGGCATGCAACAACACTAGAGGTGACCCCCGACAGTCGATGCAGGTTGCTCACACTGCCGACAGGCTGGAGTTTTGAGCCGTTGACGACGAAACGCGTATTCCGCGGGCGTCATTGGCGCGAAGAATCTCGGACAGGCTCCCAACGCAACGAAGCCTCGGTCAGTTGAGCGATGCGATCGTGTGGGAGAGGGTGTGGGCGTAGCGAGCGTACGTGGTTGCGGCGAGTGCAGCATGGCGTTCGGTGACTCGGTAGCTGAAGCCGAGCATGTCGGCCACGATGGGCGGTGGCGCGAGTTGTACGAGGTTAGCTAGCGCGCTATTGCGGCTGCCGCGCAGGTCAATGCCGAGGCGCCGAAGCGTGTGCATCACCTGCTGCGAGCCAATATGTCGGCCCGGGCGATAGCCCGGGAAAAGGTACATGGTGTCCGCACCGGTTGTCTGCAGATTTGGCCTGTGTTCAAGCAACTCATAGATCAGCACTGCAAATGGTTCCGGCAGGGCAAGAGAGTTCGACTGCATCTGCTGCAACATTACCGCTTGTACTTGACATAATGTATCTTATCGGCGCGAAGTAGGGACGAGTGCGAAAGCAGGTGAGAGAACTCTGTGAACGGCCACCGAGATTGGCGAGTTTTCGCCAATTTGGCGAATCTGGTGGCCGTTCTGGCGAGGTTTGACAACGCTTCGGCTCTGAGTGTCCGCGACGTCGAGTGCTTGCGCATGATCCATAGGACATCAATGTCGAGGATCGTCCATGTTTGGCGGGAACTCAGCTCCCGCGCGATACACCTGAGTCTTGCCGACCTCCCGCCGACCACTGCCCACGGTCGACGATCAATCTGTCACAGTGACGATTCTCCTGGTGCGGGGCCCGGATTCTGTTCGTCCACAAAATGTAAATGTATAGGCCATCACGCTCCCTCCGGATGATCAAGAACGGTGGTCCGACTCGCCCTAGCCGAGCTAGGTTGCAATCGTTCCGGCAACCGCACAAACCAGCTGAGACTGCGTCATGCCGGCGCGCCGACATCGTTTAATTGACTTCGTGGCAACCCTCGCGAGAGATGTACCTCTGTTGGTAGTCCGTTCCAGCTGTTGGATCCGACCGCGGTTTTGATATCAGATCGCTGGTGTGCGATCACCCCCGATTTCGGTGTGAAAAGCTTTGTGTCGTAGGCTATTCACCCGTGCCTAACCTCGCTGCCCGTGCTTCCGTGACCGACACCACGATGCGGAAATGTGTGTGGTGCTCGTCCGACGAGGAGGTTGTTGACCTCCGTGATGAACCGCGGTGCGGGCGCTGCCGCGCCGCGGAGCAGACTATCGCCGAGGCCCGTGAGTTCATCGCGTTCTATGGTCTTCGCCCATTGGGCGGGTCCCTGGAGTCTGACGATGATGAGGAGCGTGAGCATCGGGTCGCAGCTCGTGAGGCGAGTGCGGAGCTGACCAATACTCGTACTCACACTCCGCCGCGTCGCACGTCTCAGACGGGGCGCAGTGCCGCCGTAACCCGACCCGCAGCTACCGGCGCAAGAGCAGATGCGCGGGGCGCGGCTGCAGCAGTACGGTCCGCCAAGCCGGACGCCGCTCGACGCCCAGCCGCTTCCCCGCCCGACCAGGCCGAACTCGCGAGCCGAGCCGAGGGCTTGCTTACACGACTCGCCGAGCTCGAGGAACGCCTCGCTGTCGCGAAACTTGACTCCGGTCTCAGCGGCAAGGCCAAGGTGTCGGATCTGACCGCGAAACGCGAGTCCGTGTTGCGGACGCTGGCCGCATTGGAGAAGGCCAAGCGGGCACTGGAGCCTCACGATTGATCAATTCAATAGACGCCCGCTCCCCCGCACCACCACTGAACTGGCATCTCACCAGCTAGAGTGCCCTGACGCTGCTCGCCGAGGCCTGGCTAGTGGGCTATCCCGCACGCGTCAGCCAGCTCGGACTGCGTCATGCCGGCACGCTCTCGTCGCTTCCTGAACTGTACGCTGGCCACTTGCCTTGTCTACCTTCAGATTTCGAATGAGGGCTGTCAGGGCGATGAATCTCTGACGACGACCGTGTGGTCCTCGAGCCGTTCGTCACGGTCGGTCAGCTTGCGGTGCTGTTCATCGCCAGCGCCGAGTCTCCCGCCGCGTAGACATCGGGTGCGGGGTTACGCTCGCACCATGCCAGCACCGTCCGACTCTCCCACCCGCACAAGCTCGGTGATCACCGGTGTCGAGAGTACGTTTGCCGATCGGTTATCGCCGCTGACCGTGCCGTGGCGAGGAGCCGACGTACCCGAGCCGAAGCTGCTCGTCGTCAATGAGGATCTCGCTACGCAGTTGGGGCTCGATGTTGTGGCGCTGCGGTCGGCCGACGGCGTTGCGATTCTGTCCGGCGCGGCGGCGCCCACCGACGCGACACCCGTTGCCACCGCATACGCCGGACACCAGTTCGGCGGGTACGCACCGCTGCTGGGCGACGGTCGGGCGCTACTGCTGGGTGAACTGATCGACGTCGACCGACGCCGAGTTGACTTACAGCTGAAAGGTTCTGGTTCGACCCCATTTTCCCGAGGTGGTGATGGCTTCGCGGTGGTGGGTCCGATGCTGCGTGAGTACCTCGTGAGCGAGGCCATGTATGCGTTGGGTGTCCCAACAACGCGTTCGCTGTCGGTCGTGGCCACCGGACGAGGTATCCATCGCACCGGAATCGAGCCTGGCGCGGTGCTCGCCCGGGTCGCCGCCAGCCATCTGCGTGTCGGGACCTTTGAGTACGCGGCCCGCCGGCCCGAACTCCTCCGGCCACTCGCCGACTATGCGATCACTCGGCACTTTCCCGAGATCGTCGAACTCCCCGAAGGCGGCGATCGGTACATCGCGTTCCTGGAAGCGGTGCTCGATCGGCAGGCGGCCCTGGTCGCGAAGTGGATGCTCGTGGGATTCGTCCATGGAGTCATGAACACCGACAACACCACGATCTCCGGCGAGACCATCGACTACGGCCCCTGCGCCTTCATCGATGCTTTCGATCCGTCCGCGGTGTTCAGTTCGATCGATCGCGGTGGTCGCTACGCATTCGGCAATCAGCCTGCCGTCTTGAAATGGAATCTCGCACGCTTTGCGGAGACGCTGCTGACCCTCATCGGTGCGGAACCGGACGAGGCGATCGACGCCGCGACCGCGGTTCTCAGCACCTTCGACGATCGCTACAACCGATACATGGCCGAGGGTCTGCTGGCGAAGATCGGACTGGCCGGCGCAGTCGGCGAGAACGACCTGGTCGATGATCTGCTGATCGTGATGAAGGATGACCGTGCCGATTGGACTGGAACCTTCCGTGCTCTCGCCGACGAACTGCGTGGCCAGCACTCCCCTTTGACCGCTCTGATACCGAGTGCCCACCGTGAGCCATGGCTGCACCGATGGCACGCTGCGCTCGACCGTTTGGGTCGTGACCCTCATCGGACCGCGGACGCGATGGACCGCGTCAACCCGCTCTACATTCCACGCAACCACAATCTCGACGCCGCGCTTCGCTCGGCCACAGCTGGGGACATGACTCCGTTCAAGCAACTCCTGGCGGCGGTGACCCACCCCTTCGAGGACCGGGCCGGATGGGAGCATTACGCGGCGGCGGCCCCCGAGACGTTCACCGGAACATTCCAGACGTTCTGCGGAACATGACACCGGTCCCTGCGGCGGTAGCGTGGTCGTGTGAACACGGTGGGTCAGGCTGGCGACGAGTTGGCCAAGCGGAGGGCGATCGAGCTCGGCGACGGGTCTGACAGTGGCATCTGACGGCAACAGTGTCCCCCGGCGCGTCGCCTGGGGGGCTCAAGGGCCGCCCGAAGATCCGCGGGATCACATCGTCGAAGCCGCGATCCGTTCGCTGGCGCAACACGGTCTGGAACGCACGTCACTCACCGTGATCGCGCGCGAGGCGCAGGTGTCGCGGCAAACGGTCTACAAGTACTTCTCGACGAAGGAAGAGATCGTTGAGATCGCCATCGAGAAGGAAGCGTCGGAGGCAAGTCGCCGACTGACGGAGGCAGCCCTCGCTAACAGCACTGCCGCCGGATTTGTGGTCGACCTCTGCTTGACCGCGCTGGACGAGTTCAATAAGAACCCTGCCATCTCACCGATGGTCACAGTCCTCGGGCAGCCGGACGCACGTGGTCGACTACTCACCCCCGACGTGATGGCGCTCGTCCAAGGGTTCCTGCAGCCGCTGGAGACCTACCGCCCCGATCGTGTCGAGTACATGGACGAAATGACCGAGACCTTTCTCCGCTTCGTCGTGTCGCTCATGACCTTTCGTGGCCCCTCGGCGCAGAGCAACGAGAGTCTTCGCGGGTACGTCACGCGGGTGCTCGTACCGGCGATGGGGCTGAGCGAGTAGCTGCCCCGGCGGGGTTGATTGACAACAAAGACTATGAGTGTCAATCATGTCTGTAGCCGCACGCCGCGACCACAGCCCAAGCCCCTGCGAGGTGACCGATGACCGCACTGCCCATGCGCCGGATTCCTTTCGATTTCGACGACGACCTTCCCTTTGTGTGGAATCCACGCAACCCGTCGTTCTCGACGTTCATGAACATTGTGTCGGTGTTTGCCGTCGCATTCGAGAAGATGCTGGTGGCCGCCGTTCGTGAAGCGCTGCCCTCGATCACCGATCCTGCGGTTGCCGAGGAAGCGACCGATTTCCTCCGTCAGGAGGGGCAGCATGCAACGTGCCATCGTCGGCATCTCAAGTCCCTCGTTGCGCACTACCCGGGCCTGCAAGAGACGTTCGACGAGGTGATCGCGTCCTACGACGAACTCACCGCAACTAAGTCGGTCAACTATCGGCTTGCCTATATCGCTGATCTCGAGGCCACGTTCACCCCCTTCTTCAAACTCCTGCTCGACAACGAGGAAGTGCTGTTCCGCCCTGGTGACGACCGGGTCGCGTCGTTGCTCATGTGGCACTTCGTCGAGGAGGTCGAACACCGCAGCTCGGCTCTGGTCGTCTACGACGCCGTGGTCGACAATGACTGGTACCGGGTTCGGGTGCTCCCGTCCGTGGTCAAGCACCTGTACGCGGCGGCGCGGATCGTTGCCGACGGCATGAACGAACATGTGCCGTTCGCAGAACGGGGCATGGATGCCAACAACATCAAACCTGCGCTCAGCCTGCGCAACGCGATGATCGCGCGGATCCCCTGGCTCAGGTCGGATGAACCTGTGCCCATGCCGGCTCTCGGCGAAGTGCCGTGGAGCCAGAAGATCACCAGCGCCGCGCGGGTGTTGCTGAGCCAGACACCGTTTCACGATCCGGCCAAGGAGCCGCTTCCCGAGTTCGCAGACGACTGGTTCAAGCGTTACGAACGAGGCGACGATGTCGCCCACTGGTACAGCTCGACGCCGACTGCGGCGAGCTGATCGACGATGGCAGGTCCCTGCTCCCCCGCCTTCGCCGAACTTGCACGGCAACTCGCCTTCACGTGCGCCGACACCCGGCCGTTCATCAACCTTCGCAATCCACTGGACCTCGCCAACGCGACGCTACCGGTAGTCGAAGTGCTCTTCGTTCTGCTGGCGATCCTCGCTCTCCTCCACGCCGTGCGCCGACTGCGCGGTTTCGGCGATCCGACAGCGCTGTGCCTGTGGATCGGTTCGATCATCTATCTACTGGTGATCGAACCGCCGGTCTATTTCCCAGAGCAATTCGGAATAGCCGACCAACTGCCAGTCGTGTTCGCTCACAACACTTTCACGGTCGAGTTCCTCTTCGACCGACTACCGCTCTACATCGTCACCCTCTACCCCGCCCTGACAGTTCTGGCCTACGAGGCGGTGCGAAGTCTCGGTGTATTCCGACGACGCGGACTGCTCATCGGTGCACTGTGTGCGTCGGTTTCGTTCATCAGTGCTTCTACGAGGTGTTCGACCACCTCGGCCCACACAACGCCTGGTGGGTGTGGAACCCAGACTCCGATCCCAACCAGCCGTCCATCGCGGCGGTACCGATCAACAGCATCTATCTGTTCGCCACTCTCGGTCCCTTCGTACTGACCTGGCTGGTGAAGACCTTGGCATGTAACGCAGGAGCGAGCTCATCGCGAATCGTCGGTGGAACCGTCCTCGCTGGTCTCCTGACACCGCTCGTCCTGGTCGTCGCGAGTGCGCCGTCGGCTGTTGCCGGCATGCTCGCCGGGGACGCCAAGACCACCGCGCAGGGGATCGTGATGATGACCGTGGTCGCAGTATTCGCGGTGGTCGCACTCACCGTGCTCCCCGCCGAATGGCGCCGGAACCGGACATCCGGCACCGCGGACGACCGATCCTCACGAAACTTCGTGATGTTGGGCGGAAGTACCTTCTGCGCAGTGTTTCTCGGGCTGTGGATTGCTGCCCTGCCGGACCTCTTAACGAACGATGCGACACGTCATCCTGGAAGCGTGCTCTACGCCGGCGTGTGCTTCATCCTTGCCGCGCTCATCGTGGCCGCCGTGGCGACAGGAACACCCAGAGCATTCGATCGCGAGCCTCAATCCGCATCAACATCGTCGGCAGACGACGCGCAGGAGAAACCGCAACCACACGTCGAGCCGGCGGGATAGGGCAGTCTGCGAGGCGAAAGTGATCACCTCGAGTTGCCGGCGAAACCGGCCATCCGGTGGTGCGGTCAAACCTGCGGCATGGTTCTGACCTGTACAGACCACAACGTCGAGGGTACTCCAGATTTACCAACGGTATCAGCTACAGTTGATGCGACTGTGTGGTCGTGGGGCTTGCTGCGGTCGCCGGAGTCCGCTCACGTGCCCAGTAGCTCGACAGGAGGAGGGGTTGATGCCCGTCACCCCGACCGTGTGCGCCATCGACCGCGACGACCTCACGCTCGTCGCCGACTGTTACGGCGAAAGTCGACGCGGAGCGGCTGTCCTTCTTCACGGCGGAGGCCAGACACGTCAGTCCTGGCGCGCGACGGCCCAAGCAATAGCCGATCACGGACGAACAGCCGTGTCGATGGATCTCCGCGGACACGGGGACAGCGGTTGGTCTGCCTCAGGCGACTACTCACTGGACGCGCTCGTGGAAGATGTTGCAGCACTGTCCCAAGCGTTTCCCAACCCGGTGTTGGTGGGTGCGTCCCTGGGGGGCCTGATGTCGTTGACGGCAATTGGGGAAAGACACATATCCGCGCAGGGGTTGGTCCTTGTCGACGTCGGCTTGCACATCAACAACGCCGGCAGTGCCCGAGTCATTGAGTTCATGCGACGGCACGCCGACGACGGCTTCGCCAGTCTCGACGAGGTCGCAGATGCCGTGGCGGCGTACAACCCTCACCGACCGCGTCCACGCAACCTCGAGGGACTACGCAGGAATGTCCGGCTGCGCGACAACGGCCGCTGGTACTGGCACTGGGACCCGACCTTCATGTGCGTCGAACCAGGCGCTGCTGCGCGCTTCGCAGACGGTGAGCGATTGGCCGCCGCGGCGCAAGCGCTGTCGGTCCCGGTGCTGCTCGTGCGAGGCCGAGAATCCGACGTGCTCACCGAAGAGGCGGCAGCGGAGTTCCTGGACCTGGTACCCGGCGCGCAACTCGTCGATGTCGGTGGAGCAGGGCACATGGTCGCCGGAGACGTGAACGATGCCTTCACCCAAGCCGTTCTGGGATTCATCGACGCACTGTGACGCGTGTGCGGCCGAGTGTGTTCACGCTCAGAAAGAGAAGGCCGACAGGTGAAGTGGTCGTCGCAGGGCTGGCCTGGCGGGCCAGCTTGACCGCGGCCACTCGGGCTGCTGGCCGAGTGGTGACCGATTGTGTTCAGCGTCAGCCTGGGCGTAGTTAGATCCGGCCGCCGCCTCGTCACGATCCTCAAGGCGTATTCGACCAGGTGCCCGACGACCGCACAATTCCGCTGCCGTTGGCCTTACCGGAAGATATATTACTACCGTGAGTAAGACACTGAGCATTCCGCGTTCCCCGTCCGAGGTCACCAGCGCATGGCTTTCAGATGTCCTCAGTAAAAATGGTGTGCCGGTCGCAGTTTCCGATGTTCGGGTGAGTCCAATCGGCACCGGTCAAACGGGCGCGACCTATCGGATTCTCGCCAGCTACCCGGCCACGCAGCCGGGGCTGCCTGACAGTTTCGTGCTGAAGATGGCCGCCCAGGACGACTCCATCCGGGAGCGGGTGATCCCCGGATACCGCAGCGAATGTGCATTCTATGAATCGGTGGCGTCTCGGGTCCTCATCCCGACACCCGAGTGCTACCACAGCGACATCAGCGCCGACGGAACCCAATTCGCACTCTTGCTCGCCGACCGGTTGTCGGCCGTGCAAGGTGACCAGATCGGTGGTTGCGGTGCCGAGCAGGCCGCCCAGGCTGCCCGCGCACTCGCCAAGCTGCACGGCCCCACGTGGTGCGATCCGGTTTGGCGCGACTTTCCCGCCCTGTCCATGACAATGACAGACATGGCTGCAGTCGACATGCTCGGCGAGGTCGCAGTCATGAGTGCGGGAATGGTGATCGACAAAATCGGACCACGACTCAGCGCCGAAGACCAGGACACGCTGACCACGGCAATGGGACTGGTCAAGCCGTGGCTTCTGGACACGCCAGAGAGATTCGCTCTCATGCACGGTGACTATCGCCTGGACAACATGCTCTTCGATGAGGAAAGCGGCCGGATGACGGTCGTGGACTGGCAGACCCTCGGCGTCGGACTGCCCGCCCGCGATCTTGCGTACTTCATCGGCACCAGCCTGGTCCCAGAACTACGCGCAAGCATCGAAGGGCAACTCGTCGATGCCTACCATCGGGTGCTGCTGGAGTACGGGATATCAGGCTTCTCCCGCGAAAGCTGCTGGCGTGATTACCGACTGGGCATGCTCCAGGCACTGTTGATCCCGTCGCTGGGGTGCGCCTTCGCAGTCGACACCGAGCGAGGTGACGACATGTTCATCGTGATGTTGCAACGTGGCTGCCGGGCGATACGAGAACTGAAGAGCCTCGACCTCCTCGAGACGCCGGCGTCTCAGCGGAGTTCATGAAGCGACCATCTCCTCCCAAGACAAACTGCAGCGGCCAACCGACCCACCCCCCGACATCACGCCTTCCGAAATGACGCTCGGCGACTCCCGTCAGCACAATTTCACCTTCACCGGCCGACTGAGTCGGCCCCATGACGATTGCAGTACTGCTCGAACAAACCCTCGCCGCTGCCACGACCCGAACACCGGACGAGACTCGGCGATGCTCAGCCCGACTTCGCCATTTTGTCGACGGCGATGTCGTAGGACCATCCGTTGACTGCGTTGCGGGGTGGGTCGAACAGGGTGGTCAGGTTGTGGACGGCGGAGGTGGCGGCGACGCTGTTGCGGTCGGTGAACAGCGGTATGGCGACCGATTGATCGAGGATGTGCTGTGTCACTTTGTCGAACAGGGCTTTTCGTGTGTCTGGGTTGGTGGCGCGGGTGGCGTCGAGGAGCCAGCGGTCGACTTGGGGGTTGGCGAGTTTGGAGCCACCGACGATCGATCCGAGAGTGATGCCGTCGATTTGGCCGTAGGTGAGGTCTGGTTGTGTGGAACCGAAGGCGCGGTTGAGTTGCAGGGAGAGGTCGAGTCCGCCCACTTGCCTGGGGAAGGCTTCGTAGTCGTTCTGCGCCAACAGGTCATAGACTTGTGCGTTCTCCACGTACTTCAGTTCGACGTCGATTCCGAGGTTCTGGCGGAGTTCGCCTTGCCAAGCCTTGAGGACGTCGTCGAGGGGGTAGGTCGGCACGGTTGCGAGTAGTCGCACCGTCAACTGCTGGCCGGTGTGGTCGGTGCGGATGCCGCCGTCGTCGCCGGTTGCTTTCCATCCGGCTTCGTCAAGTAGCGCTCGTGCTTGATCGAGGTTGGCGGGTGCGGCGTTGTCGTATTTGGGGTTGAAGTATTTGCTGTCCGGTGAGATCAGACTCCACGCCTGCTGTTGGGTGCCTTTGGTGACGGCCTCGACGACGGCGCCTATGTCGACGCCGCGGGCGATGGCCTTACGCACCCGGGGGTCGCGCGTGGGGCCGTTGGTGAGGTTGAGCATGATGACCGTCGTCGAAGCCGGCGATCCGGTCTGTTGGTACTGGAATCCTGATACTGCGTCGAACAGGGGGATGTCTGTCGCTTTGACTGTTCCGATGGCGTCAACTTCACCGCTGCGTAGGAGGCCTGCTCGCGTGGAGGCTTCGGGGACGTATTTGACGGTGACGTTGTCGAGGTATGCGGGGCCATGGTGCTTGGCGGTGGCCGGGCCCCATCGGTAGTCGAGGTTCTTGCGGAAGTGGATCTCTTGTCCTTGGACCGCTTGTTGAAGGATGAATGGTCCGGACCCGACCATCTTGGCTCCGCTGGTCAAGGTGGCATTATCGGCGTGCAGGGTGCCGGGCGCGACAATGGCGCCGCTCAGGCCGGAGAGAGTGGACAGGAAGTCGGCTCGGGGTTGGGACAGGTTGATCTGTACGGTCAGCGGGTCGATCACCTGGGTTCCGGTGACGCTCGAGTACTGCAGCAGCCCATTTGTTGTCCACGCCGGGTACTTGGGGTCCGAGAGTGCGTCGATGTTGGCTTTGACCGCCTGTGCGTCGAGTTTCTCACCGTTGTGGAAGGTGACGTCGTTACGCAGGTGGAATCGGTAGGTGCGGCCGTCAGGTGAGACGGTCCACGAAGTGGCCAGCCACGGGTGAAAGTTCTCTTGGGCGTCCTCCGACAGCAGGCTGTCGTAGGAGTTTCGCAGTACTTGTGAGGCGTCGAATGCAGATCCATAGTGGGGGTTGAGGCCACGCTCGGGGTACTGGTCGAGGGCGATGGTGAAAGTGCCTCCCGCCGTGGGTGTCCCGGCTGGCGCTCCTCCCCCGCTGCCCGGTTCGGGATCAGCGACGCAGGCGCCGAGGACAACGGCCAGCAACAGAGCCAGCAGCAGCGTCAGAGAGCGGGTGATGGTGGTTCGCACAGGATTGTTGCTTTCTCGTGGACGGGTGGGCGGAATCCCTGGGCTGTGGGATGTCGGGGGCTAGAGCGTTGGGATCGCGTCGAGCAGTGAGCGGGTGTAGGGCGATCGGGGCTGCTCGAACACATCGCGGGTAGGTCCGTGTTCGACGATGCGGCCGTGGTGGACAACAGCGACCCGGTGACACAACTGGCGAACAACCGCCAGGTCATGGGAGATGAAAATCAGTGCGAGATCGGTGTTATCGGTGAGTTCCTCGAGCAGATCGAGGATCTGCGCTTGCACCGAGATGTCGAGGGCTGACACCGGTTCGTCGCAGACGATCAGGTGCGGGCGCGAGGCGAGCGCTCGTGCGATGTTGACCCGTTGACGCTGACCACCGGAGAGCTCGCGCGGATGACGGTGCGCGAGGGCTCGCGGCAAGTGCACCGTTTCGAGGAGTCGGTGTGTTTCGACCACACGCTGGTGCCTGTTGGGCATCACGGCCGCGACGGCCTCTCCGATGATCTCGTCAACGGTGTAGCGCGGATCGAATGAGGACGCAGAGTCTTGGGCCACAAGGCCGATGTCGCCTGCCCGGCGGGTTCTCGACGGATGCGGGTGGCCCAGGAACTCCATCTCACCGCCGTCTGGTGTGGTCAGCCCGGTGACGATACGGGCGATCGTCGATTTTCCCGAACCGGATTCGCCGACGATGCCCACTGCTTCTCCACGGGCGACGGTGAATGACACATCGTCGACAGCAACGAGCGGTTGTCCCTGTACCCGATAGGTTTTCGTGAGTTGTCGGGCCTCTATGACGGATTCTGGCGTGGTGAGGGTGGTGTGTCCAGGAGCATTGACCAGTGGTGGGCGTGGTCTGGCGCCGGGCACGGCCGCCAGGAGTGAGCGGGTGTAAGGGGCGACAGGGTCGTCGATGACGCGGCGGACCGGGCCCTCCTCAACGATCCTGCCGTCGTGCATCACCAGCACCCGGTCGGCGACCGCGGACACGACCGCCAGGTCGTGGCTGACCAGGATCACCGCACGCCCCGACCGCGCTTGGCCGACGATGAGGTCAAGGATCTGCGCCTGCACGGTGACATCGAGCGCGGTTGTTGGTTCATCGGCGATCAAGAGGTCGGGATCACCAGCGAGTGCTGCGGCGATCAGTGCGCGTTGTCGTTGCCCGCCGGACAGTTGGAAGGACCGTTGGCGGCGCTTGGTCTCGGCGTCATCGATACCGGCCGACCGCAGCAGCGCTTCCACTCGGGCTGTTCGGTCGCGCCGCCCGACGTCGGGCAGGGCCTCGGAAATTTCCTGGTTGATTGTTCGCAGTGGGTCGAGTGCGGTGAGCGCGTCCTGCAAGATCAGGCCGATTCGGTCGCGGCGAAGTCGGCGCCAGTCTCGGTTGCCGAACGAGCGGGCGTCGCTGCCGAAGAGGTCGAATCGATCGGCCTGCAAACGATGTCGGTGACCGGCGAGTCCGGCCAGGCTGCGGGTGGTGACCGACTTTCCCGATCCTGATTCACCGACGATCGCGAGTACCTCGCCGCGGCGGACCTCGAACCCGACACCACAGACCACGTCCTTGTCGTCACCGAATCCGATGCGAAGATTCTCGACTCGCAGCAGCGTCTCGGTCGCCGTGGTGTCCTCCGGCGTACTGGCCGCAAGTGTGGTCATGGGGTCCTCCTGCGCTCAAATCTGTGTTGTACCTCGCGGCCCACCACCGTGGTCGCGATGACTGTTGCGGTGATGGCCAGACCCGGGAACAACACCGTCCACCACGCGATGCGCAGGTCGTCGCGCGCCTCAGACAGGATCGCTCCCCATTCGGGTGTCGGCGGTTGCGGACCGAACCCCAGGAAACTCAGCGCCGCGGCACCCAGGATGGAGGTGCCCAGACCGAGTGTGATCAGCACCGGCAGAGCACCGATGGCGTTGGGCAGTGTGTGCCGCAAGACAATCCGCCATCGCGAGCGGGTCAACAGCCGTGCCTGCGCAACATAGTCAGAGCGGTGGATCACGCGGGTTTCGGCACGCATCACCCGCGCGAACCGGGGGGCCGACGCGACGCCAATGGCCATGATCAGGTTAGCGGTGCCCGGTCCGGTGATCGCGATCAGCACCAGGGCGAGCAGGATTTCCGGGAACGCCCCGAGAAGGTCGAACAGCCTCGACAGAGCAGCGTCGAGGTACCGGTTGCCCAATCCGGCGGCCAAACCCAGAGGGACGCCGATGGCGACGGCGACCGCGGTGGCCGCGACCCCGATGAACAGCGACAACCGCGTCCCGTGCACCACACGGGTCCAGACGTCGCGGCCCAGTTGATCGGTGCCGAACAGATGCGCCGTCGACGGCGCCTGGTGGGCGTGGGTCAAGTCAGTGTGCAACGGGTCGCCGGGCGCAAACACCGCCGGCCAGGCCAGCGCGATCGTGATCAACAACAGCGCGGCTACCGATATCCACACTCCCGGTGATCGGGTCGCGACCGGTGTCCACAATCGTCGGGGCACCGCGAGGCTGGTCATCGGCTGGTCTCCTTCAGTCTCGGATCGATCCACACGTAAGCGATTTCGACGAGCATGGTCACTGCCAGATAGATGACGGCGGTGAGCAATGCAACGCCCAACACCACTGGTAGGTCCTTGTAGGTGACCGCCTGAACAGTGACGGTTCCCAATCCGGCGCGGCCAAAGACTTCTTCGACGACGACCGTGCCTGTGAGCAGTCCGCTGACTGCCCATCCGGCCAATGTGGCCGCCGGCAACATCGAGTGGCGCAATCCGTGACGCAGCCGAATCGACGTCTCCCCGCTGCCGCGGGAGCGGGCGGTCACGACGAACGGCTGCTCGAGCGCCTTCTCGATCCCGCCACGCATCACCTGGGCGAGAACCGCCGCGATCGGCAGCGCCAGCGTCAATCCCGGCAGAATCAGACGCTGGAGTTCATTTCCGGAGGTCACCGGCAGCACTCGAAGAGTGAACGCGAAGATCCAGATCAAGATCAGGCCGATCCAGAATGTCGGTGCGGAGGCGAAAGACAGTTCTATGCCGCTGACCGTGCGCGCCAGCCAGTTGCGGTGACCGGCAGTCAGCACCGCGAGAATCGGCGCGATCACCACCACGAACACCAGCGCCACGCCCGCCAGCCGTGCAGTCGCACTGAGCTGATCGCCAAATAGGATGTGGGTCACGGGTTCTCCCCGCACATAGGAGTAGCCCATATCGCCGTGGGCAAGGTCGGTAAGGTAATGCAGGTACTGCACACCCAGCGGTCGGTCCAGTCCCCAATCGTGCTCGACCTGGGCACGCAAATCTGGGTTGCTCGATTCCCCCATCACCGCGGTGACCGCGTCGCCGGGTGCGAGATGAATGGCCAGAAACGTCAACGTGATCGCAGCCCACGCCATCAGCAACGCCGATAACAGCAACGTCGCTACTCGCCGTAGCAGGGGCCACCGACGTGACAAGACGATCATCGCTCGATCGGGGTGCCGACGATGCTGCCCCACTCCGTCCACGAGCCGTCGTAGACGCGCACGCGGGGGTCCCCGAGCACATCGGTGAAGATGAGCCAGCCGAGTGCAGCGCGATGCGATAACCGGCAGTAGAACACCAGCTCCGAGACTTCCTCGGCATCGAGGCCCGAGATACGTTCCTGCAGAGCAGAAGTCGGAAGTATCCGTCCGTGCTCGTCGAGCAGTTCACGCACATGCAAGGGCCGAGCTCCGGGAATGCGCCCGTGGCGCTGCGCACCGTGATCGATCGGTTCGGTCGCCGGTGCGACGCGGACACCGGCGAACTCCTCTGGCGAGCGCAAGTCGACGATGACCGTCTCGGAGTTGATCCTCTCGCGCACGCCGTTGCGATCGATCACCTGACCGAGGTCGGGATCGGTGACCGCCAACGCGGCCAGCGCCGCCTGGTGATCGCGGATCGGTTGCGGTGCGTTCGGTGGGTCTGCGTGAGCATGTCGCCACGCGTCCAGACCGCCATCGAGGTAGTGCAGTGTTCCCGCAATTCCGGCGACTCTGCTCACCCATATTGCGTAAGCGGCGAACTGAGTGGGCTCTCCAGCGAATACAACGATGCTGCCTCGCCCGGCGCCGAGTGCAAGAAGTCGATCGGAAAGTTCGGTGGCCGAGACGAGTTCGCGTCGGCTCTGATGCCACAGCAGATGCTTCCAGTACACGGCCGTCGCGCCGGGAATGGTTCCTCGCTCATCAATATGAGACGGATCATCCGTGATCTCGACAACGGCAAGCAAAGGATTGTGCAGGTGTTCTTCCAGCCATTGCGTGCTGACGACCGTAGCGTCACCACGTTTGGTCTCTGTGATTGTCGGGGCCACGCAATCCTCCTGATGTCGGGCCGCGGCTGATCGCACCGGGCAATCTCGGGCGGGTCGGGTTGGAACGTATGCGCCGACTTCCCTGCTGGGCGAGTACAAAAATCAGCCGGGTTCCAATTATGTTTTCACAATTCGTGTACACATAAGGTCGTCGAGACGTCTCCCCCCGCCACAAGTGAAGGAGCACGCCCGATGACCGGCTTTGACGGCGACCATTTCTGCACTGCCCGAGCCTTGCTGGACACCCAGCAATCCGACCTTGTTCTGCTCGACGTGCGCGTCGACGACCACGGCCGCGCCGATCGTGCGGAGTACACCCGCGGTCACCTACCGCACGCTCATTTCGTCGATATCGACCACGATCTGGCCGGACCTGCCACTGCTCGGTCGGGCATCCGACCGCTGCCACACCCACGAGCACTCGCACAGTCGGTGCGGCGCTGGGGTATCACGTCCGCAAGCCAGGTCGTGGTCTACGACTCGTCACGTTCTGCGCCCGCAGCGCGCGCCTGGTGGCTGCTGCGCTGGGCCGGCATAACCGATGTTCGCGTCCTCGATGGTGGGCTGTGCGCGTGGACCTCAGTCGGCGGCGTTCTCGAATCGGGCACTGAACCCGACAGCGACGGCGACGACATCGACCTCCGTCCTGGCGCCTTGCCGGTCGCCGACAGCGATGCCATCGCCCGCATCGCGCACTCGGGTCTGCTCCTCGACGCACGACCGACCCAGGACCATCTCGGTCGCAACGGGTCTGGCGGACACATCCCGGGCAGTGTGAGCGCCTCGGTGTTCGATGACTTCGACCAGCACGGGCACATCCTCGATGCAGACATCCTCGTCGACCGATATGAAGCGCTCGGAGCGCTTGACCCAGACGTCGAGACCGCCACCTACTGCGGCAGCGGTGTGGCCGCCGCGCTACAGGTATTGGTGTTGGCCAGCATCGGCGTCACCACCGCTCTGTATCCTGGCTCGTTGTCACAGTGGTTGTCCGATCCCGCCCGGCCGGTCACGCAGAACCACCTCGCCGGCACCGGCACCGGCACCGGCACCGGCGAGTAGCACATGAACGGCACACGCGCACAAGAGATCATCCTCAACGCAAACCTCATCCCCGGAGGGGTGATCGGTAGCCCATGGCGCAGATCACCCACCGATGGCGCTCACTTTGTCACCATCGAGCACTACATCGACGTTGCTCGCACGGCCGAACGGGGACTACTCGACGCGGTCTTTCTCGCCGATGCTCCCGACATCCACGCCAAGGACTGGAACGCGCCCAGTCGCCTCCTTGACCCCTTCATCGCCCAATCGGTGCTGGCCGCACACACCGAGCAGATCGGGCTGGTTGTCACGGCCACCACGTCCTACAACGACCCCTACAACCTGGCACGGCAATTTGCCTCGCTGGCTGCGATATCTCACGGACGAGTCGGCTGGAACCTGGTGGTCACCGGCGGCGACGCAGCGGCACAGAACTATTCCCGCGATGCCGCGCTACCCAAACCCGTACGCTACGAACGTGCCTGCGAGTTTCTCGACGTAGTGACCGCGCTCTGGGACTCCTGGCAGACTGATGCGATCCTGGCCGACACCACCACCGGCCGCTACCTCGACCCCGCACGCATCCGACCGATCTCCCACGTTGGCAAACACTTCCGCGTAGCCGGACCACTCAAAGCGCCTCCACTGACACATGGTCGACCGGTTGTGATCCAGGCCGGCGCCTCGACCCACGGTGTCGAACTCGGCGCACAGACCGCCGACGCCATTTACACCGCACACGCCGACATCGACTCCGCCAGACAGCGACGCACCGAGGTGCGCACTCTCGCCGCGGCAGCTGGGCGCGATCCCAACAGCGTCAAACTCCTGCCCGGACTCATCGTCATCCTCGCCGACACCGAGCAAGCCGCACGCCAGCGCCAACGCGACCTCACCGACCTGATCCCCGACCACATTCAAGTTGCGAATCTCGCTGCGCGACTGGGCATGAACACCACCGATCTCGACCTCGACGCCCCCATCCCCTGGGACAAGGTACCTGCCGAAGACACCGCCGACGGTGCCCGCGGCCAACGCGCAGTGTTCCTCCAGTTCGTCCGCGAGCGCGCTCTCGACACCCGCGGCGCCGCACGGCTGCTGGCCGCCGCAGGTGTGCACACAACCGTGGTCGGCGCACCCGAACAGGTCGCCGACCATATCGAAACCTGGTTTCGCACCGGCGCCTGCGATGGATTCAACATCATGATGGACGAACTGCCCTCAGGCCTCGAACGATTCGTCGACACCGTGGTCCCGATCCTCCAGCGACGCGGACTTTTTCGTACCGAGTACACCCACCGCACGCTGCGAGGACATTACGGCCTGTGACCATCGCCGAGCACCGCACCGCACACCACCACACCAACCGTCCACCGGCCGCGGCTCCGTCCCTGTTTGTCCAGGTCCGGACCGGCCCCGCCCCTGCGGAGATCTACCGCCGAGCCATCGACATCGCGAGCGAGGCCGAACGGCTCGGGTTCGCCGCGATCTGGTTCGCCACCCGACACTTCGGGGCCCATCACGCTGCACTGTCGACAGTCTTCCCACTCCTGGCGGCCGCAGGTCAACACACCTCCCGCATCCGGCTCGGCAGCGGCGTCGTCGCGTTGCCGTTCGAGAATCCTGTCCGGCTCGTCGAGGACGCCGCGGTCACCGACCACCTGTGCGGCGGCCGGCTCGAACTCGGAGTCGGCAAAGGCCTCGGCTTTGGGCTATCGGCCACCACCTATGCCGGGTTCGGTCTCGCACACGCTGACCGCGAACAGCTCTACACGTCTCGATTGAGCGCGCTGCACGCATTACTCGACAGCGGCGTCGTCGCCCCGGGAGTCGCACTCCACCCCGACCCCACACCGTTGCGAGGCCGTGTATGGCAATCCACCGGCAGCCTCGACACGGCACGCCAGGTCGCCGCAGCCGGCGATGGCCTGCTCGCCCACACCAACTCCGAGGCTCTGGCGGGCCACGATGCACACGAACTCGTCGACACCTACCTGCTGGCCCTCGACGGGGCAGATGCGCGCATCGGCACCACGATGACCGTCGTGCCGGGAAAAGACACAGATGACGCGACGGCCATCTTCGAAGCCGACATCCGTCACAGCCGCGACTACTACGCGGGAAAACTCAACGGTCGCGACGCCGGCACCTTCCGCAGCGACCTCGCCATCCATTGCGGCTCAAGCGATCAGCTCGTCGAGGCGATCCTCGCTACACACATTCCCGCAGCAACCACCGACTGGCTCTTTCACGTGCCGCTGGCATTGCATCACGACCGGTACTTGGAGTGCCTCGAACGAATCGCATGCGACATCGCACCCTACGTGTGTGGCACTGAGTACTGATCACTCAACACTCGGCGCTCGGGTGATCACCCGAGAAACTCTCGGTGAACCGACCCAGCCGCCGCTGCGACCGAGTCAGCCAACTCGTCTATGGCTTGCGGCGAGTCGAGCAGTTGCGGCACCGCAATCCGCACCAATCCCGGCTCCGCATGTTTCACGTACGACCGTTGCCCAGAACCCACATTGATTCCGTTGCGCGCCAGGTCGATCAGCGCGCCGGTCTCATCGGCGACCTCTGCCCAGACGACCAGACTGTTGGGCCCCGCCCGCGCAGGCACACCGCGGTCGATGAGCGCGGCCAGCAGCGCCGACCGCCGACGCCGGTAGCGCGAACGTGCGACGTCGACCATGGCCGCAGCGTCTGTGTCGATGATCAGGTGTGCCAGTGCGTTCTGCAGAATCCGGCTGTTGGCGGCAATCCCGTGTACGCGTAATCGAATAGCGCGGTCGATGAGCGTGTCGCTGCCCCCGATCACGCAGGTCTTGATGTCCATGCCGAACGCTTTGCAGTAGCTGCGGACTCGGACCGTCTGGTGCGGGTACCACTGCCCAAGCGACGGCGCCTGCGCATCCGCCAGCGGTCCCACGGCGTCATCCTCGACGATCCACGGTTGCCGCTGCGTCGTGGCCAACACCGCAGCAAGCTCGGCTGCTCGCCGGTCGCTGAGGCTGCCCGCACAGGAATAACCGCCTTCGGGTTGCAGCACCAGCACGCTCGGGGCGGCATCGAGAACCTCGGCCAGTGAGTCAGCACGCGCGCCGTGCTCGTCGGCTGCGATGCCGATCACTTGGTATCCGGCATCGGCGAGCGTGTCGAGGAAGCCCGGCATCACCGGCTCCTCGACGGCGATGAGGGTTCCAGCGGGTGCAGCGGCTTCCACAGCCAGCAGCAGCCCCTCCGAGCCGCCGCTGGCGGCCATGTAGGCCTCGGCCTGAAATGGCCATGCCTCGGTGACAGCGCCCCGAAGCCGATCGGTGATGTACTCGCGGCCTGGGTGATTGAGATGTTCAGAGTGCAGTCCTGCTGTGAGTGCAGCAGCGAGATCTGGTTGTAGATCGTAGTCAGGGCTGCCGGTCAGAAGGTCGCGCTCTGCCCAGCTCGGGGTCTGGCTGCGCGGATCGATCACGATGGTGCCACCCCGGCGGTTGGTTTCGATCAGTCCCCATCGGCGCAACGCGCTCCACGCGGACACGATCGCCCGCGTGCTCAGCCCCGAGCGCCGGCTCAGCTCCCGGATCGGTGGCAGTCGTGTGCCCACCGCCAGCGAACCGGCCCGAATCAGCTCAGCTGTGACGTCACGAACTTCATCAGCCGATCGCGAGTTGGATTCCACAAGCGACGCCACGAGCACCGACGCGCCGTCTGTGCCAGTCATCGGCACACCGTCGTACTCATAGGAGCCAGTATGGCAACTATGCGACCACTACACCAACCGTTTGTTCTCGCCATGAGCGAAAACACCGATTCTTCCGCACGACGCGGCCTGCTGCTTCGCCCCGGGACGTCCGCCGCATTCGGACCTCGCTCGACCTAAGCCTCAGATGGCCCCTACCGGGAAGATGCACAACGTCAGGTCAGGAATGCCCTCCCACGGCTGGGAGGCGGTAGGCGCAGGCGCTGGACAGCGTCCGTTGAGCACGTCGGCAGGAAGAGGTGGGCGGACCGTCGACAGCCAGGCGACCACCCGATTGGTCGGTGCGTGCACCAACGCAGGCGCGATGCCTCCGGTCATCGCGGTGGTATCGGTGACTCGCCGGGCGATGAGTTCGGCGTCGTCCCAGGAGAGGCGTTCAGGCAGTTCGACAGACACCACGAGCATCCGCGGACCGTCGAATGTGGCGATACACCGGTATATGTAGCGATGCACTGTGCCTTGCAGGTCGATCCATTCGCCTGTCCCACGTAATCCGATCTCGGCGGTGCGCAGGTCGACTGCCACGCGCGCAGCGTCGGCCGGACGCGCGAACTCGGAGAGCCACTGGGTCATTGTCGTGATGTGTGTGGCGCGACGGTCGGGAACCAGGCGCGGCGAGACCCGGTCGTCGAGTTCCCATTCCCACGCTCGGGCAACCGGCTCGGCCGGCGGTGTACGTGTCGGCTCGCCGATCCACATCAGAATGCCGTGCACTTGTCGTGACGTCCCCAACACCGGGGATGCCACGGCCAGGCGAGGTCCGGCGAGATCGATCAGCACTTGCGACTGCTTGAGATTGTTCAGGACGGTATCCACCAGGCGCAACACGGTCTTGTGGACCGAGCCGCGAAAGACATTCGACAAGGGGCGCCACTGTTTCGATCGCGCGCCGATCAACAGGACCGCTGGCATATCGCCGACGGTGTCCACGAGAAACCAGCCGTCTGTCATGGGCCGAGTATCGCCTACTGCACCATCTCCGAGACAGGTTGTGGGCACCGGAGTCCGAAGTAGGTGGCCAGCGCGCTCACCATGGCCGCCGTATCCGTGCTCTCTCCGGCCCAGGCGACATATCCGTCGGGGCGTACGACGATCACCTCCGGATAGTCTGCTGGCAGGCCCTCGTCAACCGAGACCACCGCCGTGAACGGCAGGGAGTCGGTGGCAGCGAGAGAACCGGGGACAGCCGAGCGTGCCAACACGAGGAACTGCCCGGCGCGCAGCAGTTCGGAGACCGAACTATGTTGCCCGCCAGCCAGAGTCAGCTCGTGATCGGGCAGAAAAACGCCGTCCAGTCGTGCGTCTCCTGATCCGGTCTCATGGCGCAGCGCAGTTCCGTTGATCCGGTCGGCGAGCCAGTCGTGGGCCTCTGGCGAGCACAGCATCTGGGCGAACACGCTACGCAACGGATCGTTGTCCACGTCGGGGTTCATGAGTTTCGACTGCAGCCTCGTGTTGTCGATGATCCACTGCCCCACCGGTTGTCGCTCGCTGCCATACGTGTCGAGTAGCGACTCGTCGGCTGCGCCACTGATCACTGCGCTGAGCTTCCAGCCCAGGTTGACCCCGTCAACGATGCCGGTGTTGAGCCCTTGCCCGCCCAACGGATAGTGAATGTGTGCGGCATCGCCGGCAAGAAACAGACTCCGATCCCGATAGGCGCCGGCGACGCGGCTGAAGTCGCTGAAGCGATTCAGGTAGTGCGGGTCGGTCAGTTCCACATGCGATCCCACCACTCTGTCGACGGCGGCGCAGAACTCCTCTGGACTCACCGGGGCCGCCCGATCCTCGGCAGGACCGTCGAATTCGAAGACGATCACCCGGCTTTCGCCATACCGGTTGAGGTTCAGCAACGTCCACCCGCGCGGTGTATGACTCCACCCGACCGGGATCTGTTCGGGTTTCTCCACCGTCGCCAACCCCAAGATCGCCCGCATGGTCGGCGGATACTCACGCACATCGAAGGCACCGCAGGTGCGCACCACACTGCGCCCACCATCGGCGCCCACCACGTAGCGAGCCCGGAAATGTCGCTCGCGGCCGCGGCGATCTCTGGCCACCACGTGCACTCCGGTGTCGTCCTGGGCCACCTCGATCACGGTGTGATCGCGCAGAACCCGGGCACCGGACTGTTCTGCGTGCACGGCGATCGCGCGCTCGAGGTCGGCCTGGGCGATTCCGAGCATCACAGGCCCGTCGATGGTGCGGCCCCGCATCGTCAGCCACGGAAATCCGGCGAACTGGAACGGTTCGCTGGACACCGCTCGGTGATCGTTGGTGCGGCGCGGTACTGCCACAATGCCCCGGCGTGCGAGCGTTGCGATGGCGCGCGCGTGGTAGGTCCCAGCCTTCGGATACTCGCTGACGCCGCTGCGTTGCTCCAATACCAGCGGCGCTGCCCCGTGCAGTGCCAGTTCATTGGCGACGAGCAGTCCTACCGGGCCTCCGCCGACCACGATCACATCGTGACTCTCAGCGGACACCATGCTCACCGACCTCGGACGCATTCAGGTCACGGCAGCCCAGGTCGACTGGCAACGCGCGGGGCCGCCGCAGACCGATACCCAGGTCCCACTCGAGCTGCTCTGGTTCGACAGCCAGTCGCAGCTCTGGAAAACGTGCGACGACGCATTGCAGGACCGTGATCAGTTCGATCTGAGACAACGCCGATCCCATGCAGCGGTGCATGCCGTAACCGTATTGCAGATGCTTGTGACCGGGCCGGTCGGGATCGATGCGCAAGGGGTCTGGGAACACGTCCGGGTCTCGGTTGGCCGCGTTGATGTGTGGGTACACGATCGACCCGGCTGCCAGCTCGATCCCCTCGACCACGAGCGGGCGGGTCAGCTCCCTGGGGAAGGAGCCCGGGGTACCCAACGGCATCAGTCTCAAGATCTCTTCCACCAGATCGGCAACAGCGACCGTGCCGGCGGTCATACCGGCGTACAACGCGGGTGCGGCCAGGGCGGCATACGCCGTCTTCGTCAGCATCGTGGCGACGTTGTTGTCCCCGCCGAGCACAATCCCCATCACGGTGCCGGCGATCAACGCATCATCGACGGCCGCGAACTCCGGCCGTGTAGCGCGCTGCCGGTAGATCGCGATCAGTCCGTCCTCGTCGGCCGGTTCCTCACCGGAAACCAAACGCTGCACCCAGCCGTACAATTCGACCCAGGAGCGTTCGATCAGTTCGATGTTGTCACGCGGTGCCAGCTGGATACGGCGGCCCAGTTCGTTCATCCATCCGGCGTAGGTGACACTGACGCCCAACAGGCGGCAGACGACTTGTCCGGGCACGACACGAAAGACCTGGGCGACCAGGTCCGGGGCACTTGATTGTTCCAGTGAATCCAATGCCGCAGAGGTCAGTTCGCTGATCATCGGCACCAGATCGTTCATTGCCCGCGCACTGAATTCGTGGGAGACGAACTCCCGCACCACTCCGTGAACGGGAGCGTCAAGATTGATGAGCACCTCCGGCGCCCAGTTGGTGGGCATGAACGATGGCCCACCGTCGACGTTGCACAACGTGCGGCTTGCGGTGCGGTCCAGCATGAGCGTCTTGACATGCTCGTAATTCGTCAGCGAGACCGCTTCGTGACCGCTGGGCAGCTCGATCCGGGTCAACCCGTCCTCGCCGATCCACTCGCGTCGGTAGGGCGCAGGGGTATCCAGGAGCGGGATGTCGGTCACCAGCGGGTTGAGTGATGAGGTGGCTGTCGTGGTCGCGATCGTCATGAATCGAACCTTTCGATCGTGGTGGAGTACTGAACCGGCTGTTGTTGGCGGTTTTCGTCGGGGCGGGGGTTTGAGTCCTGCTCGGCCAAGTCCGGTGCAGACGCCGATGCGTCATCGGCGACCTCCGGCGCTCGCCGTACAAGCAACGCGATGATGACTGCGGCGAGGACCGCACTGACGACGGTGAGCGCCCACAACAGAGGCACCATCCCGTCTGCGAATGCCGTACGCACTGCGTCGACGCTGACCGCGGGGTCGAGGTGACCGGTCTCCCCGGTCACCACGCGGTCAACGATCTCGCGTTGCTGGTCGGAAGCCATCGATGCCGGCAGAATGTGGCGCACACTGGCACCCACGCCTGCGGTCAGCGCTCCGGCAAACACGGCGACCACGACAGCCTCGCTGCCCAGACGCACAGTCGAGACCAGCCCGGAGACCATTCCGGACTTCTCTTCTGGGACCGAACCGATGGCTTGCCCGTCGACGAGTCCGACACCGAGACCAAAACCTAAGCCCAGCAATGCAAACGGCACCACCAGCCCTGCCACGTTGACGGTGGTTCCCATTCGCGTCAGCAACGCCGCACCAATCACGAATAAGACGACGCTGCCGCCCAGAATCACCCACTCCGGTACACCACGATTGTGCAAAGCGCCAGCGACGAGGGGTCCCACGATCACCGGCACCGTCATGATCAGCATCACCGCACCGACGGCCCCCGAACCCAGTTCCCAGACAGTCGACAGAAATGTCGGGTAATACGTGAGCAGGGTGACAAACCCGACGGCACCGGCAACCGGCACCATCAGCAGCCCCACAAGACGAGGCGAACGCAATAGTCGCAGATCCAACAGCGGGTTCGTGGTGTGCAGCTGCAACCATCCAAAGACACCCAACAGCACGATCCCTGCCGCGATCATCACGGCTGTCCCCGGCGCGGACCACCCCCATGTATTGCTTTGTGCAACACCAGCAATGATCAAAGTCAGAGATGCAGCGAAGACCGCCGCGCCGCGATAGTCCAGTCGTCCGGATTCTGAGGCCGGGCTGTCATGCACACGGGAAGCGATGACCAGGGCCAACGACACGGCGATGACCACAGCGTTGAACCAGAAGATTCCAGACCACCCGACGAGCGCGATCGCCGCCGAAGAGATACTGGGCCCGAGGCCGAGTCCTACCCCGGCGGCGGTGCCGAACAGGGCAAAGGCGCGGGTGGCTTGTTTGCCGGAGAACGTGATCGCCAGCAACGCCCCAGAGCACGCGAAGATGATCGCGGCACCAACACCCGCCAGGGCCCGGGCCACATCGAGCACCAGCAGACTTGGTGCCAACGCGCTCACAACCGCGGCGATAGCAAACACTGCACCGCCCAAGAGCAGGCCGCGCCGTCGTCCGACATGATCGGCTATGGACCCGGCAACCAAACTGAACATTGCAAACGTCAGATTGAAGGCATTGACCACCCACTGCAGAGAAGCTGGTTGTGACCCCAGGTCGCCGGCAATATGCGGCAGCGCCACACCAGTGCCCGACACACCAGTCGGCACGACAACGACAGCCAGCAGAATCGCCGCGAGAAGGATCGATGGCCTGGCTGTGGGCCCCGCGCCTGCACCATGAGTTGACGATGGACCGACAGTCTCCGTCATTGCAGCCGACCTCCATCGGTGATCGACTGCTCAAGCAACCTGCCAAGATCTGTGTGGAGGGTGCGGTTGTCAACGAACTGCACCGCGCCCCAGCCGGCCGAACGTGCGGCAGCGCAGTTCTCTGCGAGATCATCGATCAGCACCGCTGACGATGGCCCCACACCGATGCGTTCCGCCGCGAGATCGAATATCGCCGAATCCGGTTTGCGTACACCGACATCGTAGGAATCAACGATGACATCCACGTGGTCGTCGAGTGCGACCATGGCGCGCCAATACGGCTCCCACTCACGCACGTTGTTGGTCAGAATGCCGACCCGGTAGCCCGCCTCCCGCACCCTGAATACGAGATCACGTACAGCGCGATTGACCACATGACCGGCAAACCATTGTCGACCGAACTCGAGCTCTGAGCGTGACACATCGATATCGCGCGCCAGCAGCCATGCATGAAGGCGACGAACCCACTCCGCCTCGCTGAGCAGCCCCAGCTCCACCGGAGCAAGCACCGCCACCCCGAGTTGATCGGCGACGCCGGCCATCGCCGCTTTCAGGTCGTCCGGAGCAATTCCGGTCTTACGTTCGTACTCGACGAACAGGTCATCGATCGGCGGCGACAGCACGCCACCGAAGTCGAAAAACACTGCGGAATAGCGGGATTGATCAGAACACTGGGAAATGCTGAAGCGGGACTCAACGGCCGTCATCGTCCACCTCCCGCCACGCGCCGGTGCGCCGCGCAGTTCGTGAACCACACTTGCCCTGAGGCGATGACCTCGCCCTCCTGGAGCAATTCCACGTCGAAGCCGTGGTTGGCGCCATGCTCGGTGTCAACGACCCGAGCACGCGCAACGGTGTGCAGATCGAGCTCGCCAAACCTGGTGAAGTCCGCACTCAGAGACGTCACCAACAAGCTCCGCGCACTAAGACCGTAAACTTCGTGGGCGGCAAGGATTCCTGTTTGCCGAATCGCCTCGAACAAGACAGCCCCGGGAATGTGATCGAGGGGATGATCGAACAAACTGGGGTGTCGTTGGTCAACCAGTACATCAACCTCTAGGCCGTCCTCAGTGACCGCGGCACCCCCGAGAACGATGTTGCGATCGATGCGACGGCCCAACGTCTCCGGCGCGTGAACGCCGCGGGTTCCGCGCGGTTCACGACCAGCTTGCGGAGCAATCCCCGCACGGTATTCAGGCAAGCCAAGTTTCGCGCGACCTTTGGTACGCACTCTGGCCCACACGTCGCGCGGCATCCACTGAATACTCATCGTCATCGACGCCACTCGCTCACCTGCCAGCGCACACAACATCTCCAGCGTGATGCCGATTACCTCACTGCCACGGGTCTTCTCATCGACAATGACCGCACTCAGCTCGCCATTGCCTGGCGCTTCGGTGAGCGCCATCCCATCACCAGAAACGACTTGCAGCCTGCCCGTATTGAAGATGAAGGACTGATCGAACCCGACATCAACGTGCCGATGGGCGATCAGAATCGACGTCTGCCGAAAGCACTCCAGCAACAACAGCGGATCAAACCGCCCCTCGGACAACCCGATGTGATCGTTGTAGTAACTGTGAGACTTCGGAAGATGCACGCCCACACGAAAATTGGGGTACCTGTCGCAGATGATGTCGGTGAGGTACACCTCCGAGAGCGCATCTCTGTGCACATGCTCCCGCGGCACCAACGTCGAATGCGACAGGCCAGAAACAGCAATGGATGTCAAAACGCTCAGCCCCTTGCGTTGTCGGTAGCAGGCGGTTTGTCGGTACTCGCACCACGCGGCCAACAACCACACTGCGGAAACGCCGGAATGAGGTCATGGGCTCTGCAGCAAGGGGCTCAAGAGCGACTCCCAACCCGACACTCCAAACACTAACCTTGGCGCACAGTACCCTCAGCATTCGCAACCACCGTGATCAAAAGTACAAACTGTGAATCGTCCCGTTTCGGCAGCTCACACACCGCACACCCGCAACGGTGACCATCGTCACGAGCCGACTCGGTGACCAAAGGCGAGGACTAGGGCGGCTGCCAACTTCTGTACGAGACTGACGAGGATGCTGGCAGAATGACTCGCGTTCGAGGCCAAGCGGCGTGAGTCGCCGTCGGTGCAGGACGCCAACCGTCGTACAGCTAGATGTTCACGTCACCTCGTCCAGCTTGGCGGTGGACGGCAAATCGTATGTTTGCCAGGCATTGAGCAGGATGACAAGCATCTGTAACGGTGCACGGATGCTCTCGTCGTCGCGGATCCGCGGGTTGGTGCGTGTGAGGGTCGTGCCTTCCTTGCCCAGTTGAGTCGCGATGCGCGCCGGGATGCCCAGGAGCCAGTCCAGTCCCCCGAGCCCCAGACCGAGCAGGAGGTGCTCGCGGAGATCGTTGGGATCGATGGCCGGGCCACTGGACTCGGCGAGGACATCGGTGAAGTGTTCGAGAAGGTCATCAAGGTGCTCGTTCCACAGACTGGTCTCGGCGGCCATGAGGGCACCACCAACCGCGGCGGCCACACTCATCGGGCCCACCGAACCCCAATCCAGAAGTCCGCACTGCAGATCACCGGAGGAATCGCGCCAGAACCAGGCATTGTCGACATTTGCGTTCCAATGGCACAGGGCGATGAACTCGGGCCGGCCGCCCAACCGCTCGCGAATGGCCGTCGAGGCGACCTGTAGCCGTGGTGCTTCGACGGCGATACGGGCAAGGAACTTCGGGTCACCGACGTTGTCCGGCAACAGATTGGGATAGGTGCGCGCGAAGTCGGCGAGCTCATCCAGCTGCCGTCTGAGTCGCTCGTCTTCTCGGGGGCCGGGTGCGGGCCTGGCCATCGACGTCGATTTGTTGGCCAGCCGCCCAACGAGGTCGTTCGGACGCCTGCCGGCGCGATGCGCGCCTGCGAGTCGGGCGAGGGCGGTGAAGATTGCCCGGTAGTGCTCGACCGGGTCAGGAATCTCGTAGTCGCAGCACTTCGCGTACTGCGGCTCGATTCCGTGAGAGCCGAACGCTATGCGCTCGGTGATCAGGATTCCTGTCCCACTCTCGGCGTGGTAGTCGGCGAACAGGGTTTCGGGAACCACGATCGGAAACTCGGGTGTCCGCGACAATTCGGCGAAGCTCACCTCAGGCTTCATCTGGGACCGGCCGCGGTCGCGAAACGCATCGTCGAAGTCGCGGGAGAACTTGACGAAAAGCTCGGTGGGCAGCGAGGATACGGGGCTGCGGTACGTGATCGAAAAGGTGGCTTTCCGGCCGGTACTTCCGGCGGTGACATCACACCAGTCAACGACTTCCTCCACGGCATTGCCAGGGCCGAGGACGCCGCTGTGCCGGAAAGCGGTTGTGAGGAACTCGATGCCGCGTCCGTGGAGGGCTTCGGGCGTGGCGGGGATATGAAGAGATGAGTGGTCGCCCCTGATCCATTCGAGGCGCGGAACGGAATCTGTGGCAGTCAAGGATTCTCACCAGACCTACTCGGTGGCATGTACGGAAAAGCATTGCGAATTAACGACATTCGAGGCCGTATCCGCAGCCTGGCGATGTCACTTACATGTGGCCGACGCTACACAGACGGCCGGTGGCGCGGTCCCGAGAGTCCACTCATCGAGATGGAACGACGAAATCGGGTGTGGACGTGAGATCGGCGTCGGGCAGCCGACCCGAATCGGCCAGCACAGTGCCGAGATGGTGGTTACCCCGCTTGAGCCGGTGGTCGGCGCGCCCACTGCCCGGCGCTGAGCGATCAAACCGTCACGCGACAGGGCGGGACGCTTGAACGCGGACATGTGTGTGTTCGCCGCGGACTCATCTCTGCTGATGGCGCCGCCGTTGGATCTCCTGGATCTGCGCGTCGGTGAGTGCGGGCACCGAGAACTCCGATCGCTGACCTGCCCGCATTCCGTCGAGGATCAACTCGAAAAAGCGCCGCCACGCATCCGGGGCCGTCGGCCGGGTCGTCTCCGCCACCGCTGACAGCATGGTGAGGACTCCGAAGAAGTCGGTGTGGGCGAAGTCGGGGCGCAACACGCCGGCATCGCTCGCGCGGTCGTAGACCTTCCGGAGTTGTTCTATGAGAACTGCTTTCGCCGCCTTGATCTCGGGTTGCTCGTGGTCGATCCACATCACCAGCGCGGCCAGGCCACGGTCGGTTGCCATCGATGTCGTCACAAGTGTGAGAACGTCGACAACCGCTTGCCAAGGGTCGGGATCACCAAGTGCGGCGCGGGTCTGGTCTGCAACGTGGGCCAGGTGTTCGGCCAGCACGCCGACGACGAGCTCGTCGCGATTCGCGAACCGTCGATATACCGTGCCGACCCCCACGCCGGCGCGGGCCGCGACGTCATCGAGCGTGACCTCGAGACCTCGTTCGGCGAAAATCTCGCGCGCTGCCTCGATGATGCGCAGCCTGTTGCGCTCGGCGTCCGCACGTAGTTTGCGGGGCACCGCGTCGGCGACGGGTCCGGTGTCCATGCTCACACCATATCAAGTGGAGGAATAGTCTCCGGTTGACCTAGGTTGGTACAACCGGCAACTGGAGGATCTCCCTCCGCCTAATACTCGGAGGCTTGGATGACCACTACTCACCCAGATCTCGACAGGGCTCCTGCCGAGGTCGAGACGGAGGCCGCGCGCCATCACCGGCTGCGTTGGGTCGTGCTGGGTGTGCTCGCACTCGCACAGCTGATGGTCGTGCTCGACGCGACCATCGTGAACATCGCACTGCCGCATGCGCAGGAATCGCTGGGGTTCGGTAACGACGACCGGCAGTGGATCGTCACCGCATATGCGCTGTCGTTCGGCAGCCTGTTGTTGCTCGGCGGTCGCCTGTCGGACCTGTGGGGCCGTAAAACCACATTCATCGTCGGGCTCGTCGGGTTCGCGGTGATGTCGGCCGTCGGCGGCGCGGCAGTGAACTTCGAGATGCTCGTCGCCGCACGCGCAGGTCAGGGCATCTTCGGCGCGCTGCTGGCGCCTTCGGCTCTCTCGCTGCTGACCACCACGTTCACCGATCCGAACGAACGCGGAAAGGCATTCGGCATCTTCGGTGCGATCGCCGGTGGTGGCGGCGCGCTCGGCATGCTCCTCGGCGGAACACTCACCGAGTGGGCCAGCTGGCGCTGGTGCCTGTATGTCAACCTCGTGATCGCCGCCATCGCACTCATCGGCGCCTTGCTGTTCCTCGGCTCGTCCAGGTCCGAGCATCATCCGAAGTTGGACCTGCCGGGCGTCGTAGTCGTGTCAGTTGGACTCTTCTCGATCGTCTATGGCTTCTCGAACGCCGAGACCAACGGTTGGGCCGACTGGGCGACCATCACCTGGCTGGCCGCCGGCGCGGTTCTGTTGGCCGCCTTCATCTGGTGGCAGTCTCGTGCCGAGCATGCACTGCTGCCACTGCGCGTCATCAAGGACCGTACGCGAGGCGGGTCCTACCTGGTGGTGTTCATCGCCGGCATCGGCATGTTCGGCATCTTCCTGTTCCTCACCTACTACCTGCAGCAGAATCTGGGATTCAGCCCGATACGCACCGGGCTGGCCTTCCTTCCGATGATCGGCATGCTGGTGGTCACGGCGACCACGTCGACCTCGGTGATCCTCCCCCGGTTCGGTCCGCGCTGGCTGATGACCTGCGGGATGTTCATCGCCGCGGGTGGCATGGTGCTACTCACGCAGATCAGCGAAACCAGTTCGTACGCAACCAATGTCCTGCCCGCATTGATGATCATGGGTGTCGGTATCGGCGCCTCGATGGCGCCGGCCATGCAGGGTGCCATCTCGGGCGTCTCGCCTGAGGATGCCGGTGTGGCCTCGGCAACGGTCAACACGATGCAGCAGGTCGGCGGTTCGGTGGGCACGGCGCTACTCAGCACCATCGCGGCCAGTGCGGCGAGCTCGTACATGACCGACAACGCCTCAGCCGTCTCGAACCCGAACGAGCTGGCGCAATTGGCTGCGGTGCACTCCTACGGGACCGCATTCGCGGTGGCCGCAGGAGTGTTCGCGATCGGCGGACTCCTCGCGGGGCTACTCGTGCGGAGCGGCAAGCTGCCAACGGGGGCCGTGAGCGAGGTCGGATCGGCCATCGATGAGGCCGGATCGCCGGCAGCCGATCCAAGCGTCGTCGATGAGCCGAAACCGCAAGCGACCCAGCGGCTCATTGCACATGAGGCCGGTGCGCCTGTGGTCCGTCCACGCATCGCCGGGAGCATCACCACCAGCGACGGCACACCTCTGGACACTGCTGCGATCACAGTCACCGACGTGCACGGCCGGCAGGCCGGTACCTCGGCAGTCCATGACGGCTTCTACACCGTCGACAACATCGCCGACGGCACGTACACCGTGATCGCCACCGCCCCCGGCCGGTCGCCCAAGGCTGTGACGGTCTCCGTCGTCGGCGCCGCGGTGTCGCATCGCGACTTCGCACTCGCTGGTGGCTCTGTGCTGCGAGGTCGAGTCCGCGACCGACACCGTGCCCTTGCTGCGACCCTGATCGTCACCGATCAGTCCGGTGCCGTGGTGACACAGGCGCAAGCTGATTCCGACGGGCATTTCGCAATCCCCGGGTTGTCCGACGGCGACATCGTGGCAATCACCGCATCAGCACCCGGCTACCAGCCGGCCAGCCAACTGGTCAACGTCGACACCGCCGTCGGCCGGACCGCCGACACCATCGATATTCGGTTGATCGCCACCAGCGGCGTCACCGGTTCGGTACGCACAGTGATCGGCGGCTCCCCGCTCGAAGGTGCGACGGTGTCCGCGATCGGACCGGACCAGACCATCGTTGCGTCGGCGACCACCGACGCCGATGGGAGTTATCGCATCGACGGACTCACTGACGGCCGGTTCACCATCGTGGCCAGCATGTACGAACCAGCCGCCCGCTCGGTCGACGTCGTTGCCGGACAACGCAACATCGCCGACATCAGCTTGGATTCCAGAAAGAATCCTGCGGTGTCGTGACCATGTAGGCCTGAGCACGATCGCGCGGCGTGAGCCCGACACAACGGTGGCCCGTTGTTCCCTCGGGAACGACGGGTCACCGTGCTCGGCGATGCCAGAAGACCAGGTATCCGGAAGCCTGTTTCCGCGGTGCGGTCTGATCCAAGAACGACTTTCCTGGCGGTAAGTCCGGCTCCAGCAACTCCCGGTCTCCACCCGCGGCGACTCGAGGGCCTCGCCGAGGGCCGCTGGGTAATGGGATTCACCCCGAACGGGGCCGAGTACTACTACATCGCTCGGCGGTTGAAATTCCTCCACTCCCTGTCTCACGCGCAGCACTTCGGCGAAACAACGCTCGGCTGTCTCGAAATCTGAACCAGCACACAGCAGGCGAGCGCCGATGCCGCCCGCACCACGTGCCCTCGAATGATGCGCCTTCATTTTTAGAGCAATGCTCTGTTACGCTCCGGTGACTAGCTCGGTCTCGTTCGTACTGCGGGTTCGGCAGCACACCTGATATACGGCGCGCTCTCCTGCGGGAGCAGCTCAGGCAACACCGAAGGAGTTCAACATGGCGGCAATCTCCAGTGACGGATCGATCTGGACACTGGATCTCGGCAACGATGAGAATCGCTTTTCGCCGGACTGGCTCGGTGACGTCGAGGCTGCGCTCGACGAGCTCGAGGCGTCGACCGGCCCGGCCGCCTTGGTCACGATCGGTGCCGGCAAGTTCTATTCGAACGGGCTCGACCTGGACTGGCTCGGCGCACACCTGGACCAGCACGAAGCGTACGTGGAACGTGTGCAGGCGCTGTTCGCCCGCGTGCTCACGCTGCCGGTGCCGACGGTCGCCGCGCTGAACGGACACGCGTTCGGGGCGGGTGCGATGCTGGCCATCGCACACGACTATCGCGTTATGCGAACCGACCGCGGATACTTCTGCTTTCCCGAGGTCGACATCCACATTCCGTTCACGCCGGGGATGACCGCTCTGATCGCCTCTAAGCTCACCCCGCGGACGGCTCTGCAGGCGATGACCAGTGGGCGCCGCTACACCGCTGTCGCAGCAGAGGCCGCGGGCATCCTGGACGCGACCGCGATGCTTGAGAATCTGGGCGACGCTGCGATGGGGATCGTCCGCGACTTGGCAGGCAAAGACCGCGCCACTCTGGGCAAGATCAAGTCGGGCCTGTACTCGGACGCCGTCGCTGCCCTGACGGCCGCCGACGTTGTCGGTGGCACGGAGTAGGCGCGGTGGGACGCCCCCGTCGCTACGACATCGACGAGCTCCTCGACCACGCCCGGCGCCTCTGGTTGGCCGGCGGCGTCACCGACGTGACGATCCGCGCATTGAGCGCGGCGTCGGGTGCATCGAACGGCGCCGTCTATCACGCCTTCGGGTCGCGCGACGGACTGCTGGCCCGTGTGTGGGCACGAGAGGCCCAGGGGTTCCTCGCATTTCAACGCGACCAGGTGACGCATGCATTGAATGAGGGCGGTCCTGAGTGCGCGTTCGTCGCAGCTTCGCTCGCACCAGCCACCTACGCCGAGAACGACGCACAAGGCGCCCGCGTGTTGCTCAGCGCGCATCTCGATGACTTCATCACCTCCGAACTCGACGATGAGACGCGACATCGTCTGCGACGGCTCCGCGCCGATCTTGGAGAGCTTCTCGTCGAACTGTCCTCAGCGCTATGGGACCGGACAGACCGGACCGCTGTCGCCGCAGTTCAATACGGCGTCGTGAACCTGCCGGGGACGCTGCTACTCAACGGCAAGGACGTCGCAGACCCGGTCGCACGGCACGTGCTCGAACAAGCGGTGCGCGGAATCGCCGCCGCCCCTCCCCCGAGCCGCATCACCTGATCCAACGGCCGGCTGCGTCTTGTACGAATCCACCACCGTGGTTGAAGTAGGTGACGCGTACAACCCGAATCACGGGCCCATGCCAACCGCACCCGGAGGGCTACTACGTTGCGTAGTATCAAGGTTCGTGAGGATTGGAATCGTTGGTGGCGGGTTCGCGGGTCTCGCTGCGGCGATCGCGTTCCGAAGCCAGGGCCATGACGTCACGGTGTTTGAGAAAACGACGGCGCCGTCGACCGGCGGTGGTGCTATTTCGTTGTCCCACAACGCGTTGACGTGCCTGTCGATGCTTGGAGTGCGGAAACACATCTCCACCAGCCGCTGGGCGACAGTACCTGCGACGGTGCGCAACGCCGCCGGCCAGGTGCTGGTCAGCAGTACTCTGCCGAAGCTCACCGGTGGCACCGAGTATGCGACGGTGACGCGAAGGCAGCTACTCGGGTGGCTGAGGCAAAGTTTGCCGACGGACTGTCTTCACTATGCGAGCACCGTGACTCATGTCGATCCGGACGGAACCGTGCAACTCACGAAACACGTCGCCAAATTCGACCTGGTGGTCGGCGCCGACGGTGCACGCGGAATTGTCCGGACCACGGTGTGGCCCACAGCTCCGCCCGCACGGCTTGTCAGCGGCACCAACTGGGCGTGGTTTGTCGACCAAGACCTGCACGAAGGGTTCGGAACGATCTGGGGTCGAACAAGCCAGTTCGGAGTTCTACCCCTCGACGATGGACGTGTCTACATCTATGGAGGTAGTCGGCAGCAGGGTGCTGACCTGTCCTCGTTTCGCGAGTGGCCGACCCCGCTACCGGAACTCATTGCGGCGGCGACGGCCGAAGACATCCTGAACCCACACATTGTCGAGGCCAGGCCACCACACAAACTGGTGCGCGGCAAAGTGGTTCTGATCGGCGATGCCGCGCACGCCATGCAACCGACGTTCGGCCAAGGGGCTGCCCTGGCAATGGAAGACGCTCTGACACTTGCGTACCGCGGAACCGCCGCATTATCACGGCGGCTTCCCCGAATGCTCAGCCTCTACGCAATGTCGAAAGGCGGTGCGCAATTCGCCGCACCGCAGTTCGCGGCGCTGGAAAGAACTCGAGACATCGCGCTACGGCTCACCCCCAACCCCGTGTTCAATGTCATGGCCGGGTCAGCGAGTCGTTGGCGGCCCCCGCCGAACCCGTGAGCCGCCCACTGCGGTTTTCGCCACGAAGGATCTGCGGACGGAGCGAGCTGCGGCGTACGTCGTCAGACGCGGACGACGACCTTGCCGCGCACGTGGCCGGACTGACTGCGCTCGTGGGCAGTTGCTGCGTCGGCCAGCTCGAACACTTCGGCTATCTCCGGCGTCAGGTGCCCGGCCTCCCCGAGCCGGCCGAGCTCGGCGAGGTCCGTGGAGTCGGGGCGCACCCAGACGTACTGTCCACCGAACTCGTCTCGGGCCCGCGCATCGGTGATCGAGGCGACCGTGCCCCCGTCACGTAGAACGTCAGGCACCGAGTCGAGTGCGTCACCGCCCACGTAGTCGAGAACAACGTGAACGCCCGCAGGCTCGAGAGTGCGCACCCGATCGATCAGACCATCTCCATACGTGATGGGTTCGGCACCCAACGTTCTGAGGTAGTCGTGATTGGCTTCCGACGCAGTGCCGATCACGCGTGCACCGAGAGATCGTGCGATCTGAACAGCAAATGATCCGACACCACCCGCAGCGGCATGGACCAGAACCGTGTGACCCGACTGCACGCCCGCCCGGCGAATCGTCTGGTAGGCCGTCAGACCGGCGAGCGGAACGGCCGCCGCCTCCTCGAACGACCATCCAGAAGGCTTGTGCGCGAGTGTGCGCACCGGGGCGGCGACAAACTCGGCCAACGTACCGCCGGCCACCTGTCCACCGACGACGTCTTTGCGTACATAGCCGAACACCTCGTCGCCGACCTGGAACTCGGGCGTGTCCAAACCGGCCTGCTCCACCACACCCGCGACATCCCATCCCGGGACCACCGGGAACACGGTGTCGAGGATCTCGGCGAGATACCCCTCCCGGACCTTCCAGTCCACCGGGTTGACGCTCGACGCGCGAACCCGCACCAGTACTGAGTCGGGACCGACCTTGGGCATGGGTAGCTCGGTGAGCGCAAGGACATCGGAGCCGCCGAAGCGGTCGTAGGTGATTGCTCGCATGCCGGCACCAACAGGTTGAGCGAGCTATTGATTCCAGCGGGGCTCAGCGCCGAGCGATCTGACCAGTCTCCGACACACCAGTGGTATCCGGCAAGAGCGACGGCTCTCCTGGTCATGGCGTCATCAATTGCCACGAAATCTGACGTCGCCCGGGCCCCGCCCTGAATGGCGAGCAGCTGACTGGCGCGTCGGTACCGGGCGGGCTACTCCCTACCTGCGCCCGGTGTACAGAAGCCTTACCGAAACCGATCTCGCCTGATGGGGCGTGGCACAATCTCATCCTCCGCCACGTGTTCGGTCGGTCCCGGACAACGCAGGTGACTACGGAAGGCGGGTCGGTCAGCGTGGGTGAGGGTGGCGGGCGTAGAAGGCGAGGTGAGAGCGGGCGGCGGCGTCCCAGGTGAGCGACCGTGACAGAGCGCTTCCCCGGGTGCGGCGAGCGTGGTCGGGCGTCCGGGCGGCGAGGAGTGCCCCGGCGAGTGAGTCCACGTCGTCGGCGTAGATGACGCTGTCGCCGAACACTTCTCGCAGGATCGGCAGTTCCCGTGCGACGACTGGACGTTCGGCAGCGAGTGCTTCCATTGCGGCCAGACCGAAGCCTTCCTTCGTCGACGGGAACGCGAACACGTCGCAGGCGGCGACCAGCGACGGGAGGTCATCGTCGGCGACGGGGCCGAGCACGATCGGCTCGATGCCGAGAGTGTCGCGGCGCCGGTCGAACTCGGTCCGATACTCCCGATAGTCGAACAACGTCTCCCCGCCGGCGAACACCAGGGACAGTTCGGGTGCGTCGACGCGCATCCGGCCGAAGGCCTCGAGCAGATCGATGCTGCCCTTGCGCGGTTCGATGCCTCCGACGGCGAGCACATACGGCCCGAGCCTCTCGCGCCACCGTCGTCGAGCCGTCACGGCATCATCGGCATCCGACGCCGCTGACGCAAACCGTTGGTGATCAACGCCGTTCGGGATCACATCCGGTTGCAGATCCCATCCGTCGACCACCTCGGCGGCCACCGCTCGGGAGACGCAGATGCGCGCGTACGGGTTCACCACAGCCTTCTCGTGGCACTCCACCAGGATCGGTGTCGTGAACTGGTCGAGGTGATGGATCGTCCGAATACAGGTGCCGACGGCGTTCGCGCTGATGCAGTCCTGTGCGTGGACGATGTCGTAGGCGCTCGGGTCGAATGCCGATCCCAGCGCATCGATGGACCGCACGATGCGCCCGGTGATGGTCTCGTTGGCGAGATCGTCGAACGGCACGAGGCGAAGAGCGACAGCCGCGTCGACATCTCGGAAGAATCCCTCGTCGCCGTCACGCGCGAGACTCCACACGGTGACGTCCGCTCCCGCCCGCGCAAGGGCCTCGGCAAGGTTCAGCGTGTGCACGACACCGCCACGCGGTTTCGTCGAATAGGTCAGCAGCGCGATACGCATCGGCTCACCCACCTGCGGCCGGGTTCTCCCGGACCAATTCCGGTTGCCCTCGGCGCGCATCGGCTTGCTTTCGGCGCGGGTGGTAGGTGTCGTGACGGAGTTCGGCGAGGTGATCGAGAACCCTTCGGGCACGACTGATCTCGGCGTCCACATCGACGATGGCCTTCGCCAGACCGCCCTTGGATCGGGTCGTCGCCAGGATGTCGCCGCCGGGTCCGACGACCTTGGCCTGTCCGAGGAACCTCAACGATCCGGTGACGCCGGTGAGGTTCGACGACACGACGAACACCTGGTTCTCGGCGGCCCGGGCGCAGTCGTAGAGGTCGAAGAGTCGTGATTGGCGGTCCGCCGGGAGGCGGGCGGCCCGATCGGTGACACTGGCCGGCCACGCCGACAGCGCGGCGATGATGCGGGCGCCATCGAGCGCCAGCGTGCGCGCCGATTCGGGAAAGGTCTTGTCGTAGTCGATGAGCATCCCGATCCGGCCGACCGGCGTGTCGAAGGCGTCGAAGGAATCGCCGGCCGCGTAGGCCATCGACTCACCCGCTGGTTGATGGACCTTGCGGTGGGTGCCGAGTACTCCATCGCCGGACAGACATACGGCGGTGTTGTATCGCTCGCCCTGCGCCGCTTCGGTGTAACCGATGCAGACGGTCATGTGCCCGGCGGCGGCGCCGATGGCCGCCAGCTCAGGACCGTGTGGATCCAGGGTCGGCGGCAACTCGGTCGGATCGGGTTTGCGAAGGTCGCCGATGTATCCGCCGATGGACGCGTCCGGGAACACCAGCAGGTCCACACCATCGCGGGACGCGGCCTCGACGATGCCCACGGCCTTGGACACACCTCGTTCCACATCCCGTCCGAAATGCGCTGCGAGAGCTCCGATAGTGACCGCGGTCATGTCATCGAACTCTACTCACCGGGAGCGCCCTCACGCCGCTCCCAAGCCGGTGACGTTCGAGGTCACGGCGACGGTCAGCTCACCGTCCGGCCAACGCAGGCGCACACCCGGTTCGGCCGTCAGCCGGCCACAGGCCGCCGAGGTCGTCGGGCCCGGCACGTTGCCGACGGCCCGCCGATCGGCCATGAGCATCGCGTAGCCGGGAAAACATGTCAGCCACGACCCCATCGCGGCGTCGCACGGGCGTGGGATCGCGGCCACGTCGAGTTCGGCCCCGGTACCCGAGGCCTCGGCGAGCATGCCGAGCGTCCCCGCGATGCCGGCCATGCTGACATCCTTGGCTGCGGCCGGTCGCAGTTCGGCCGGTAACCGTGCCATGCGGGCCAGTTCGTCGGCCGTGCGCGAACTGGTGCTATCCCATTGCCGTCCGTGATATCCCGGTCGCCACGAGCCGCCCAGGTCGGCGATCAGCGACACAGTGTCGCCGACGGCCCCCGCCCCGGCGGGGATCGCGCGTTCGGCATGGCCGAAGGCCGTCACCGACAACGAGGGATGGACCCCGACCTGGGTGTGTCCACCGAGGACCGGGGTATGCCACGCCTGCGCGGCCGACGCGATGCCCCGAACGATGCGGGTGAGGTGCGAGCGGGTGGGGGCGCCGACGGCGTCGAGTACCCCGACGGGACGGGCGCCCATGGCGGTCAGATCATTCATGTTCACCAGGATCGAACACCAGCCGGCCCATTCCGGGTCTCGCTCGACCATCGTCGGGATGATGGCGTCGCAGGCCGCGATCAGCTCTGTTCCCGGGATCGGCACTCCATCGTCACCGCGGAACCCGCTCGGCCCGAGCCCTCCCGGCTGCTCCGAAAATGGGGAGAGAACCTCGGCCAGAATCGATTTCGTAGAGTCGGCGACGCGCTGTATCTGCCTGATCGGCCACAGCATCCGGCGATGATCACGGCCGCGGAGTGTGGGGCCCGCGCCGCGGTCCTGCCAGCCGAGCGATCGGAACATCGGCGCGTAGCGATCCTGGACGGTGGCATCGAACCGGACCACTCCAGCCGATTCGACGTGAGCACACGCCGCGCGCACCAAGGCCGCACCGACGCCCGCGGCGTGCGCCGGGTCGGCCACTACCAGACGGCTCCCCGCCCACCACCCGATGTCGTCGGCGGTGCGGGGCGCCACCCGGACACCTCCGATCACAGTGCCGTCGGGCATGGTCGCCACCAGGACGACGGTGCGCGGATCATCGTCGGTGTCGTCGCGGTCGGTGTGATCGAAAAGCCGCTGTCGTTCGACGAATTCGCCGACCCGTAGGGATCGGTAGGCCGCGAGGAGTTCGTCGTCGTCGGCGATCCGGATGAGGAAGCGCGCCGGCGTGCTCGCCGGGCGCGCCCCAGCGAGGATCGACAGGTCGGTACGGGCAGCACGCAGCTGGTGGACGGGTGTGGTCGTGCCGTCGAGCATCGCCTCAGCCTCCCACGTTCTGCAGGACGCTGCAGGCCCCGCAGGCCGCGCATCCGGCGCGCTGGTCGGAACCGGTCATGCCGATCAGTTGCAGGTGTGTGGCAACCTCCCTGCTGATCTTCTCGACGATGTCGGGCTCGGGCGCCGACGCCCGGTCCACGTCGACAGCGAGTGTCCCCGCATGCGGTCGGAACGGGACGATGAACGGATACACACCCATGTCGGCGAGTTCTCTTGCGCCCCGAATCATCTCGTCGGGGTCCTGGCCGAGTCCGACCAGCAGGTAGGTGGAGACCTGATTGCGTCCGAAGACGCGGACCGACTCTGTCCACGCTGCGCGGTACTCCTCGAGGGGCACCGAGGACTTGCCCGGCATCCATCGGTGACGTACTTCGTCGTCGAGGGACTCGACGTGGATGCCGATCGCTTCGGCGCCGGCGGCGCGGAGCTCGGTGATGGTGGACAGATCGGCCGGCGGTTCGCACTGCACCTGAACGGGCAGCTCCGGGACGGCTTGTTTGACGGCGCGTACGCAACGCGCGAGATGCCGTGCACCGCGGTCCTTACCGGCGGACGTGCCGGTCGTCATCACCATCTGGGTGACGCCATCGAGGTCGACGGCGGCACGGGCGACAGCAGCGAGGTCGTCGGGCTTCTTCACCGCGACCGTCGACCCGGATCGCAACGACTCTTCGATGGAGCAGAATCGGCATCGCTGATCCTCGGCATAGCGGATGCAGGTCTGCAGCACTGTGGTGGCGAGCACGTTCGCGCCGTGTAACTTCGCGATCTTCTCGAATGGGATGCCGTCGTCGGTGGTCAGATCATAGAAGTGCGGTCGACCGATCGTCTCGATCCGGACTCCGGCGTCGATGCCGCCGTAGAGGACACGATCACCGTCGAACACGAAGGGGCTGTCCGGATTTTGCGGGACGGCGGCGTTCAGTCCGTCGATCAGGAGGTGGCCGTCGTCGGTAGGCCCGGCGCCACCGGTCCGATGGACGGGCGGTGTGCCGCGGATGCCGAGGAGGGCGAGGTCGACTCTGGTTGACACACTCACGCGGGAACTCCGTTCGTTCGGATGGTGCGGTGGCCGCGCCCGGCCACCACACGTCGGCGGATCTTGCCCGCACCATTACGGGGAGGACGGCGGGTGACGCAGATGCGATCGGCGATGACCGCGGAGATCGGTCGGTGTGCCATGTCGTGGTCCTCGTCAGTGCCCGGTGGCGAGTGGCAGGTGGGTCTCGCCCAGCGCGGCGACAACGCTGTCGGCGACATGACGGGCATCTCTGTCGATACCGAGGAATCGGCCCGAGCCCCAGGTGTGCATCCACGGCAGTCCGACGAAGCTGAGTCCAGGAACCTGGGTGACGCCGCGTGTCTGCATGGGTCGGCCCGCTCCGTCGAATGCGCTCGCCTCGATCCATCGGTAGTCCGGCCGGAAGCCGATCGCCCACACGATGCTGGTGATGCCCGCTGCGTTGAGATCGAGTTCGGTGGGGTCTGAGTTCGGTTCCCACACCGGCTCGTATCGGCTCGACGGCGGGGCGTCGATGTCGTGCGCCTCGATGTATTCGTCGATGTCGGCGCAGATCGAGTTGTACACCGAGTCCGCCTTGTCGAGCGACGCGGTCAGGGTCGGCGCGAACCGCAGCTTCGAGTCCTTGCCGTCGACGAGTGCGCCGAACAGAGACATGCCCTCGGCGGCGAACTGGCGCAGGTCCACGTCGCGGCCACCGTCGCGGCCCGTGACGTAGTGATTCGTCTTCTCCTGCGCTGCTGTGCCTCCCGGGTACTCCTGCCTCGGTGTGTCATAGACACCCATGTCGGCCAACCAGGTCATGCAGTCGCGCCCGCGGTAGAACCGGGCGACGCGGGGTGCATTGCCGATTGCGAGGTGGACGTCGCGGCCGGCGAGGTGGAGATCCTCGGCGATCTGTGCGCCGGATTGTCCTGACCCGACCACCAGGACTGCGCCGTCGGGAAGCTGGTCGGCGTTGACGTATTGCTCGGAGTGAATCTGCGTGACAGCCGGATCCAGCGACGATGCATATGGCGGGATGATCGGTAGCGGGTAGCCGCCAGTGGCGATGACCACGTGGTCACAGGTGATGGTCTCGATGCCATCCGCACTGTTGAGGGTCAGCGCGAATCCGTTGTCGCCGGTCTGTCGTAGGTTGGTGACGGTGGTGTGTTCGCGGACGGGTGCGGTGAAACTGTCGAGCCAGCCGGCCAGCCACGCGACGACCTCGTCGCGGGTCATGAATCCGTCGGGGTCCGGCCCGTCGTAGGTGTAGCCGGGTAGTCGGCAGTGCCAGTTGGGGGTCACCAGAGTGAAGTTGTCCCACCGGGAGTCGGCCCAGGCGTGGGTCGGTGTCTTCGACTCGATCACGAGGTGGTCGACGCCGGCGTGGCCGAGATACCAGCTGACGCAGAGTCCGGCCTGACCGCCGCCGACGATGACAACCGGATGACGGGTGGGAGTAGGGGTGGCGCTCATGATGTCTCCGGAGCGGTGGAAGGTGTGGGGGCAGGCAGGGATGGATGCATGTCGAGGATCTCGACGATGGAATCGGCTTTGTATCGGGCGGCGGTGTCGGTGATCTCGTCGGCGGTGGCGGCGGCCGATGTGCAGGCGAACCCGAACTTGGTGCGCACACGTTCGGCGGCCTCGTCGAGGGCTGTCGTTGCACGCGAGCGGAAGTCGTCGACCGTGTACCGTCCACCGACGTCGAGGTGATCGTGCATGACCAGGCTGGGCGAGTAATAGTTCTGTACCAGGCCGTCGGGCCACCGCACGGTGAAGGTCATCTCAGGCATGGGACAGGTCTCGCCATGGCGCGGTGTCGGTTGCGGCGAGTTCGGTGAGCACGCCGTACGCGTCGGGCCGTCGGTCGCGGAGGTGGAACATCCCGCCGCGCATCGTGCGGAAGGTGCCCTCGACGTCGACGTCGGCAACGGCCATCCCGCTGTCGAGCAGGGTTGTGTCGAGGATGTTGCCGCCGGGGTCGACGACCTTGGCGTTGCCGACGTACCGAAGTGAACCGAACGTGCCGGATTGATTGGCCGCGACCCAGAAGACCTGGTTGTCGAGTGCGCGTGCGGTGTCGAATAGGTTGAACCGGTACGTCCAGCGGTCATCCTGGAGGTCGTCCGCGGTCGCGGTGCGGGCGGCCGGCCACGCCGACAGACTCGCGATGATCTCTGCGCCGTTCAGCGCCATCACGCGGGCAGCCTCCGGAAACGCCTTGTCGTAACAGATCTGGAGCCCGACCCGTCCGACTGGGGTGTCGAACACGCCATAATCCGAGCCCGACGAGTACGACATGTTTTCGCCTAGTGGCTGATGAACCTTGCGGTAGCTCCCGTAGATGTGGGTGCCGTCGAGCACCGCGGCCGCGTTGTAGCGGGTCTCGCCATCGTCGGCGAGCTCGCAGAATCCGATCGCGATCACCAGGTCACCGATGATCGACTGCACGCGTTGGATTTCCGGACCGTCGAGCCGGATGGCAGGCGGCAAGGATCTCGTCGTGTTCTTGACCGTGTCCCCGTGGTTGCCCAGCGACGACAGATAGCCGCCGATGGCGGCTTCCGGGAAGACCAGGAAGTCCACGCCGCGCCGCCGGGCCTGATCGACGTAGTCGGCGATGGTCTCGTAGTTTTGCTCGAGATCGCGGGTGAAGTTGGCCGCAACCGCAGCGATGGTGGTCATATGGGTCCTCGAGGGGTGTCGGGGTCGGTCACACCATGTAGGTGGAGTTGATGATCGCGCCCTTGCGTGAGTAGTGGATGATCGCGTCCTGCACGTCCAAGGGGTGAGCCGGGATCACACCCTCGATGAGGTCCTCTTCCCTTCCGCCATGCAGAGCGAGGCCGAAGCGGCAGCAGAACACCGTGCCGCCCTCGGAGATGAAGGTCTCCAGCGAGTCGTTGATGTTCTGCTCCCCGGGGAATCCCGAGTCGCCGGTCTTCGGAAACCCTCGGGTGGCAAGACAATTGATGGCGCCTGGCCCGTAGAAGTAGATGGCGGACTCGAATCCCTTTCGCAGAGCCCGTGTCGCTTGAAGAACGGCGACGAACGACACCGATGACTCGTGCGCGATCCCGTGCACCAGGGTGAAATAGGTTTCGCCGTTCTCTGCCTGGTAATCCGGGAAGATCTTGGTCCCGCCGTAGATGTTCGATCCCTTCGGAAGCGAGGGATGCGGGATCTCGGCGAGCGATGCGGCAATGTTGTCGGTGATGGTCTCGTCGAATGAGGACACGTGGTCTCCTGTAATGTCTGCGACGGGTCGAATCCGTCAGCACAGATCAGATGGATGAGGCGACGCTGCCTCAGACAGTGGAGCAGATCTCGGAAGATGTCAGAGAGTAGCCCTGCCCGGCTACGACATTCAGTTCACTCCCGTTGTATTGCACGGTGGTTACCAGCGGAATAATTGAGCGACGGAGCTGGTTAACATGGCCCCGCCCGGACTGCTTGCGCGCGATCATCTGAATAAGCGGACGCCAGCAGAAACGTAGCTCCGGTCGCGATGACCGACACCCGGACGGGTCCAAGGTCGCCGGGCGTTACGCCGAACGGGGCCGCCGCCAGCAGACCAAATCTGCAACAAGCCGCTATCCCGCAACAGTTCGCCAGTCCATCGACGCGATCTGTCTGCGGCGCGTCACCCGATCTGGCGGAGCAATCGAGTTCGGTTGTGGGTCCGGAACTCGCCGATCAGTTCGGTGCGAGCGGTCTGGTCGAACTCGCGGTAGGCCACGGGAGGGCGGCCGACCCACTGCAGGATCCGCTCGTCGGTGCTCCAGCCCTCTTCGCGCAGTTGGGTTTTGATGATCTTGTTGGAACCGGTCATCGGCAGTCCGGCGGAGATGCGGACTAGTCGTGGCGCACCCTTTCGTCCGAGGTCGGCTTGCGCGTTGATGAACTCCGCGAACTCGGCGGCGTCAAAACGCTCGGGATCCGCCACCTCGATGGCGGCCATCAACATGTCGCCCGACCGGGCATCGGGCTGCCCGAATGCCGCTGCCGCGAGTACCTGCGGGTGTCGGCGCAGCACCCGTTCGGTGACGAGTGTCGACGTGTTCTCGCCGTCCACCCTGACCCAATCGCCACGGCGCCCAGCGAAGTACAGGTAACCGGCTTCGTCGATGTATCCGAGGTCGCCGGACCAGTACCAGCCGTTGCGCACCCGCTCGGCGTCGGCGGCCTCGTCCTTGTAGTAGCCCTCGAATTTGGCAGACGCGTACTTGTCCACCATCTCGCCGATCGCCTCCTCGGCGTTGAGTACCAGACCGGTGGCATCCAGCCGGGCGACCGCGCGGTCCTGCATCGTGGTCGGATCGACGATCGCCACGCCCGGGTTGGGCCGGCCGAGTGCACCTTCTGGCGCATCCGCGGCCTTGCCGGCCATCACTCCCCCTTCGCTGGAACCGTAACCTTCGGACAGTGTGGCGCCGAAGCGTTCGGCGAACCGCGCCTGGTCCTCGGGTGACGCCTCGGTACCGAACGCGCGCACGAGAGTGTTGTCGGCGTCGTCGGGGGCTTCGGGGGTGGCGAGGATGTGTGCCACAGCCTTGCCGACGTAGGTGAAAAAGGTGGCGCCGAAGAACCGGATGTCGTCGAGGAATCCGGATGCCGAGAACTTCGGCGTCTGGCAGATCGTCGCACCGTTGGCCAGAGCCGGGAACCACAGGGCCATCAGGGCGTTGCCGTGGAACATCGGCATGCAGCAGTAGTCGACATCGTCGGGCCGATGGCCGAACTTGTCGATCGCCGCGTACGAGACCATCGCCAGCCGGCGCTGACTGCAAATGACCGCCTTGGAGCGTCCGGTGGTGCCCGACGTGAACAAGAGCAGATACAGCGACGACCCGAGCTCGCCACTGGCCGTGGCCAGTTCGCGTGGATCGACGTGCTCGGGCAATGACCGCTGATACGTGGGGTCGTCGATGTTGAGGATGTTGGTCTGCGCGACTCCGGTGTCGAGTGCCGCGACACGCGCCGCCCCGACGGTGTCGGTGACGATGACCTGGCAATCGGTGTGCGCGATCTCCTCGGCCATCGTCGCGTCGTCGCGGGTCGGGTTGATGCCGACGATGGTCGCACCGGTCAACGCGGCCCCGCCGAGCCAGAACGCGAACTCCGGAACGTTGTCGAGCAGGACACCGATATGCGCAGGGCCGTCGGTGAGAAGGGTTTTGCCGAGCGCGCCACGCCGCGCCGCCTCGCGGACGACCTCGTCCCAGGTCCACTGGGCGTCACGAGTGCGCAGTCCGGGCTTCTCATCGCCGAGGCGGTCGAGGAACATCGATGCGATGTCGGCGCGGCGTTGCGAAACATCCAGGGTATCAACGGGTTTCATTCATCATCTCCACATGGGATCGCAGTGCTGTATCCGGGACGTTACCTGAGCAACCGCCGTCTCAGCCGACGCCTCGCATCATCTCGACGTACTGCTGCGGAAGCTGGCCTTCGGTGAGCTTCTCGATGCGCGACGGACCCTGACCGCGTGCGCTGAGGACAATTGGGGCCGGGTGGAGACCGCCAGCACCTGCAGAGGTCGTTCGGTGCCCGACGCCGACGAGCGGTCGAGCCGGTCGAGCCGGTCGAGCCGGTCGAAGAAGCGCACCACCGCCAGCGCGGATTCTGTCACCGCGGAATGAGTGTCGGGCAGTTCGGTCAGCCGCATGGTGCTACTTCGCTTTGGCGGGCAGGGATCGAGTGAACTCTGTGCCGCGGGCCACCCAGTCGGACAACTGTTTGTTGGTGTGGATACCGTCGCAGCCGATGTGTAGCCAGCCGGTCATTTCCCGGCCGCCCATCACCATCGGCTCGGCATGTGTGCGCGAGACCAGCCTCGTGCCGGCGTCGGTGCCGACGCGCACCATCAGCCCGCCGCGACCGCTGGCGGCGACCGCCATGTTCCCGTTGATCAGAAATGCCAGTCCGCCGAACATCTTCTTCTCGGTGATCCCCCGCTGACCACTGAGGCACTCGCGAATACGATCGGCCAGATCCTCGTCGTATGCCATGGCCCTGATTATGCGCCGGAGGGCAGCCGTCGAGGGCCGATCCGCCGTCGCCTGCACGCGGTAATGTCCCGACGGTCGGTGAGTCGTCAACCTCGCGAACGGAGCCGCATATGTCAGGCCGCGGCGAGGATCTCCTTGAGCACGCGCTCCTGGAAACTCCGGGATTGTCGACCCGAGGGAGCGGGCCCGCCGGATCGTGCGGCAATGGACTGTTCGATGATCTCGAACGGCCGATAGTCGGTTTCGAGTATCCAGGTGTGAATCAGCGGCACCCGGCTGACCTCGACGACGCGACGGAAGTCCACAAACGATCGTTGACGAGGCGTGACCTCAGCGATACGATGACATATCTGACAACGTACGTATCCAGAACTGGAGGGTGAAGCTCCTGCATGTTCGGGAGTACGCGTCCGGCCTCCTCGAAGGGCCGTCACTACGGGATGACGAGATGGGATCGCAACGGAGAGCACGCTTCACTCGAACACGCTGTGGCGCTCCATCGCCGGGTTGGCATGCATCGATGGATCGCCGCTAACGAACCGCGGGCCGAAATGTCCGACGTCACGAGCAATTCCAACACGGGGTTGAAGTCCCTCTACAGCATTGGAGCGTCCACATGAATCAGGCACTGGCAGCGAGCCAAGACGGCGCAAGTCCTTCGTCGGATCTGGTCGTCAGCGGGTTGACGGAATTGGCATTCGGCGCACTCACCGGGTGGGTGTATGCAGCGGTCAAGCAGCAGCCGGACGCCGTGCGCAACCTCGGCGTCCGCGCACCTGATCGAATCCGTCAGTGGCATCTGGAATTGATGATGGCCGGGGCTTTCAACGTAGCGTGTGGAATGGCGGTGCCCAACGTTCACCCCAACGCGGCCAAGGCGCTCATCATCGGCTCGTGGATCAATCCGAGTGCCTTTCTGCCGTTGGCATTTCGCCCGGGCATCCGAGACCGACTCACATACCAACTACCTGTCGTAGCTGCACTTGTGGCAACTTCGGTGGGGTACACGAGCATTGCGACCACCGCCCTCCGGAACCGTTTCCCTCGTTCGTGCACGCTGACCCGGGACAGCATGGGATGACTGGATCGATTGGCGCCCAAGGTAGCCCGCAGGCCCTCACGATCCGAACGGAATCGCCGGCTTCGGTGCGGGCTTGACTGCTCGCCAGGTGATCGTCCACTTGGCGAGTTGCTCGCCGAGGGGCGCCTCGTAGATCAACGCCGAAGGACGAGCTCCATGCACGGCAAATGCGACTGCGCCTCTCACCTTCTCCCCAGCCGGGAGATCGCCCGAATGTAGCGTCGTGTTGCCATCGACATAGGTTGGGTCGAATGTGGTGCCGTCCGCGGTTTTTGCAATGAAATACAGGGGGTTGACCGGCATCTCGCCCTTGGTGGCCTCAACAGTGACAGTGACCGTCATCGTTGTGGAGGTCAGGGTGGCGCAGTTCAGAGTGTTGGAGCTGTGAACCGCAGACACGGGCCTGCACGCGATAGTCACCTCGTGCTGGGTGCCGTCGATGGGTCTGAGTGCCGATCGACAGACCCAACATGACGCATCAGACCACAACCCCGCGGGCGCACATGCGGCCAACGGGGTTATGGGCTGACAATGTGCCTTGGGCAGAGGTCTAGCCGGTGCGAAGTGCGGCGGCCTCCCGGTCGGCGGCGCGCTGGAACTCCAGATCGTCGGACGCACACGCGAGGCAGATCGGCTGGTGATCGGCCGAGGGGTCGCGGTCCATCTCGTAGGCGATGTAGCTATCGCCGCAACGGTGGCAGCGCACCCGTGCCTCCCACATGTCGTCGACCTCGTCACGCGGATCGTGGGGGCGATCCATCGTGAACCATCCGTCTCGCCGGAACCTCAGGGCGACACAGTAGATGGCGCCCGCGAGAACGAATGACACCGGGGGCGCCCACACGGCGCCCACCGAACCGCCGGCCGCGACCATTACGATCCCGACCACCGAGGCCACACCCCAGGCGCCGACCCCGGCCGGGTTGAAGGTCGGCACGCGTCCGGGACGGAACTCCAGCGAGTCCGACGGCATCTTGCGCAGCCGCATCCATCCGATGTGTGCCAGCGCGATAGCGACCCATCCGACGATCAACACTCCCTGGTATTGCAGCGACGTGGTGATCCACGAAAGCACATTGGTCAGCATCATCAGATAGACCAGCACCGCGACCACAGCAACCCAGAACGTGCGCGGCATCGAGAACTTGAGTGTGCGAGCAAAGAAATTCTGGAAGTTGGTCGACGACAGGTAGAAGTTTCCGCTGTTGACCCGAGTCTGACTGACGAACACCCACAGGAGTCCCCAGAAACCCATCATGCCGATCACCCCGAGGATCGCGGACTCCTCGGAAAGCGGGCCTGCGATGGCGATCGTCTGCGCCAGGAACATACCGACGGCGGCGTTGATCAGCAGCGTGACAATGTAGAACGGAGTGCCGAAACTGACCTGTGCGTTGAACTTTGCGTCCTGCGGACGGCCGAAGCGGGCATAATCCCAAGCCATCATCGTCACGACCCACACCCCCATGTAGATGACGAACGCGTACCACCATCCCGGTACCCCAAGATCGGCTGCGGATGCCGGTGCGTGGGTGAGCCAGTCATTGCTGTAGCCGTACTTCACGATCGCCCACACGACCGATCCGATCAGCCCGACGACGTAGAGCGGCAGCAGAAGCCCGTTCAGGCGGTCCAACCAGGTGGTCACGCCGCGCCACGCCAGCGGGGCTTGATACGCCACCACGACGAACGACCAGAATGCCATGGGTAACGACCCGAAGTAGGCATGCAGGGCGGAGGCCACGATCGACCCTTCCGCGACCACGTAGTAGGCGATCGTGATGCCGAACAGTGCTGCGGCGAAGGCAGATCCGGCTCGGCCGAACAGCACCCGTGAGAACAGCGAGACACTCGTACCGGTCTCGTTGGCGAACTTGGCGACGATGGCGTTGATCACGCCGTAGACAATCACCGAGAGTCCGATGCCGATCAGCGAGTCGATGGTGCCGACCGCCAGCGCTACCGTGGCGCCGACCACGACGAAGAACATCGCACTCATCAGACCGAACCAGGCCATCGACACCGACGTCCGGGACGAGCGCCAGGACCGCGGCACGATGTGCAGTGAGTAGTCCTCGGCAGCGGCGCGGGCCAGGACGTGCGGGTCGTCGGTAAAGGTGACGTCGAGCGATGGAATCCCACTCGCTCTGGTTGATTGGGCTTCTATGGTCATTACTGTCTCTCTGTGGGTATGAACGCCCAGCGGCGGGCCGATGGCATTCCTGCCACGACCCGCCGCTGGGTTGATTGCTGGTGGTGCTGGGATATCGGTTGGTGGTCGGGTGATCTCGATACGGCGCCTCGCTGCGCTCGGTGCCCACTCGATCAGCAGTAGTAGTGGACGGTGTGCCTGCTCGATCAGCAGTTGCAATGGGGCGGAGTGCCTACTCGATCAGACCGCCGCCGGCTCCGAAGCGCTCAGCGTGCCGGGGACGAAGTCGATGGTCGGGTCATCGGTCCAGTGGATGATGGTGCGCCGCGCAAGCATTGAGCGGAACTGCTGCGTGGTGTCGGTGAGGACGTCGCCGCTGCCCCAATCGAGGATGACGCCGAATCGACGGACGCAATCCATTTCGTTGACCAGACCGGACTTGTACTCCTCGGCAACTTCCCGCGGATCGCGCGCCATCCACGACCGTCGGTTGTCCCGGATGTACTCGCGGGTGCGGACGGTCGCGTCCACGTCGATCTCGTACTCGAAGACCTCGGGATCGATCTCTTTGATGACGACGCCGTAGTCCTTCTCGGCGCGGCCGATCGTCACGTACCCGTCGATGACATCCTCGAGTACCGCGTCGACGTCACGTTGGAGTGGGTCGCCGAGACCGCCGCCACCCGCCGACGGTCGGGTGAACTCATCGCCCGACTTGATCGGTACCGCCGCGAAGATCGAGCCGAGATACTGTTCGTCGTCGGTGCCCTTGTTGAGCCACACACCGTGTGGGATGGACGGCAGGCCGCCCCACAGTCCCCAGGTGACCGACCGTTCACGATCGCAGCAGTAGGACATGACGGTGTTGTCACTGGCCCACAATCGGCCGCCCTTCTCCGCGCCCAGTCCACCGCGTGACTTTCCTGGGCCACCCGAATCGGGCACCAGATCATGGCAGGTGGTCAGCACTGGAGCCAGACGTTCCTGGCCTTCGAAAGGCTGTGTGCCGTACTGGACTCCGAAGATCGGCGCGGACGCGTTGTAGCCGTCGGCGCCGTTGCGGGCACCCCAGCCGCCCATCATCCAGTCGTACCACATGAAATTCGGGCTGCCCTCTTCGCGCTGATCACGCCCACCGACCAGGAGATACTCGAGGTTGAACGCGCAGGCCATGGCCCGCTCGGGCTGGATATCGGACCAGATCTCGAACACCGAGTTCATGATCTTCTCGAAAGGCCCCGAACAGAATCCGGCACATGGTCGCGGCCACTCCGCATTCACCACCGTGCCAATCGGGCCGAGGTCGGCGGTCACCACGCGGTAGAAACCCGAGTTCAGCGGGATGTCGGGGAACTGCATCTTGGTACCTGCGACGATGCCGGCGAACGATCCGCCGAACCCGGCGTTGAGCATCGACGAGATGGACGCATGCGAATCACTCAGGTCGTAGTGGACGGTGTCACCCTCGATCGTCATCCGCATGGTGATGGGGATGAGCCCCTCGCCGAGCGCCGGATCCTGGTCGATGTAATCCTCTGTGTACCAGACACCGTCGGGCAGTTCGGCGATCTTGGCACGCGTGAGATCCTCCACGTAGTCCTGGACTTCGGCCATCGCGGTCTTGATGGTTTCCACACCGTACTTGTCGCAGAGACGTTGGACCTCCCGCTCGGCCACCCGCGTCGCCTCGGCCTGGGCCTGCATGTCGCCGATGATGTCTCGCGGATTGCGGGTGTTCTTCGCGATCAGATAGGCGACGTCCTCCAGGAACTCGTCCTTGCTCCAGAGCCGGGTTGGAGGGATACGCAGCCCCTCCCCCATGTGGTCGAGTGCCTTGACGTTGAACGAACCCGGCGTTGCCCCGCCGACATCCGCCCAGTGTCCGTTGGCCTGGGCGTAGCCGAGGAGTTCGCCGTTGTAGTAGATGGGTCGGATGATGCGCGTGTCGTTGAAGTGGCTGCCACCTTCGTAAACGTCGTTGATGACGAAGACGTCGCCGGGGTGGATGTCTCCCTCGAACTGTCGGATCACTGCCTTCGCCGTGTAGTGCAGCGTGCCGACATGTGCCGCGATGTCGCCGGTCCCCTGCATCACCGTGTTGCCCTCGGTATCGCAGAGTGCCGACGAGAAGTCGCGTGAGTAGATGACGAACGAGTAGCACGTGCGCAGGATCTGCTCGGCCATCTGGTCGACGGTGTTGACGAATGCATTCTTGAGGACCTCGAAGGTCACCGGGTCCAAAGATGTTGCCATGGTGTTTACCTCGTATGTGTCGGGTGGAGTGGTTCGGTCATTCGGCGGTCGTCAGGATGAGGTTTCCCCATTCGTCGACGGTCGCGGTTGTCTGTGGGGGCACCACCGTGGTGGAGTCGAGTTGATCGACGATGCACGGTCCGGTGAGCACCGCGCCGGCCGGGATCGTGGATCGGTCGTACACCGGGGTCTGTAGGCGGGCCACCTCGTCCGGGAACAAGACCGACCGCACCTCGACAGGAGACGGTGTGAAGTCGGCGGGATCGACGAGCGCAGCCGGTGCCATGTCGGCCCGCGGTGTCAAACCGATGGCGCGCACCGAGATCCGGTAGATTTCGACGCCGGTGTCGCCGGCGGAGAAGTTGTGCTCCTTGAGGTGCGTGGCGTGGAAGGTGGCCACCACATCGTCGAGGCTCGTCAGCGGCATGGCCACCGGCACCGCGATTGCCCGCCACTGCCCTTGGTAGCGCATGTCGAGGTAGTATTCGAACGCCATGTCCTCCGGCGCGACATGCTCGGCGGTCAGACGTACACGACCTTCTTCCTGCAGATCTTTGAACGATTCGGCGAGATGGGACAGGTCGGCCTCCGCGCTGTCGGCGAGGTACATCTTGGTGATGTCGTGCTGGATGTCGACGAGCATGCAGCCCATCGCCGACGTCACGCCGGGATGCGGCGGGACGATGACGGTCGGGATGCCGAGATCCTTGGCCAGATAGGCGACGTGGAGTGGGCCGGCACCGCCGAAGCCGACTAGAGCGAAATCGCGCGGGTCGTGGCCCTTACGGATCGAGATCAGACGAATTGCGTCGGCCATGTTCGCATTCGCGACCTTGATGATCGATTGAGCAGCCGTCTCCACATCGAGACCCAGCGGTGCGGCGACCTTTTCGATCGCGGCGTGGGCCAGTGACTCATCGAGCTGCTTCACCCCGCCTGCCAGCTTCTTGCCGACCGTGCCCAGAACCAGGTTCGCGTCGGTGTTGGTCGCGAGGTCGCCGGATGCGCCGTAGCACGCCGGCCCGGGCTCTGAGCCCGCCGACTGCGGGCCGTTGCGCAACGATCCCGCCTCGTCGAGCCAGGCGATCGATCCGCCGCCCGCGCCGATGGTGAGTACCTCGATGCTCGGGAAACAGATCGGATAGCCGAACTCGACGCTCCACGTGTTGGTCGTCCCGAGGACCCCGTTGTCGGTGAGGGATACGTCCGTCGACGTGCCGCCCATGTCGAAACCGATCGAGTTCTCGTAGCCACACTGACGAGCGATGTGGCGGCTGGCGATCGCCCCGGCAGCGATGCCCGATGCCGCCAGGCGGGCGCCGTACTTTTCGGCCATCGTCGGGGTCATCACGCCACCGCCGGAGTGCAGCAACAGGACATCGTTGTCGTAACCCGCCTCGGCGAGCCGGCCTTCGAGGGTGCGTGCGTAGGGGCCGATGATTGGCACCAGCGCCGCATTGGCGACGGTGGTCGAGAAGCGCTCATATTCGAAGATCTCGGGAAGTACGTCGCTTGACGTCGTGATCGCGACGCCCGGCAGCTCCTCACTGAGGATCTCCGCCATCCGGACCTCATGGGCGGGATTGGTGAAAGAGTTGATGAAACATACTGCAACCGTTTCGATCTCGCGTCGACGGAGAATTCGTGCGACCTCCCGCGCACCTTCCTCGTCCAGCGGCTCCAGAACGGCGCCGTCGTATCCGATCCGCTCGGCGACGGTCAAGCGGTGCCGACGGGGCACGAACGGCGGGGCGACTTCCTGATACGGGTCCCAGGATTCCCGGTCACCGCGGCGGATCTCAATGACGTCGCGGAAGCCCTCGGTGGTAACCAGCGCGATCTTCGGGAAGTTGCGGGTGATGAGCGCGTTGGTCGCGATTGTGGTGCCGTGCGAAAAGAACTCCACGTTTTCCCAATCGACCCCGGCCTGCTGCATGCCGGCCAGTACACCCTCGATGGGATTGACCTGCGTCGGATACTTGGCAGTGACGATCTCGCCGTTGCCTCGCTGGACGAACACATCGGTGAATGTTCCGCCGATGTCGACGGCGGTGCGGACCTTGTCCGTCCGGATGATGGCTTCGGTCATGTCGTGTTCCTCAGGTTCTCGTGTGGCGTGGACGAGAGCTACAGAACCGCGTGCCGACCGTGCCGACAATTGGCTCATCAACCAACATCGAGCAGTCACTCACTGGACGTTGACACACGCTCACCGGCGCCAGACCGCCGCTACCTGCACCGACGTGGCGTACGACCGCGTAACGACAAGGTTTCCGACATCGGCGCGAAACGCGCTGTCACGTAGTCGAAACAAGGAATTGGCCGACGCCGATGTGGCCTTTGCGCGATGCGAGTCGGGCAGGATCGTCTGGCAGAGGAGATAATCGATCGGGGTGATCGGGTCCTTGATGGCGGAGAGGGGGGCGAATGGCCACGGTGGGCGAAGTCGTCGACCGCGCAGGCCTGCTCTCCCTGACCCCGGGGCCCGCCGACAAGGTACATCGACATCTGGTCAACGACCTCTTGGAGCTGACTCCGTCGCGTCCGCTTGACGTTGCAACCGGCAGTGTCGTCTATCTGCCCACCGTGGTCTGGGCGTCTCTCACATCTCCCGAGGAGATCCCCGGAGACCTTCGTTCGGCGGGTGCCGTCGCCGTCGTCATCGACACCGACGACGGAAATCTCCTGCCGGAGTTCGTCGCCGCGTGTGTCTCGCACTCATTGCCGATCTACATGCTGCCGCGGTCGAGCGATGTCACTGATCTTCGGTCCATCATCACTAAACCGGCACAAGTCCGAGACATCGACGGTTCGACCTCAGATCTTCTCCGACCACTGACTGCGACGTTGGATGCGTTCGCGAGCGAGTCCGGTCTGTCGGTGTGTCTCGTCATGGACGGATGCCTTCTCGCGAGTACGCCTGTCATGGACAGCGGCCTGCTGACGAAGACACTCGCGCTTGCACCGACACCCCTGGAGGCGGTGTCGACCAAATCCGGAGCGCTCCACCTCCAGCTACGCGATGCAAGATACGCACTGGCACTAGTTAATTCGCGACGACGACCCATCGACCGCGCGAAGTTGCACAATGCTGTGAGGCAAATCGACGCACAGGTGCAAACCATCTCGGTCCAACGAGCCACACGTCGTGGTCTGGAGGACGCGTTGATCCGGGAACTGATCGAGGCGCAAGCGCCATCAGCGGCTCTCGATCCGTGGGTCGCGTCCTTCGGCCTCTCGCCCGGAGACCGGGTCCGTGCGCTCGCGGTGGTCTTCGAAACGGACTCGCCCGATCTCCACGTACACGTCGTGGCCGGGCTCCATGACCTCGGATTGGTCAGCGGAAGTTCGTGTGTCGCATCTACGCACCACGGCATTGCGTACGCGCTGATCAAGTCCGGCGTCGACGAGGTCCGAAATCCTCTCGCGAACAACACTTTCGACACTCATCTGAAAGAGTTCACCGATCTCTTCGCACGTCGGCACGACGTCGACCTCGCCGTCGGTGTCAGCTCCTATGTGGTCCGCAGCAGCGACGACCTAATGCGTGGACTGATCAATGCTCGGCAACTGTCCGAACGTCAGGCGCGTTCGGTCCTCACCGAAGTCCCCGAGATCCCGCTGCCCGCACCACTCGCGGCAACGCTGCTGGCTGACGAGCCTGGACTGTCCGACGTCCTCGAGCGCGCCCTACTGCAGCCTGTGCTCGACTACGACGCAGAAAAGGGAACCAGCTACGTCCAGACCCTGCGTACCTTCCTGGCGCTGGACGGACATTGGGGTGCAACGGCAAACGAGCTCGGCATCCACAGCAACACCCTCCGGTATCGGTTGTCGAGGGTCGAGCACCTCACCGGTCGTGGACTGCAATCAACGGCGGATCGGTCGGATTACTATCTCGCGCTCTGCCTGCGAGAATCAGCCGGTCACGATCAGGGACCGGCTGCCTGACCACCACGGCTCAGGCGGCCGGGACGGGAACTCGCCGATCACTCGGTATCTACCGCCGACGGCTCGGCCGACGTAGGACGGGTGCGCGCTGTAATGGTTGGCACGAAAGTAGAAGGGCAGCCCTTCGGGGTTGCCGTCGAACCGCACGCCGATCAGCGCCCGCGACAGGTCGTCGACGCCGTTCGACCGGGACTGAGCGCCCGCGAGCGCCAGTGCGTGAACTGCGTTGTAGGCGCCGATCTGCGCGGAATGGCTCCATTGTTGGCCGCGCACGTCGAACAGTGCCTTTCGGTAGGCGCTGTTTACCTCGGAGTCGAGATTCGAGAAGTACGTTGCCACCATCACGTGGCCCTCCCCGACCTCGGCGGGCATGTGAGCGAGATCGATCTCGGTTGTGACGGTGGCAGCGATCGGGAGTGTCTCGGCGTCGAATCCCGCACGGTGGTACTGGGTGTAGAACTCGGTTGTCGAATCCAGACCCACCAGATTGGAGATGATGACCGACGGTTCGGTGCGACGGATGTCGGCTAGCACGGCGTCGAAGGTGGTCTCGCCCAATGGGGCGTACCAGGTGCCGACAGTCTCGACCTCGAGGTGATCGCCCAGCCTGCGGATTGCCTCGGCCAGGACCCGAGGATAGATGTAGTCCGATCCCACCACGTAGACCCGCCGTCCGAGGTTGTCGGCGATCCACGCCAGATAGTCGGCGATGTATTGATTCGGTGCGGCGCCACAGTAGAAGACGCGAGGATCTGTCTCCTCACCTTCGAAGTACGTCGGGTACATCAGCAAGGTGTGGTTCTGGTGGACCGCCGGTATCAGCGCCTGCCGGGTGGCCGAGGTGTAGCCACCGACGATGACGTCCACGTCTTCCACCCGGCACAGATGATCTACACCGCGGGCGGTCGACGAGACCTCGGAATGGTCGTCGTAGATGGCCACTTCCAGCTCAGCGCCACCGACACCACCGCCGGAGTTGATCTCGTGGACGGCGAGCATTGCACCGTCGAGGATTGATTGCTCCATCTGCGCTTGCGCGCCAGTTAGCGAGTAGAGCATACCGAGTTTCACTGCGTGCTCTCCTTTCCCGCCGTGGGCCAGTCCACGTGCGGTCAACTATGCCACCGCGTGCGGGATCCCGGGCACCTCAGTGGGTGCCGTGGGCGGAGAGCGGTCCAGTAGACCGGGATCTCCGCGCAGTCGTCCTGACCAACGGAGCGCCGGGACCGCCGGTCAGCCCGCAGGCCCTCACGATCCGAACGGAATCGCCGGCTTCGTTGCGGGCTTGACTGCTCGCCAGGTGATCGTCCACTTGGCGAGTTGCTCGCCCAGGGGCGCCTCGTAGATCAACGCCGAAGGCCGAGCCCCATGCACGGCAAAGGCGACTGCGCCTCTCACCTTCTCCCCAGCCGGGAGATCGCCCGAATGTAGCGTCGTGTTGCCATCGACATAGGTTGGGTCGAATGTGGTGCCGTCCGCGGTTTTTGCAATGAAATACAGGGGGTTGACCGGCATCTCGCCCTTGGTGGCCTCAACAGTGACAGTGACCGTCATCGTTGTGGAGGTCAGGGTGGCCGAGTTCAGAGTGACGTATCCGGCCCAATTATTGTGCGCCACCAACTGACTGGTGACAGACCGTGGTGCTGCATGGGCCACTGTTGCGGAAGCGAGAAGGGCCAGGACGCTCACGAGGGTGAGGATGACACGTTTCATGAGAATTCTCTGTCGTGATGGCCGGAAACCGGCAGCGGAAATATTGGCGGGTCCGTTTTAAAGATCGCATTACCGGGGCGGGTTGACCGGAATAAATTGATGATAACGACGACATCAGATCATTGCTATTCGATTCGCTAACGAATCAGTCAATTGGTGTAATGGCATGCCCGAACGGGAGGCCCTGATCGATCGTGGGAAATGCCCCGGCGCTGTGCGTGCCGTACCCGGCATATCGGGGCGTTGCTCCTCCGCCCAGGTGGGCGTTGTCAGCAGTGGGAGGCCCGGGGAAGGCTAGGCCTCCCCTATCGCGGCACGCTCTACGAACCCGCATCATTCCGAATTTCGGATATCGCTGCGCTGCACCATATTCGGGTGATTGCGTTCCGCGACCTTCTGCGATGTCGCCGCCTGCCCTACCCGGTCGGCTGTGGCTCGGTCGCGTAGGCCGCCATGAACATGTCGAGAAGCCCGTCTATCGCTGCGTCATCGACGGGGCGCGGCGTCAGCAGCGGGCGGTAGTACAGAGTTCCGCTCAGAACCTCGGCTGCAAACGTCAGATCGGCGTCGGGGTTCAGCTCGCCGGTGCGCTGGGCCCGCTCAATCCGGTCGAGCGTTCGTTGCTCGACGGTGGCCAGGAACCGTTCGTAGAGCGCCGCGCGCAGGGTGGGGTCCGACTGAGCCTCGGCGATGACTGCTCTGTAGACCGGGCCGATCGGCGGCGTGGACAACGCCTTGCTGGACCGCAGGAACTGTTCGCGCAGGTCCTGCCGAATGGATCCATCGGTGCGATAGTCCAGGTCGCTGATCCATACGCGACTCAGTGCATCGAGCAGCAGCTCCGCGATGTTCGACCATCGACGATAGATCGTGTGCTTGCCGACGCCGGCGCGACGCGCGACTGCTTCGATCGACAGTCCCTTGTAGCCGGACTCCTCTGCCAAGGCGAGTGTCGTTTCGAGAAGCTCCCTGGTCCGTTCGACACCACGACGCCGGGGCGCGGTCGACTCTGCATCCATGCACCCAAGGTTACCGGCACGCATCGTGCCGTTGACAACGGTTCACGCGCGGTGCACGATACTCACATCGGCACGGTGCGTGTCGATATGGTGGTTGGGGTTTCGAACAGCCACCGTCGACTCCGGCGATCACGAACACAACGAGGAGAAGCGTGATGAAGAGCATGACCTGTGAGCAACTGGGAGGACCGTGTCAGTACACGCTGCGCGGAGAGACAGCCGACGAGATCATCAAGGCGCAAGACCGCCATCTGCGTGAGGCGGCTCGCGGCGGCGATGCCGAGCACCAACCCGCTCACGAGGATATGAAGGCCCGGTGGAGGCACCCCGTCAAAGCGATGGGCTGGTACCGGGCGACCAAGAAAGCCTTCGCTGAACTTCCATGACGATCGGTGCCGATCCGGACATGATTCTGCTCAGTGCGAACGGTTCGTTCCGTCGGCGGGCAGGGTCAGTCCACCGTCACGCTCCGGCGACGGCTCGTGGTGCTGTCACTGCAGCTTGACCAAGTCGTCGTGGCGCCAGGTCTGGGCGTAGATCGCCACCTCGTTTCCGAAAAGCCAGTTGCCGCCATTGATCTGATTTACCAGCGGCGAGGTGGTGCCCAGTTCGCTGTACCGGTCTTCGTTCGGGGTCTGACGTCCCGGGTACTCTCGGACTTCGACAGACGGGAGACCTCCGGTGGCGGAACATCATGGATATCCGGCGGAATGGTCGCTGATGGCCCGAGACATCGCGGCGGCAACCGACCGGGGTATTACAGCGGCGCGCAGCCATGACTCGGAGGATCTCGACGACGCCGTCGCGCAACTCGAGAAGCACGGTGACGCAGCCCGCGGAATGCAGGCACACATGGTTCGTGAGCTACTCGAGACGTCGTATCAAGACGGCTTGAGCGGCGACGACGTGTCCGATGTGCTCACCCGCACCATCGCCGCCGCAGCGCGTTGGGTCGCGTCGGTCGATCCCAACGCCGTCGCCGCGGTACTCACAGGTGCCCTGGGCGTCGCCGAACGTCCAGGCGACAGCGACATTGCCGCACAACCGATTCCCATCGCGAAGATCATCGGCGCGGCCCTCCTGGTGCTCGCCGACCTGGCGGCAGATGCCGAGGTCGATCACAACCCCTACCTGGTGCGCGCCGTCGAGGAGATCCGCCGCGAGCAGACCATCGAGATCCCGTGACCCACAACGCTTCTCGTAGAAGGGTACGCGTCGTCGGCGACTCGCTCCGCACCACGGTCAGACATCAAGACTCGCCCACGAGTGGGCCCGGACATGAGACGGCAGGCATTTCATGAGTGTGCTCGTGTGTTTCCACGCCCATCCGGACGACGAGGTCTTCAGTACCGGCGGCACCATGCGGTCAGCCGCCGACGCTGGCCACCGCGTCGTGCTGGTCACCGCCACCGACGGTGCGCTCGGTGAATACCCCGACGGCTTGCTCGCTGCCGGTGAGTCGCTGACGTCGCGCCGCCGCGACGAACTCGAGACTTCTGCTGAACTGTTGGGTGCGCATCGGCTCGTGATGCTGGGTTATCCGGATTCGGGCATGGCAGGTACCCCGGAGAACCAGAATCCGTCCGCGTTCGCGAACGTGTCCGTCGATCACGTGGCGCAGCGGCTCGCCGAGATCCTCGTCGACGAGGGCGCCGACGTGATGACCATCTACGACAGCAACGGTGGTTACGGGCACCCCGACCACATTCAGGTTCACCACGTCGGCCGACGTGCCGCCGAGATCGCCGGCACCGCACATGTTTTCGAGAGCGTGGTGAATCGTGACCACATGCGCAAGCTGATCGAGGCGCGTCCGGATTGGGACGGTGAGGACTCGTCGGTCGACATCGATTCGTTTGGGGTCCCGGCCGACCAGATCACGGTCGCACTCGACGTCGGTGACCAGATCGAGGTCAAGCGCGCCGCGATGGTCGCACACGCGTCGCAGATCGGCGATTTCGGTCCGTTCCTCGAGATGCCCACCGATGAGCTGCGGATGGCCTTCGGTGTGGAGTGGTACAGCCGTGTCGGTAGCGCGCCGACCGAACTCATGGAGACCGGCCTCCCGCTCTGACGCCGACGGCGCATGAGCTGCCGCCAGGCTCAACTTCACCGTCTGTGCTCAGCGGAGCGCCAACAGTTGATCGACCGAGACGAACCGGTAGCCGTCGGCCTTCAATGTGCGCACCACGGGCCCAATCGACGCGCGCACGGATTGGCTGTTCCACGGATGTAGCAGCACGATCGAACCGGGGCGTACCTCATCCTTGACGTACTCGGTGATGGCCTGCGGTGTTGACGCACCGACGTCGAGCGGGTCGACATCCCACATCACCGCGGTCATGTCTCGGCTCGACAATGCTCTCGGGAGCCCGATGAGCTTCTTGCCGTAGGGAGGTCGGAACCGTAGCGGGCGCTGGTAGCCGATGCTCCGCAGGGCTTCATTTGTGCGGTCGATCTCGTCCGCATACCAGCCGGGTGTATGAAACCACATGCGTTGATGCGTGAATGAGTGATTGCCGAGCTGGTGGCCGGCCGTTGCAAGGGCCTGTGCGGATGCCGGATGTTCGACGACGTTCGCGCCGATCAGGAAGAACGTCGCGATGACGCCTTCGTTCCGCAAGGTGGACAGGAGCTCCTCGGCGACAGTCGGTGATGGGCCGTCGTCAAAGGTCAGGGCGACGACACGCTCGTCCGTATCCACGCGAGCGACGAGATCACCCGCGACCATGACCGTGCGTGAGTTGGCGAGCTTGTACGTGCCCAAGGCTGCGCCGACCAACAGGGCAACGACTGCGAGGACTACGACGGTTCTTCGACGGTTCATGGCGATCGACTGTAAATGGGTGCCGATCGATCTCCATCGCAGGCAGCTGGATCACCGGGCAGACGCCTCCGGACGGCCGCCGCTCGGTTCTCGCGGATGAACGGTCAGGTGCGCCACGCGCAAGGCGCCCCGGCGGGAACCGCATGTGTGGCCTCGCGCACAGTCGGTGTTCTCGGTTTGCATCCCTACCCTCCCGTAAGGGTAGGGTTCGTCGTGTTGCGCCGCTCCCCTGCGGTTCCGGCATGCTGTCGATGGTCGCCGCCATTGCTCGGATGACGCCCGGTGAGCTTGCGCGACAGCAACTTTGATGCGTGGTGTCGATGCCCCGATGCCGTGTCTGCGTGCCTGGGCGCGTCCCGACCTCAGCCTGAAAGTGACATGTGCCGATGACAACCGAGGTGCCCTCTCCTGATCAACAACAGTCGGTGTGGTCGGCGTTGCGTTCGCCGCGACGGCTCCGCACCGAGATCCTGGCGGGTCTGGTGGTCGCGCTCGCGCTGATCCCCGAAGCTATTTCGTTCTCGATCATTGCCGGGGTCGATCCGCGAGTCGGGTTGTTCGCGTCATTCACGATGGCGGTCACGATCGCGATCGTCGGTGGACGGCCGGCAATGATCTCCGCGGCGACCGGCGCGGTGGCGCTGGTGGTTGCGCCCCTGGTCAAGAGCCATGGCCTGGACTATCTGGTGGCCACGGTGATTCTCGCCGGCGTGTTCCAAATGGCTCTCGGCGGCCTCGGTATCGCCAAACTGATGCGCTTCATCCCCCGCAGCGTCATGGTCGGATTCGTCAACGCCTTGGCCATCCTCATCTTCACCGCGCAACTCCCGCACCTGCTCGGTGTGCCCTGGCTCGTCTATCCGTTGGTGGCGATCGGAATCGCGATCATCGTGCTCTTGCCGAAACTGACCAAGGTGATCCCCTCGCCGCTCGTCGCGATCGTGCTGCTCACCGCGGCGACCGTGGCTGCCGGATTTTCCGTGCCCAACGTCGGGGACGAGGGCAAACTGCCCGACAGCCTGCCAAGCCTGTTCGTCCCCGACATTCCGCTGAACTGGGAAACCCTGACCATCATCGCGCCCTATGCCTTCACCATGGCGCTCGTGGGGCTCCTCGAGTCACTGATGACCGCGAAGTTCGTCGATGACCTCACCGACACGCATTCCAACAAGACCCGCGAGTCCATGGGGCAGGGAATCGCGAATGTCGTCACCGGCATCTTCGGCGGCATGGGTGGGTGCGCCATGATCGGGCAGACGATGATCAACGTCAAAGAATCTCGCGCCCGTACCAGGATCTCGACGTTCCTCGCCGGCGTATTCCTGCTCATCCTGGTGGTCGGACTCGGCGACATCGTTGCCCTGATACCGATGGCCGCTCTGGTCGCCGTCATGATCATGGTGTCGGTGGGCACCATGGACTGGCACAGCCTCAACCCGAAAACGTTGCGACGCATGCCCAAGAGCGAAACTGCCGTCATGCTCGCCACCGTCGTCGTCACGGTGGTCACGCACAACCTCGCCTACGGAGTCGTCGTCGGGGTCCTGACCGCTATGGTGCTCTTCGCCCGCCGCGTCGCGCACTTCACCGAGGTCGTCGACATCGCCGATCCCGATCCCGACACCCGCGTCTACGCCGTCCAGGGAGAACTGTTCTTCGCATCGAGCAACGACCTGATCTATCAGTTCGACTACGCCGGTGACCCGCCCAACGTGATCATCGACATGAGTGGCTCCCACATCTGGGATGCCTCCACCGTCGCGACACTGGACGCGATCACCACCAAGTACAAAGAAAAAGGCAAGAGCGCCACCATCATCGGACTCAATGACAACAGCGCCGAACGCCATCAACGTCTCAGCGGGCACCTCGACGGCGCGCACTGATCACGAAAGGACGCCAGTGACCGCCGACGAGCCCGACGCGATCGAGACCGAACACCTGCAGATCGGTGAAGTTGCCGCTGCCACCGAATTGTCGATCAAGACCATCCGCCACTACGACGAGGTCGGCCTGGTGGCGCCGTCTGCTCGCTCTGCAGGAGGCTTTCGGCTCTATACCCGCACTGACATCGACAGACTCCTGGCCATTCGTCGCATGAAACCCCTCGGCTTCACCCTCGAGGACATGCGTGCGCTACTCGACGCACAGGACGCGCTCGAGCTCCCGGACACAAGCGAGCGCGAGCGCGATGCTGCACTGACGGCCCTTCAGGACTTCCACACGCGTGCCGAGCACGCCTGCCACAAGCTCGAGCGCCAACTCGCCTACGCCCGTGAACTGACCTCACAGCTGGCCCACCAACTGGGTGTGGAGAGGGCGACGGGTTCGGGCCGTTGACCTGCATCCTGAGCCCGGCTGCCGTAGCCGACCCCGACTCACGCGGTACTGCAGGCGATGAGCACGCCAGAAGGCCGTCATGAACCACCGAGGTGGCAGCGACTTCGCACCCGTGATGCATCGTCTCGACCGGCGCCCTCATGTGCGCACCGTTGGGGAGCGCTACGGGCCTCCGGTGCCCAGGACAGTCGCTTGTGTCCCGTCGACGGTCGCCTGCACTCACGCAGACATGTTTTAACAGGCGTCTGGTCGCATATTCAGTCGCCATCCCAGTCCGGTAGGAACTTCGTGACGTCAACGTCCTGGAATGGTGCGCGGATGAAGCGGTCACGCAGGTTCCACGGGACGGTGCAGTCGAATATCACCTTTGTCGAGATCCCGTGGTCGGCGTTGGTCCAGAGGAATTCGGGGTCGGCGGATGGATCGAGCGGGTGACAGCGGACGCCCGGGATGGGTATCACGGAGCGTTCGGCCTGGAAGCGGGTGGTCATCGCCCACAGCACGTCGTCGGTGTCGAAGATGTCGACGTCGTCGTCGACGAGGATGATGTGCTTCATTTCCGGGAATGCGCCGAACGCCACGATCGCCGCCTGGCGTTCACGCCCCTGATCATTGTGGTCGCGTTTGTGGACCGCCAGGATTCCGACGTACTTCCCGCCGCCCGCCGAGTGTGCGTACACGTTGGTGACCAGGCCGGGCAGTGCGTCTTCGAGTGCCTGGGTCAGGGAGCCTTCGGTCGGGATACCCGCAAGACTCACGTGCTCCTCGCCAGGGCCGACGAGGGTCTGCAGGATCGGATTCGTGCGGGTGGTGACGGCCTTGACTTTGATGATCGGTAACGATGGGTTGGCAACACCGTCGTACCCCGGAAATTCGGGCATGGCGAATCCGGTGTGGGTGTGCTGATCCTCGGCCACCCGGATCTTCGGCTGGATCTCTCCCTCGATCACGATCTCGGCAGACGCCAGCGCCGCCTCGTCGACGGATACGCCCTTGATCAGTTCGACCGGCGCACCCTTGAGTCCACCGGCGAACTCGAGCTCGTCGAAACCATAAGGTGTGGAGGGCGGTTCGAAGGAGATGGCCATGTATTCGACCGGAGAGATGCCCATCGAGATGGTGATCGGCATGGGCTTGTCCATCGCGTCGTACTTCTCGTACATGAACCCGATGTGACGGCCGGTCTGCATGAACACCGAGATCTCGTCGCGCCCCTGCACGCAGAGCCGGTGGATCGTCACATCGTGCTTGCCGGTTTCCGGGTCGGTGCCGCGCAGGACCGCCATGCAGAAGTACGGGCCGGCATCCTCAGGTGTATTCGTCGGCGCCGGAAGCAGAGTGCGAAGGTCGAAGTCGGGGTCGTCGGCGCGGTGGATGACCTCCTGACATGGTGCGGTGTCGACAAGGACAGGGTCCTTCGCATGCTGCATGGCCGACAACATGTGTTGTCCGAGGCGCCGCTCGTCGGCGCCGAGGAAGGTTGCGATCCGCTTGCGGGAAGCGAGTACTCCGACGATGACCGGGATGTCGTAGCCTTTGACATTCTCGAAGAGCATCGCCGGACCGACTCGCGTGGGCCGCGATACAGTGCCGCCAGCACCGACCTTCTTGTAGACACCCGCCAACTCAGCTTGTGGGTCCACCTCCACGGCGGTGGAAACAAATTGCCCCGGTTGCTGTTTGAGTAGCTCGATGCCCTCCCGCAGATCTCTGATGGGCGCCTCCGGTGCGGGTGTGGTCATCAGTTGTCCCCCCCGCCCATGGTGCCGGCACGCACCGCTTCCCGCAGATCGTCGTCCCATCGGGGAAAGACGTCGGTGTGGATGCCGAACTGGTCGAGGGCCCGACCCACCGAGTGATCGACGATGTCTTCGATAGTGGTGGGACGTGCGTAGAAGGCGGGTACTGGCGGGAACACCGTTGCACCCGCTTCGGTGACCGTGGTCATGTTGCGTAAGTGGATGAGATTGAGCGGAGTCTCCCGGACCATCAGGACCAGCGGCCGGCGCTCCTTCAACGTGACGTCGGCCGCGCGGGAGACCAGCGACGATGTGACACCCGAGGCGATCTCGCCGAGGGTGCGCATGGAGGTCGGCGCGATCAACATGCCACGGGTTTGGAAGGAACCCGATGACAGCGCCGCACCCACATCGGTGTGCTGGTAGACGACGTCGGCGAGTGCCGCCAGGTCGTCCTTGGTCAGATCTGTCTCGTATTCTCGGGTCAACTGGGCCGAACGGGTGACCACCAGATGGGATTCAATATTCAGCTCGCGCAACACATTCAATGCACGCACTGCGTAGACGACACCGGTGGCCCCAGTGACTCCGACGATCAGCCTGTCGGGAACCTCGGATTGTCTGACCATCAATCACTCCTGATCGTGAACGCACTCCTGCCCGGACACCATGCGACGGTAGTCGGCGACAGTGGACGGCATGCGCGTTTCACCGGACCCGGTCGGATTCGCTGGTAGACCGGCGACCGACGGGTACGACATTCGCCCGTCCAGCGAGTCAGAGGACGATCTGGTTCCCACCGTCTGTAACTGTCCGTGTGTCGGGGTCAGGCCGGGGTCTGACCCGATCGCAAGTGCCCGAACATGTCGACGAGCGGTGCCAATTCGGGCACGGTGGCAGCATCTTTGAGCGCATCTTGGAGTGCATCGTCATACGCTGGGCGGGCCTGTGTCAGTAACCGCAGCCCCGCCGGGGTCAGCTCGGTGTAGATACCACGACGGTCGTCGACGCAGATGAATCGAGCGAGGAGGCCTCGCGTCTCCAGCCGATTCACGAGTCGTGTTGTGGCGCTGGTCGACAGCGCTGTCGCGCGAGCAAGCTGATACATGCGCATGTGCAGCACGCTGTCCTGTCGGCTGAGCACATCGAGAACGCTGTACTCGACGACCGACAGGTCGGCGGCTGCCTGCAGGGCGGCCTCGAGTTTGTCTTCCACCAGATGGTGAAAGGCGGTCACCGTGCGCCAACCCTGTGCGCGTACTTCCACCGCGTCATCAGAGAACGCCATACGCTCCGCCTTTCGGACCCGGAACCGTCGTGGTCGGTCCCGTGGCCGGCCACTTGTCACATGCTGTTATACCTCGCTGAGTACGGGGTAATCCGTGTACCCCGTGGCGCCGCCCCCGTAAAAGGTCGACGGGTCGGGAGTGTTGAACGGAATCCCGGTGGCCAACCTCTCCGGCAAGTCCGGAGTCGCGATGAAGTCCCGCCCGAAGGCCACGGCATCGGCCGTCCCCTCGCGCAGCAATCGCTGCGCGTCATGCGGCGACATCTCCTCGTTGGCGAAGACCGGCCCGCCGAAGACCTGCTTGAGATGCGCGAGAAGGCTGTCCCGCGCCTCGATCTCGCGGATGAACAGAAAGCCCACTCCTCGTCGGCGCAATTGGTCGGCCACGTGGCCGAACAATGCACGCGGATCGCTGTCGCCCATGTCGTGTTCCTCGCCGCGCGGGCGCAGGTGAACGCCTACGTTGGCGGACCCCCACACCGAGGCGGTGGCATCGACGATCTCGAGCAGAAAACGGCTCCGATTCTCGATGCTGCCTCCGTATCGATCCGTTCGCCGGTTCGTGCTGTCCTGCAGGAACTGGTCGATCAGGTATCCGTTGGCCGCGTGAATCTCGACGCCGTCGAAACCGGCAGCCTTTGCATTGACGGCTCCACTGCGGAAATCCTCCACGATCCCGGAAACCTCAGATGTGTCCAGTGCGCGAGGTGTCGAGTACGGCCGATGCGGCCGCAATTGCCGAACGCGTCCGGCCGCGGCGATTGCGCTCGGTGCCACCGGGAGGTCACCTCCGAGCAGCTCAGGGTCGGAGATTCGCCCAACATGCCACAGCTGCAAAAAGATTCGCCCTCCGGCGGTGTGAACGGCATCGGTCACCTGGCGCCATCCATCGACCTGTTCGTCGGACCAGATCCCGGGAGTGTTCGGGTAACCCACGCCCTGTGCGCTGACCACTGTCGCTTCGCTGATGATGAGACCCGCGCTCGCGCGCTGTGCGTAGTAGGTCGCCATCAGTTCCGTGGGTACGCGGCCCTCCCCCGCACGGCAGCGCGTCAACGGGGACATGACGACACGGTTGGGCATGGTCGTATCACCGATCGTCAGAGGCGCAAACATGGACGACATCGCTCGAACTCCTACTTCTCACTCGACAGACGAGAGGCTGTGCATGGCGGATTTAGTTGCACACGCCCCCTATATGGTTGCACAACGAAATATGAGGCGCAAGCAACTATCTCTCGAGGGGCTGGTAATGCTGGTGGGACGGTTCTCGACGACGCCGGCGACCTCGGTGTCGGGATCGATCAATAGGCTCGAAGTCGGCCGAAGGCCGACCATGGCATGGACTCCGCAACCACAAAGGACCGTTACTCACGATGCCCCGCGCTCCCCGGATCGAGAACCCGAAACTCCCTGCAGATCTCGGCGAGGAGGATCCGGCAACGCTGCTTCCGGACGCCGTCATCGAGCAGGCCAGGTTTGCCGATGTCGACCTCACAGAGCGATCACTGGCAGGGTTGACTCTGTCCGAATGTGCGCTGTCGTCGGTCGGGCTGGACGGCGCAGAACTGACCGGGGCGCGCGTGTTCGACTGCCGACTGGACAACTTGCAGGTTCCCCGCCTGCAGATGCCGCGCGGGTTTCTCCGCAGTGTCCACATCCGTAACAGCAGGCTCGGGGCACTCGATCTCTTCGAGACCAAGATCCGCTCGCTGGTGATCGAAGACGCCAAGTTGGGCCTGGTGAACTTCCGCGGCAGCGATGTACGCGACGTGATATTCCGTGGGTGCATCATCGAAGACCTCGACCTCACCGAGGCGTCCGTGACCCGAATGGCCTTCGACGACAGCAGTATTGCGGCACTCGACCTGTATCAGGCGCGTCTGACCGACGTGGACTTCCGCAATCTCGAGATCGGGACGATCCGCCATCTCGACGGAATGCGCGGCGCCACCATCAGTTCGAATCAGGCAGTCGGTCTGGTCGGCCATTTTGCCGCCCACCTCGGTGTCAGCGTCGACTGACCGGGCTTGCCTCGGTGGAGTCGGTGGAGTCGGTGGAGTCGGTGGACGAGGCCTGCCGTGCCACGGTGGCTGATCGCGCTCATCCGGACAATTAATCGGATGACGCTCCCCTGCCGGAGTTGGTAGGCTGCTTGCCGACGCGGCAACGAGCTGCGCTGCGAGACCGAAGGAGGTGAGTTGATGACTGTGGCGATCACTGCTGTCTGCAGTGCCCGGATCATCCTCACTTCCCGGCCTTCGATCTGACCGACACGTACTCACTTCACCTCCGCGGGTGATCTGTGCGTAGCTGTCGTCAGGCGAGGCCCCTTTCAAAGGTCTCCACATTGTTTGAATCACCTGACACATCAGGTCACTCCTCGGCACGCCCCCTCACCCTGGCCGACTACGGCTGGGACGCCGACCGTGAGTACACATTTCGGTCGCGGCCAGACGGACTGGTACCGGCCCGCGTGGTGCGGGCGGAACGAGGCCAGTGTGACGTTGTCGCCGAGAGCGGTTCTGTCCGTGCGATTGTCGCGCAATCTACGGTCGACGGCGATGGCCGGCCGATACCGTGCACCGGCGACTGGGTCGCACTCCGGCCTGCCGAGGCCGCTTCCTCCCCCACCGTCGTCGAGGTGTTGGAGCGCCGGACCGTCCTGGTCCGTTCCAATGCCTCGCGTACGTCACGGTCCCAGGTGCTGGCGGCGAACGTCGACACCGTCGCGGTGATCGTCTCGCTGGCAGACAGAATCCGCCGCGGGCGGATCGAGCGGATGCTCGCGCTGGCCTGGGAGAGCGGGGCCACTCCCGTGGTGGTGCTCACCAAGGCCGACCGGTGCACCGATCCGTGGTCGGCGCACGCGGAGGTGTCTGCGGTCGCCCCAGGTGCAGCCGTTCTCGTGACCAGCGCCGCCACCGGCGATGGCATGGACGCACTCGTCTCTGTCCTGGCCGGCACGGTCGTTCTGGTCGGGCCCTCCGGCGCAGGGAAATCCAGCCTCGGTAACCGACTTCTGGGCGAAGATCTCCTGTCCGTCGGCGCGGTTCGCGGAAACGACGGCAAAGGGCGGCACACCACCGCCTGGCGCGAACTGCTGCCGTTGTCGGGCGGCAGGGTCCTGATCGACACCCCGGGCTTGCGTGGCGTCGGATTGACCGAGGTCGATGACGGCCTGGATCAGACCTTCTCCGAGATCGCCGAACTGGCGGCCGATTGTCGTTTCGCGGACTGCGCGCATGTCACCGAGCCGGGATGCGCCGTGCGCTCGGCCATCGAGTCGGGGGAACTCACCCAGCGGCGGCTCGACAGTTATCACCGATTGCAGCGCGAGAACACCTACGCCGCGTCCCGCACCGATGCACGACTGCGTGCCGAGCTGGAGCGCCGCGACAAACAGGGTGCGCGCCTGCGACGTGCCATCAAACAATCCCCGAACTTCAAGGCATGACAGAAAGGAACACCATCATGGACCTGCCCCGTATCTTCACCATCCGCGAGAGCTCGCACCGCATCCACAACCCGCTGACCGCGAACAAGTATGCAGCCCTGGGTGAGTCGCTCCGGCTCTCCCCGGGCACGCGGGTGCTCGACCTGGCCAGTGGATCGGGTGAGATGCTGTGCACCTGGGCGCGTGACCTGGGCTTCACCGGCACCGGAGTGGACATCAGCACGATGTTCACCCAGCAGGCCCGGGACCGCGCAATCGAACTCGGTGTCGTTGATCGAGTCGAGTTCATCCACGGCGATGCCGCCGGGTACGTCGCCAAGCAGCGAGTCGACGTGGCCGCGTGCATTGGCGCCACCTGGATCGGAGACGGCGTCCCGGGGGCGATCGAGTTGCTCGATCGAAGCCTGCGTCCCGGAGGGATGATGCTGATCGGCGAACCCTACTGGCGGCGGACCCCGCCGGATGAGCAAACGGCCGAAGATTTCAGCGCCTCCGCCTTCGCCGATCTCCTGGGCCTCCCCGATTTGCTTGGGCAATTCCAGGATCTCGGGTACGACGTGGTCGAAATGATGCTGGCCGACCAGGACAGCTGGGATCGCTATACCGCTGCCCAGTGGCTCACCATGCGCCGCTGGCTCGATGAGAACCCTGACGACGAACTGGCGCCACAGGTGCGGGAGGAACTGGCAACCGAGCCTGTCCGATATGTGCGTGGAATACGTGAATACCTTGGATGGGGTGTCTTCGCGCTGATGAAGCGGTGACCTCTGGCCGTGCGGGGCCAGGCGACAACGTCTGGCCCCGCACGGCCGGCCATATCGCAATCCGGCGTCGGCGCCAGACATCGGATCTTCGATGGCTCCGGACGTGAAGGTGCCCGGCGTGCACGGTGAAGTGCAGTTTCAGTTGAAAATTGTACCGTCGGGACGGTATAGTTGCCGATGGACGTCGCACCGGACGTCTGCAAACCGAGCAAGGACGAGTGCATGGCACGTACCGCCGGCCGCGATGCAGCCGATACACGCCGACTGATTGTGGACGCCGCTGCGCGCTTGATCGTGCGGCGCGGCACCACGGTGCCCGTATCGGATGTCGCAGACGCTGCCGGGGTCTCCAAAGGTGGTCTGCTCTACCATTTTCCGAACAAGGAGGCATTACTCGTCGGTGTCGCCACGGATCTCATCGCTCGGTTCCGGAAGGATGTCGAACACGCCGCCGCCGCTGAGGACGGCGATGATCCTGGCCGGCTCGCCCGGGCGTACATCCGGGTGAGTTTCGCCGACGCCGGCGATGCCACCGGGCTGCGTGACTACATCGCGCTGGCCGCGCACCTGATGTTCGAACCCGAACTCGAGGAGCTCACCCAGCGAGACGCCGAGCGGTGGCGAACGGAACTCCACGCTGACGGTCTGGCCCCGGCTGTGGTGCGCATGGTGGTCGCCGCTGCCGACGGGAGCAGCAGCGGTCCACTCTGGGGAGCCGTCCTCACCGACTCCGACCGTACTCAACTCGAAGAAGACCTGATCGCCCTCACCTACCGCGGCGATCCACCCGCTGCAGCCACAGACAGCTGACAGCTCTGAAAGGAAACACCATGACTGCTGTCATGACCGATGTCGTCTACCGGCCGTACGCTGCCACCGACACCGAGGACATCAAGCGAATCATCAACGAGTCGTTCTACATTCACCGCTATGTGAAGGGTGACCGGTTGCTCGACAGCGTGCTGGAGATCTACCTGCGCGAGCGCCTGCTGGCCAGCACCTGGGCCCGGGTCGCCGTGCGCGACGGCCACGTCGTCGGCATCATCATGGGGCAGGTCGACGGCGAGCACAAACTGTCGGGCGGCCCCAGGAATCGCATCCAGATGTGGGCTCATATGGCGCGAGCTGGCCTCTTGGGGTTGCGTCAGTGGCGATCGATGAGGCAATTCTTCGCGATCAGCGATGTGTACCGCGAACTGCGCGCACGGACCAGCGCGCCGCTGACCGACGAGCTGACGTTGTTCGCGGTCGCTGCCTCCACCAGAGGGCTTGGTGTCGGCAAGCGGCTCTACGGTGACTACCTCGACCATGTGCGTACTCGTGGCCGCAGTGACTACTTCCTCTACACAGACTCGCTGTGCACGTTCGAGTTCTACGAAAGGCAAGGCATGGTCCGTGCCGCCTCCGGGGACATGACGGTCTATCTCGACGGTCAGGCGGAGACTCTCGACGTCTATCTCTACACGGGCAGTATCTGACAGCCGCGTTTTGCGAGCGGGTCGTCCCAGCGGCGTATGACCGAACCACGTTTGCGGTAATCCCGCGTCCATGAAAACACTCTGGTGGAACGAGAGTGATCGGCTGCGGCAAGCTCTCGTTGCTGCAGGCGCCGCCCCGATCAGGCGTGACGACCGTGCCGAGTTCACAGTCGGCACACTCGATCCCCCGGCGGCAGCCTGAGATCGATCAGATACTCGGCGACGATGCGGTTCACACAGGAGTTGCTGCCTGCCTGGGCAACGGTGTGGCGTTCCCCCTCGGCCGTCAGCATGGTGGCGCCGAGGTCTGCGGCGAGGCTCTTGCCGGATTCATAGGGTGTCACCGGGTCCCCGGTCACCGAGATCACCAGTGTCGGCGGTAGCGAAGCGGTGTCGACCTCCTGAGCATAAGGAATCCCCAATGTCGGTGGTGCAGGCCAGTTCTCGCAGGCATCCCGACTGGCGCCATCGACGGCCTGGCCTGGGTCCATGAACGGGCTGGCATGGAACACCTGTCGCCGCAGAGAGGCTTCTTGTGCGGGGGTGCGTCGCTGTTCGTCGTTACAGTTGATGGCGAAGTTCGCGTCGAGCTGGTTGTTCCATTGCCCGTCCGGTCCGCGGACACCGAGTGCGTCGTTGAGCGCGAGGAGCTTGTCGCCTCGGCCGGAGTGCTTCAACTCGGCGATCCCGGCGATGATCGCGGGCCACTGTTCGGAGTAGTACAGGCCGGTCGTCACTCCGCCGGTGGCTTGGTTGAAGCCGAGTTCTCGTCCGTGCCCGGCAGGCGCGGGCTTGGTGAGGAGCGGTCGGACGAGCTGCTGGAACACCGTGGTGGCAGCGGCCGGGTCTGTCCCCAGCGGACACCGTGCGTCCTGGGCGCAGGACGCCGCCATGAGGTCGAACGACCGTTGGAACCCGCGGTGCAGACTGATCCGCCGTTGTGCGGTGCCAAGCCGCGGATCGATGGCACCGTCGAGAACCATTGCGCGCACATTGTTCGGGAACATCTCGGCGTAGCCCGCACCGAGTCGAGTGCCGTAGCTCTGGCCGGAGAACGTCAGCTTGTCCTCGCCCAGGGCAGCACGGAGGATGTCGAGGTCGCGGGCGGTGTTGCGCGTACCGACGGTCGACAGTGCGCGCCGACCGCCGGACCCCCGGGCGCAGTCGTCGACGAGATCGCGCGTGTCGTCGGCGGTCCACATTCCTGCCGTCCCCAACGAGGTGACCCGATCATCCCCATGATCGCGCTGTGCGTCGGTGAAGCAGTCGATGCTCGGCGTGGACGCGCCGACGCCGCGCGGGTCGAATCCGACCACGTCGAACCTCTGTGGGATCTCGGTGTGCCGGAGGTTGACCGAGGCGATGGCGGCCTGGGTCATCCCGGATCCCCCGGGTCCGCCGGGGTTGAGCACCAACGAACCGATCCGGTGGCTGCTCTTGGCCTTGAGACGCATCACCCCTATCGTGGCGGTCTGAGTCGACGGCTCTCGATAGTCGAGGGGAACCATCAGTCGAGCGCATTCGAACGGGGCAACGTAGTAAGGCTTTTCGACGCTGGTGGTCGCATAGCTCTCGCACGATCCCCACGAAAGATGTTGAGCGTAGAACTTGGCGAGCTGTGGGTGTTCTGCTGCAGTCGAGTTCGTGTGATCATCGGGTGAAGCGCAACCTGCCGCGATCAGGCCAACAGCCACCGTGATCACGCCTGCCATCGCATATCGCCTTGTCCTGGCGCGTTCTCGATGCCGCTCCCGCGCGGTGGGTCGCGGGCGCGCGTCGACGGAACGGCGGGCGTGCGTGGCTCGGAGGTTTCGGTTGCGTTCGAAAGTCATCGACAGGTCGCTCCTCATGAGTGGGCGGTGACCGGCGTGCGATCGGGGAAATCCGTGCACTAGTACACTGTGCTAGTGCACAGTAACACACTGTACTAGTAGTGTGTGGTGACGGCGAAAGACGATGATCGGAGACGCGTATGACCACTTCGCGGGAGAAAATTCTCGCGGCGGCGGCTGAGATGATCGAGGAAGATGTCGCGGCCAGCCTCAGCGTGCGTGCGGTGGCCACCCGTGCCGGCGTGAGCGTTGGTTCGCTGCGATTTCACTTCCCCACCCAGCGTGAACTGCAGGATGCGGTGCTGGCGCGGGTGTATGAGTCGATCGTTCCCGACGATCCCGTGCATGACCGTCGGCGCCCTGCGCGTGATCGCCTCGTCGATTGCCTTCGGCAGATCTTGACCCCCGCAGGGGTCGGCGCCGATGCGCGGCGAACGTGGAAGATGATCTACGAGAAGTTCATCGAGCCCGAACCCACCGCCGATGCGCAAAAGACCTACCTCGGGTACGAACGCGAATCCATGCGCCGCGTCCAATACTGGCTGAGTGTGCTGGCCGATGAAGGTGTGGCGATCGTGCACGATCGGACGACCTCGGCCCGATTCCTGCTGACGGTCCTCAATGGTTTGTCTGTCGAGCGGGCTATGCCGACCGGCGAATCACGGCTGAAGAACGAGACGGAAACCCTGTACACCGCAGTCGACTTCGTGCTCGGTCATGACCGTTGACGGGCGTCTACCCCTTCGCTGCGGAGGTAGCTGGACAACACCGAAAGTAGGAGGTGATGAGTTGACCCGGCTTGGCCTTGCGTGACCTACTTTGGCTGCCCTTGGTGCAGATCGAGGTCGAGGGCTGACCGTCATCGTTTGTCTTCCTCGATGCGGATGCCCCCTCAGGGGGTCCTTACCGGTGCGCACCAGAGCCCGGTCATCGCGTCGATCAACCCGCCTGCCACTTCGTCCCAATTCGTTCGTGGGGAGTCGCGTCCGTAATCGAATGCGGCCTCGTACTCTGCGCATCCCTGGACGAGTAGAAGCGTCGAGAACCTTGACCGTTCGGCTGTCACGTGCGCGGGAAGGTCGGGGAGACAACGGCTTATACCGCTGAGGACGTCGTGCAGTGGCGGTGAGGTCAGTGCGCTGGACGTCATGATCTCTGCATAGGTGGGCACGATTGTGACCTGGACGCAGAACCGGGCGTACCAGGAAGGTGTTCCGAGCGAGGCCAGATGCTCAGTGAAAGGGCGAACCAGGCAGGCGACCCAATCTGCCAGGTCGTCGGAATCGCCGACCGCGGCTGCTCGTTGGGTGAGTAGCTGGTCGATATGCTCTGCGTGTCGACGTTCGATTGCCCGCACCAAGTCGGCTGTCGACCCGAAATGATAGGCAATCGCACCGGTGTTGGCCTGGCCCGCCGCTTCCACGATGCGGCGTTGAGGAACATTGCCGACACCGTGGATGGCGAACAACTCCTCCGCCGCCGTGAGTACGGCCTCCCGAGTGGCTTCGCCACGATCCGAACGTCGCTCACGGATCGTCGTCATCGGCCTGTCCTTGTCTGCCATCGGCTCAGCGTTGCACCGTCAGGGGCCAGTCAACAAGTTCCGGCGAATTAAAGCAAGCACTTTAGTTAATCTGCTACGGTCTGGTTCACCTAGATAGACAACTGATCGCGAGGAGTGCGCATGACAGCTACCGCCACCGGCGAAATCCATTACGATCCTTACGATGTCGACCTGAACACGGACCCATTCCCCATGTTTCGGCGGCTTCGTGAAGAAATGCCGCTGTACTACAACGCCGAGCATGACTTCTACGCGTTGAGTCGGCTCGACGACGTTCGCACTATCTTGATGGACCAGGAGACGTTCATCTCCGGTCGGGGCGCGATTCTGGAGATCATCAAAGCGGACATGCCGATCCCGTCCGGGATTCTCGTGTTCGAAGACCCGCCGATCCACGACATCCACCGCAAGTTGCTGGCGCGGATGTTCACCCCTCAACGGATTCGTGCACTCGAGCCGCAAGTCCGCGCCGAGTGCGTGCGGATACTCGACGACGTGCAGCAGCGAGGAGACTTCGATTTCGTCGCAGACTTAGGTCTTCTGCTACCGATGCGGGTCGTCGGCAGATTGATCGGCATACCCGAGGGCGAACAGTCCGAGATGTTCGAGAACGGCCTGGACCTTCTCCACAGCGAACCCGGCCAACCGCTCGCAGGAGTGTCCAGCGGCGAGGCTTTCAGCGATTTCGTCGACTGGCGCGCCGAGCACCCCTCCGACGATCTGGTCACCGAACTGAGGACGGTCGAGTTCGAAGACGAACACGGTACGGTGCGGCAGCTGACCCGCGAAGAGCTGCTCCTCTACCTGACCGTGGTGGCCACCGCCGGCGCCGACACCACGACCCGGTTGATCGGTGCCATGGGCAAACTGCTCGCCGAGCATCCCGATCAGCGCCGCCAACTCGCCGACGATCGGTCACTGCTGGGCAATGCGATCGAAGAGATCGTTCGCTACGAACCACCCGCGACGCACCTGGCTCGTTACGTGACTCGCGACGCCTCCTTCAACGGTCAGACAGTGCCGGCCGGCAGTGTGGTTCTCGCTCTGCTCGCCGCCGCCAACCGCGACGAGGCGCATTTCCCTAACGGTGACACGTTCGATGTTCACCGCAAAGTGCGCGCTCACTTGAGTTTTGGAAACGGCACCCACTATTGCCTCGGCAACGCGCTTGCTCGGCTGGAAGGCCGGATAGCACTTGACGAAGTGCTCACCCGATGGCCCGACTGGGAGATCGACATGACCCGGGCACGATACGTGACGACATCGCTGGCGCGCGGTTGGGCATCTCTCCCAATGGTCATCTGACCGTGACGCGCGCACCGCGCGTGATCTGGTTTATTTGCCAATCCCGACACCAACCCGACCGTTGTCGGGTGGAGGATTCGAAATGTCTTTGGACCACCAGTCCCCCATCATTGCTGAGCTGCATGCCAAGCAGGCGATCACGGAAGTCCTGTACCGGTACTGCCGAGGCATGGATCGGATGGATCGCGAGATCGCCGAGACTGTCTGGCATCCTGGCGGCACCGCCGACTACGGACCCGCCACCGGCACGTCGACAGCTACCGAGTTTCTCGATTTCGTCTTCGGTTACCACGCCTCGATGCAGGCGCATTCTCATACGATCTCGAACCTTCTGATCAATGTCGATGAAGGCGGCGGCGAGGCACGAAGCGAAGCCTACGTGTCGATCTGGTTGCGTACCTTGCCCACGGACGGAAAGGTCACCGACTTATTCCACCGGGGTCGCTATCTCGACAGATTCACACGCCGCGAGGGTGATTGGCGAATCGACCACCGCATATTTGTCGGCGACTTGTATCGCGAGGTGGAGGTGCCTGCCCCGGATCCGGTGCCCCCGTGGGGACGCCGAGATCCCGACGACGCCTCCTATCGCGTATTGGGGAACTGTTCCGACGCTGGATAGTTCGAGGATGTCGGTTCGGAAAGCTCAGTTCGACTGTGCAGTCGCGAGCAGGAGCTTGGCCCGATCTCATGTAAAGGGGAATGATGACAGACAGGCAGGCTTGCGGAACACGCATCGACTCGATCGGTGATCTCGAGCCTCTGGTCGGATCCGTGCTGGGGTGCAGTTCATGGTTGACCGTGGAGCGTCAGCGGATCGCCAAGTTCGCGGACGCCGCGGAGAATCCCGCGGTCGCGGACGTCGGTCTGAGAAGTGCGCAGAGTGCGGAAGCTTTCGGACAGTCCTATGCCCCAGGGGGCCTTATTCTTTCGCTGATCGTACCGACCTTGCGTGAGATCCTGGCCATCCGAAGTCTGACGATGGGCGTCAACTATGGGCTCGACAAGGTGCGTTTCATCGCCCTGGTGCCGGCCGGCAGCCGAATCCGTTTGCTCGCCACGCTGCTCGACGTGGAGTACGTCTCCCCACGTGGCGTCCAAGTCGTCATCGATGCCTCGTTCGAATGCCAAGGTGGTGTCCGTCCGGTGGCAACCGCCGAGGCTGTGTACCGGTACTTCGAATGACAGGTGTCCGGGATTCGTCGTGGCCCCGCATACCGGACGGTGCAAAGGGGTAACCCAATCGGAGGACACTGACACGATCGGACCGCTGTCCGTCATGAGGATTGAACTGGCCTCAGAGTGCCCGGCAGACCAACCCGATCCGCTGGGTCGCGCGTATTGCGGCTGGCGCGACGGACTCAGTCCAGCGGAGGCTTGGGATCGCGGACGTGGCGTCTGGGCGGCGAGAGCGGCTGATGTCATGGGTAATTCCCTCTTGCTCATCACATTTGCCGGTGAGGTCAAGATGGTCGGCACCATTGATTCGGTCACGAGATACAACGGCCGAGTGGCAGTGACCGGTTGCCCACTTCCGAACCATCCGCTGATCGGCCAACCCGATCCACTGGCCGACTACGATTCGGATGAGCCAATCGTGTTCGGCACGGTCGTCGATCGCGGCAGTTGACTGGCAGATGCCCGTCACCACCGATCGAGGCCGGTCTGCGTGGTCTTCTTTGCCACTCACCGGCTACCGCTCGACGACGCTCCGCACGCATACGACATCTTCCAGCGCAAGGCCGATGGTGCGGTCAAGATGGTCCTGGAGCCGTGACATCGCCGCTGACGGCTGTTCCGCCGGCTGCTCACCAATGCACGCTCGAATCCACGGTGCTTTGTTGAGCGTTGCTGGTTTGGCCCTGGCTCGGTCGGGTACTCGACGGAAGTTGTGGTCGTACACACACTGAGAGGAGCCCGCGATCATGGACGTTCAGATCGAGGCCGGCAACGAAGTGGTACTGCCCGGTTCCAACGGCATGCCGGTGTCGTACCGGGTCACCGCCGTGCGCCATTACCCGGTGGATTTCGTGGAACTCGTCGCCCGCGACGGCACGACCAAGCGGACGATGCGGATCTCGGAGTTCCGGCCGCCGACCGTGCCCGGATCGCCCGACAGCGCGATACCGCTGATCAAGTCTGATCACTGACATGTCGAACACCGTTGCGGATGTGGTGCTGTCACGCCTGCGCGAGTGGGGCGTGCAGCAGATCTTCGGGTATCCCGGCGACGGGATCAACGGGCTGCTCGCCGCGTGGGGCAAGGTCGACGGCGACCCACAATTCGTGCAAGCCCGGCACGAAGAGATGAGTGCCTTCGAGGCCGTGGGTTTCGCCAAGTTCTCCGGCGAGGCGGGGGTCTGTGTCGCCACCAGTGGACCGGGCGGAGTGCATCTACTCAACGGTCTGTACGACGCCAAACTCGATCACGTCCCGGTGGTCGCGCTCGTCGGCCAGACCGAACGGTCGGCCATGGGCGGCTCATATCAGCAAGAGATCGACATGCTGTCGCTGTACAAAGACGTCTGCAGTGACTTTGTGCAGATGTGCACTGTGCCGCAACAGATTCCGAACCTCATCGACCGAGCGTTCCGGGTGGCCAAGACCGAACACGCGCCGACTGCACTGATCTTCCCGTCCGACGTGTTCGAACTCGAGTACGAACCCCCGGTTCACGAGTTCAAACAGGTACCATCGAGCCTCGGCTTCAACCCTGCGGTTGCCGACCCCGATCCCGCCGGGGTGACCCGGGCGGCCGAGGTGCTCAACGCAGGCGAGCGCGTCGCCATGCTCGTCGGTCAGGGCGCTCGCGGCTGCATCGAAGAGCTGACCCAGGTTGCGGACAAACTCGGTGCCGGCTGCGCCAAGGCATTGCTGGGCCGGGATGTACTACCCGACACGCTGCCCTGGGTGACCGGTGCCATCGGTTTGCTGGGGACCACGGCCAGCTATCGGCTGATGCGCGATTGCGACACTCTCCTCACCGTCGGATCGAACTTTCCGTACACCCAGTTCCTCCCCCAGCTCGATCAGGCACGCGGCGTGCAGATCGACCGGTCCGGCAAGTGGATCGGGATGCGGTACCCGAACGAGGTGAACCTCGTCGGTGACTCGCGTACGACGCTGCGCCAGCTCCTGCCGCTGCTCGATCACAAGCCGGATCGGTCGTGGCGCGAGTCGGTGGAACACGATGTGGCGCAATGGCACGAAACAGCCCAACGTCAGGCGATGACCGATGCCGATCCGGTCAATCCGATGCGGATCTTCCACGAGTTCTCCGAACGTGCGCCTGCCAACGCGATCATCACCGCCGACTCCGGGAGTTCGGCGAATTGGTATGCCCGGCACATCGTTTTCCGCGATCAGATGCGCGGCTCGTTGTCCGGGACCCTCGCGACCATGGGTGCCGGTGTGCCGTACGCGATCGGTGCCAAGTGGGCCCACCCTGGCCGACCCGCCATCGTGTTCGAGGGTGACGGCGCGATGCAGATGAACGGTCTCGCCGAGATGCTGACCGTCGCACGGTATTGGCAGCAGTGGCAAGACCCCCGGCTGATCGTCGCGGTCTTGCACAACAACGACCTCAACCAGGTCACCTGGGAACAGCGTGCGATGTCGAGTTCGCCGAAGTTCGCAGCCTCCCAGGTTCTTCCCGAGATCGACTATGCCGCTTTCGCTCTGCGAATCGGACTCGGTGGCATCAACGTCTTCGAGACCGACCAGCTCGGCGATGCGTGGGATCAGGCGCTGTCGGCGGACAAACCCGTGCTGTTGGACGTTCGATGCGATCCCGATATCGCACCGATTCCACCACATGCCACGCTCGACCAGGTGAAGTCGTTGGGCACCGCGATCCTCAAGGGCGACGATGATGCCTGGGGCGTCATCCGGCAGGGTGTCAAACAGAAAGCACAGCAGTATCTTCCCGGGACCAAACGAGAGGGTTCGTGACGGCGGCTGACGTAGTCGCGCCGAGATTGGTGTCACGCGAGCGCAGACGCGGACCCTACGAGTAAATCTGGGCGTAGCTTCACACAGTTTGCGTAGAAGGTCCGCGTTTGCGCCGATGTGACCGGGCGCCCGGAGATCCCTCAGTGACTCGCCGGTCCGCCGAGACGGCGTACATGCGTTGACGATCCCGCTAGGCTGACGCTGTGACCGTCGTCCCGTTCAGTCACCGCCGTGTCCACGCGAGCTCGAGATCGTGGACGCGACACCATGATGGGCGATCCAACGGCGTCGGCACCCAGAGATCGATGAGGGCTCGGCGAATCGCCCTGGCCGCAACCGCATTGGCAATCGTCTCGGGGCTGACTTGGGGAATGGCGCCGGCAGCTCAGGCGAACCGTCTCGTTCAGACCACCATCCCGGCTCGCCCCGGGCAGATCTCGGACGTCTGGCTGGGGTCGGTACTCAACGCCGAGCACGCCCCGCCCTACCCCGGGCCTCCGCGTGCGAAGGTCCTGCTGCCCGACAACTATTCGCCGACAAGGAAATACCCCCTCCTGGTCTTGCTGGCGGGCGCCAGCAGCGATTATCGGACTTGGGCCGACGAAGAGCTCGGTCGTATCCGGACGACTGCCGCAGGGTTTCCCGGGATCATTGTGATGCCCGAAGGCGCGACCGGTTTCTACACCGACTGGTGGAACGGTGGCCGACGCGGAAACCCGTCGTGGGAGAGTTACTACCTCGACGTGGTCATTCCCGAGATCCTCAAGCGCTATCCCATCCGTGAGGAACGCCGTTGGCATGCGATCGCCGGCGTCTCGATGGGTGGCCTCGGCGCTGCCTATCTGGGTGGGCGGTTGCCCGGGTTCTTCGGTTCGGTCGTCACGATCTCCGGGCTCACTGATCTCGAGCTGTATCCCGGTGAGACCAACATCGCTGCCGTCGTACCGGCGATCAACGCCCGTCGACCGCTCGATCTGACCGCGGTTTTCGGGCCGGCAGGTGGTTTCTACGCCGCCGGACACAACCCGGTTCGGCTTGCCGCCAATCTGCATCACACGCGCGTGTTCATGGCGTCCGGCGATGGGCGGCCGACCAGCGATGGTGAGCCGATGGACAACAACGTCGTCTCCGACGCGCCCACCGAGGCCGCGTTGATACGCCCGGCATTCGACTCATACCGTCGGGCGCTGCGCCGAGCCGGGGTGCGCGTCGACGGCACCGTTCACGCGGGCATTCACGACTTCGCCAACTTTCGCCGTGAACTCAGGGATGCCATCGCATGGGATCTGTTCGCGCCGGTTCCCACGGATCCGGTGGACTGGGTCAACGACACGGTTGCCACGCGCGGGCAGCTGTGGGGCTTGGAGTACCGGTTCGACGTTGCCCCGAATAGGCTCGTGCGTTTCCGCCGGGCTGGGCACACATTGCACGTGTCCCCCGCCGGAGGTGCGGTGACGATCACCGACGCGCATGGCTGCCGACGGCACGTCGCGACTCCTGCACTCATCGACCTCCAGGTGCCTGCCTGTCGCTGACGTATCGAACCGGTGAAACGACGTGGCCCGGGCCGAGATGCGGCGGTCGCAACAGTGCGTAATCTGTGCCCATGGACGACGCGTTGGATTCGGGACCGTTTTTCCACGGCACAAAAGCCGATCTGCGCCCGGGCGATTCGCTGACGGCCGGTTTCCGGTCGAACTACCGCCCGGAGGTGGTGATGAACCACATCTACTTCACCGCGCTCCGCGACGGAGCAGGCCTGGCCGCCGAATTGGCCGCCGGCGACGCCACACCTCGCGTTTACCTCGTGGAGCCGACCGGCGCTTTCGAGAACGACCCGAACGTGACCGACAAGAAATTCCCCGGAAACCCGACCCGGTCCTATCGGAGCACCGAGCCATTGCGGGTCGTCGCCGAGATCACCGACTGGACGAGACTGACACCCGAAGCGCTACAAGGGTGGAAAGACCGGTTGGCTGCGCTGCGCGCGGACGAGCGCGGCGAGATCATCAACTGACCTCGACCGCCAGACGCTGCCGATCGTCAAGCATCCTCCCTGGGGGGCGATGTGACCGCCGCCGGGACCGCCATCGCAGCGCGACGTGGCCGGACCGCATGATTGCTCGCGCGGCCCGGGTGGTGCACGGTGGTGAACGACGGTCGCCCCCGGGCGTCTGGGCGGCCGAGGATGAGAGTCGAGGCCTCCATGAGCGATGTCGTGAACACATCGGCCGGTGCGGTGCGAGGACTGTCGGACGGCCGCGTCCGATGGTTCCTGGACGTTCCGTACGCAGCTCCGATACATGGTGTGTTGCGATTCCGGGCGCCACAGCCGGTTCCTCCATGGGATGGGGTTCGTGACGCGACGACGTTCGGCGTGTGGGTCCCACAGCAGGCGATTCCGAGCGCGGTGTCGGGTTCGGTCACGGGCGAGGTGTCCGATGTTCGGGCCGCGACAGGACCAGACTGTTTGACCCTCAACATCTGGACTCCTACCGACGCGAGCGGTGGCGAAGCGTTACCGGTATTGGTGTGGGTGCACGGCGGCGGATTCGTGGGTGGCTCGGCCAACACACCGGGGTTCGACGGAATGGTGTTTGCTCGGTCCGGCGTGGTGTTCGTATCCATCAATTATCGCGTCGGTTACGAGGGATTCGGCTGGGTGGAGGATGCGCCCTGGAACCGTGGCGTGCTTGACCAGCGCGCCGCACTGCAATGGGTGCAGGACAACATTGCTGAGTTCGGCGGCGACCCGGATCGGGTGACCGTGTTCGGACAGTCCGCAGGAGCGACGTCGATCGTCACGCTGATGGCCGGCGGAATCGCCGACGGAGTGTTTCACCGGGCGATTGCGCAGAGCCCCGGACACGTGTTCATTCCGGTCGACGAAGCGCGCACGGTCTCGACGATGATCACCGATGAACTCGGTGTGCGTCCGACCGCCGAGATGCTGGCCGACATACCTGCTGACGCGATCCAAGCCGTGCAGTGGAACCCGGTCGCGGTGATGTCGGCGGACGCTGCCGCCTGGACCTATCCCAACAGTCCCTTCGGTATCGTCCTCGACGGCGAGATGCTCGGCGAATTGCCATGGCCCGCAATGCAGCGAGGCGCGGGTCGGGCCATCGACCTGATGTGTGGGTGTACGGCGGCCGAGGCACGGATGTTCACCGTGAACCTCGACCCGGACGGCGCAGATCCCGGCGACGTCGCCCGTGATCTCCGCCTGAATGCGGCCGCGATGGATGAATACCGCGCCGAGCGTCCCGGCATCACCGACAGCGATCTGTCCACGCTGATGCTCTCTGACGCGTTCTTTCGATTGTCTGCGCACTGGGGTGCCCGGGCGCACCAAGCGGGCGGCGGGCGAACGTTCCTCTACGAGTTCGACTGGGTAGGCGATCGCACACTCGGCGCATATCACGGTCTGGACCAGTCGTTCGTCTTCGGTCTCCCGACGGGCCCCCTTGGCTGGGACCTCGGTGCCCGTCCGGGAGAGTTCGACCGACTGTCGGAGGCGATGCGCACGGCGTGGATGCAATTCGCCGTCACCGGGGATCCGGGTTGGCCGGCCTACCGGCCTGATGATTGGCTCGCGCGCGTCTGGAACCTACCGCCGACGGTCGGCGCGGATCCGATTGCGCCGTCGGCGGCGATCTGGGCAAGACACCACCACGCCGTGCAAAAAGGCTGATGAGGCGCCGTGGCGCGCGGGGCTACGAGTGGCCGGAGCCGTCGAGATTCGCCAGTGCGGCTCGTGCCGTTTCGAGTTCGAGATTCAACTCGTCGATTCTCTGTTGAGCTGCTTCACGGGCCGCGGTGATGGCCCCGTCGACTGCAGTGATCGCTGCGTCGTCGCCCAGTTCGCGCATCGCGGTGGCCACCCGATCTGCCGACACCTCGGTGGGCTTGCCGTGTCTCTTGGCGCCGTGTGACACCGATACCGACCACGTGCTCGCGTCTCCCCCGGCCGTGATGGTGACACTCACCGCGGCGGGCGCAGATTTCGCGCGTCGTGAGGTTTTCACCGGAGCGGGCTTCGGCTGGGCCGGTGGCGGATCTGAGGGATGCTCTTTCGGTTTGGGTTGCACGGCAACGGGTTTGGCGGATTCGACCGGGCTGGTGGGCGTGTTCGGCGACTTCGCGCGGTCTCGGCGTGCGGGGGCGGCGGTCGGCGCCGTCACTCGGGTTCGCTGCAGTTCGTCGGCCTCGAAGGGCAGTTGGTCATCGACCCCCTTGGGGCGCACCGTCACCGTGGATCCCTCGATGGACACCGCGCGTGCCGATGTTCCGGACTCGAGGTCCAACGACGGCATCGGCTCGCGAAGGTACACGGTGACTCGCTTGCCGGCAGCGAGCCCGGCGGACAGGGCTTCCAGATCGTCGGGAGTCAGCCCGACCGTTCTGCGCGTGTTCACACCGACATGATCGCACATGTGTGCGAAGGTCCAGGAAAGGCCGGTGTGTTCGGCCGCCGCAATGGCGCTGCTCCCCTGTCGGCGTCGTGAAGTCTGCGATCATGCGCTGATGGAGGCTTTGTCGCAACAGTGGGCGCGCTACTGGCCCGATGCCGACATCACCGCGTTGGTGAGCGACGTCCGGGACCGGGCGCAAGCCGCAGTGGCGGCGTGGGGACTTCGTCGCGTGCGGCCGCTGAACGGCGGCAATGTGGCACTTGTGCTCGCGGCTGACGACGTCGTGCTGAAGGTTCATCCACGCGGACACGCTGACGACGCGCAACTCGCCGCCGAAGGAGAGGCATTGGCGGCCTGGGCGTCGACTGATGCTGCGGTCGAACTGCACGACCGCCGCGACGACGGGTTCACCCTGCTGCTGGAGCGGCTGGTCCCGGGCACCACGCTCGACTGGGCCGACGTCTCGTGGGACGAACGCCTGGATGTGCTCGGAACGCTGGTGCGACGGTTGCACAGCACACGGAGCCCGGTGCCGGACTCGGTCCCGCATATAGGTGACGATTACTCACGCGATTGGCGTCGGGCCCTCGGTGACTCGCCCTTGCTCGATCCGAGCGCGGAGGACGTGCTCCTACACGCAGATCTCCACGGCGCCAACGCACTACGGCATGGGGCTGACTGGCGCGCCATCGATCCGCATGCCGTTCGCGGCGACCGGCATGCGGATGTGTGGGCGCTGATCGATCCCCTCGCGCCGGTCGCCCCGGACACGCGAACGGCCTGGAGTTGGGTCGAGCGCTACGCCGCCGCCGCGAATCTTGACCCCGTCCGCGCGGCCGAGTGGATTCGCCTGCGAGCGCGCGCCGAGGCGCTGAACGGAGCCGAGGGTGATGCGGCGTGGGCGGCACGGCTCACGCGCACAGCGGAGCTGTTGCGGGTGTGATCTTGACTGTGCACCTGATCGCCGGCCGCTGCGTCACGAGGCAGACGCAAGGGTGTCGAGGATGAAGTCGGCGCGTTCAACGACACCTGACCTCGGCAACACTGTCACCGCGTACCCCAGCGATCGATAGGCCCCCAGGAGTCGCTCGTACTCACCGACTGCTTCCTCGAATCCGTGACGGCGTTGCGCGTCGTTCTGAAAGATTTCTGCCCACGGCGGCGTCATGAAGACGTCGTGGTGGTATCGGTCGAGATGTCCGGCGGCGCCCGGCGTCGGCTCACCTCCGGCATGCTGAAGTGCGGCAACGGCATCGACCAATCCTCGATCGACGAACGCCCATGGGGCCGCGGTGGTGTGAACGATCTGCATGTCCGACAGCGCGACATCGACGCACCGTCGGGCAAACGCTTCGGCATCCACCCACGGCAGAGCCTGACCCCCGCTCTCGAGCTCCTCCGCCACTATCCGCCTGCCGGGTTCGGCAACGGTCGGATATCCGCGGCGGGCGAGTTCGGCGAGTGTGGTCGACTTCCCTCCCCCTGAACAACCGGACAGGACAACGAGGCGACTCATCGGCCGGCTCCTTCCGCGTGTGGGTCGGCACATGGACGTCGCCACCTACTCGCGGAAGACGGCGATGAAGTGCTGGTACGCCTCCGCGAGTTCCGACCCTCGGGCGCTCACCCTCAGTGAAGACCCGGCGACCGGCGATGGTCGACCCTCCCAGTGCAACGACTCTCAGCTGCAGGCGTAATCGGTGCGAACGAGCACGGCGTCGTTGCCCGAAACCGACGCGACCTGTTCGACTGTGCATCCTGCGTCCGAGGAGGCGACGACGGCGGCCGTGAGCTCGACGGTTGCGCGAGGAGGAATCAGCACGCGCGCATCGACGAGGTCGCCGTTCTCCGGGACTGCGGTGTCGGAGCCGGTGCTCTCGGCGGCCAACGTTGCGCCCAAGCCGAACATGGATCCCAGCAAATGAGCCACGGGCATGGCCGGATAGCCGTCGAAATGCCCTGCGCACTCTTGCGGACTCACGCCGGTCGTGGCGTTGGCCTGCGTATGGTCGAGACTTCGTATGTCGACGTCAGGCGAAGTGCCATAGGGGCTCTCAGTGGTGCCATCACTGCCTTCCCCAGGGTGCTCGAGGTAGCCGAAGAACTTTTCGAATGCACTCGGGGTGAACACCGAATAGTCGACGTGTCCCCGATACAGTGGCGTGCCGTCTGCTCGTACGACGAAGTCGGCGCGTGCCTCTCGCGACGTGGGCAATGCACCCTGTGCGCTGATCGAGAACGGTCCGCTCAGATCGGCGGCACCGACTCGGGTGACCGAGCCGGTGCGCGCGAGGTAATAGTGTCGGTCATCGTCTCCGCGAGAGCTCGCGGCTGCCGTCAGTCCGGCGATGGCACCGTGTCGTGCGGCTTCGGCGAGACTCACCGCGCCTTCCCCGTTGGGAACCATCTCAGGGACGAAATCACAGGTGATGTTGCCGCGTTCGAGAAGCTCGAGATTGCCGAGCGCGAAATACGGTGGGCGCACGCAGATCCGTGACATGAGTGGCGATTGTTGCGGGAATGCTTCGAACATGATGGTGTCGATTCCTTCCTGCAGAGAGCACGCGCAAACCGGCCGGAGGTGTCAGCAAGGGCACCGTTGACGCGCCCGGAATGTCGTGGGACTGAGATCAAACGGTCACTTCGGAGCGTACGCGCCAATGGGATAATTCACAGCCTTCAATGAGAAATACTCACGATTGCGAGATGTTTAAATACAAAATAGACATCGTATCAAGATGTCCGAATATAGCGATCATCAACAAGGGTGTCGACATTTCTAATCGCCTATTTATCCGCGATGTATTCCAGGATTTCATCTCTCTTAACCGGTCCGTAGCGGCAGATTTGAATCTTGCTGAAATGCGGGCCCCGGGGCGCCACGCGCAGCGCAGAGTCTGTGGTCGTCATCGGATGAGTTGCTGGGTGTCGAGCGGATCGGGCATAGGGGCGCGTGCGGCACTGACTCACTGTTACGGTAAACGCGCGGTTGTGCGGATCGGTGCGGGCCATAAGGACATGCTCGTGTCCGGTGCCAGTCGATGAGACACGGAAGGGCGGTTGTGACACTCGACCACATCGATCTCACCGATCTGGACCGGTTCACCACCGGCTTTCCGCATCACGATTTCGACGTTCTGCGTCGGGAGGCGCCGATCTGGTGGCACGCTCCGACCGACCACACACCGGGTGGCGAAGGATTCTGGGTGCTCAGCCGGTACGACGATATCGTCGCCGTGGCAACGGATTCCACCGGCTTCTCCTCTGAAGGTGGAGGCGATCGCGAGGGTGGAGGAACCACCCTCGAGGACATGCCGCGCGGGTCTGCGGTCGGCTCGTTGCTCAACATGATGGATGACCCTCGTCATGCGAAGATCCGCAAGCAGTTGGCGCCGTCCACCACCCCTCGTGCCCTGCGGGCGATGGAAGCCGAGTTGGCCGAGCGTGCGACGACGATCGTCGAGTCGGCGATAGCCAAGCAAGACTGCGACTTTCTCGTCGATGTCGCCGCGGAGTTGCCACTGCAGGCGGTGGCGCGATTGGCCGGTGTCCCGCAAGCTGATCGCCACGAATTGATGAACTGGGCCAATGTGATCCTCGATTACGACGACCGGGAGGTCGGCGAGACCAACGACCGGCTCCAAGCCGCGCACGCGCGTATGTTCACCTACGGTGTAGAACTCCTCGAACGCAAACGTGCCGCGCCCGGAGATGACCTCTTGTCGGTCGTCACCCAAGCAATCATCGACGGCCGGCCGTTGACGGAACACGAGCAACGGTTGTTTCTGAGTTTGATCATCGCAGCGGGTAGCGAGACGACGCGCAACTCCATCGCGCACGGAATGGCGGCGCTCGTCGAGCGTCCCGACGTGTGGGAGCGCTTGCGCGCCGACGGGTCGTTGTTGCCCAACGCGGTCGAAGAGATACTGCGATGGTCCTCGTCGACGCCGTACAACCGCCGCACCGCGACCCGGGACGTGGATCTGCGTGGTCGCCACATCGCGGCGGGTGACAAGGTGACGTTGTGGTGGTCCTCGGCCAACCGAGATGAGACGGTCTTCGACGATCCGCACGTCTTCGACATCGAACGGACCCCCAACCCGCATCTGAGCTTCGGGCGCGGGGTGCATTTTTGTCTGGGAGCGTCGCTGGCCCGCATGGAGATCAGGATGATGTTCGAGACCCTTCTCGATCGTGTGGACCGCATCGAGATGAGCGGCCCCGTCGAGTACGTGCGTAGCAACAAGCACACCGGTGTGCGGCACATGCCCGTCAGGATCGTCGCGACTCACTGACTGACCGTGTCCGTGCACTCACCATCGAGTGGACACGCGGCAGCATGCTCGACAGCGCAGGGGATTTCGGTGTGTCTTGTCGGACGGCGGTGCATCGGAGTACGGTCCGTACAACCATGCGGGCGCTGGTGTGGACCACCAGATCACAAGCGATCGTGCAGAGGAAGGCGGCAAGTGTGACGGCACGCTGCGATGGCCCTGTCGGGCCGGTCGACCGACAATGACGGAGGCGCTTCGTGACCAGTGAGCTCGTGCTTGTCGACAAGCCTCGCCCCCACATTGCCCGCATCACATTGAACCGCCCGGAGCGGATGAACTCCATGGCGTTCGACCTGATTCTGCCATTGAAGTCGGCCATCGAAGAAGTCAGGCACGACAATTCGACGCGGGCCGTGATCGTGACCGGTGCGGGGCGTGGTTTCTGTTCGGGGGCCGACCAGAAGGCTGCGGGAGCGATTCCACACCTACAAGACCTGACTGCCCCGACCGTTGCGCTGCGGCTGATGGAAGCGTTGGACGAGGTGATCTTGGCGTTGCGCCGACTTCATCAGCCTGTCATCGCGGCGGTCAACGGGCCCGCGATCGGCGGAGGTCTGTGCCTTGCAATGGCTGCCGACATTCGAATCGCCGGCGATTCGGCCTACTTTCGGGCGGCCGGGGTCAACAACGGACTCACCGCCAGTGAACTCGGGTTGTCGTATCTGCTCCCGCGATCCATCGGAGCCTCCCGGGCTTTCGAGATGATGCTCACCGGCCGCGACATGGATGCGGTCGAGGCGCAGAATGTCGGACTCGTATCCCGATGTGTCGCAGACTCGGAGCTCTTGGACCACTGCTACGCGATCGGCCGTCGGATCGCCGAGTTCTCGCGGCCTGGTATCGAATTGACGAAACGGACGCTCTGGAGCGGACTCGACGCGTCGTCGCTGGAAGGTCACATGCAGGCAGAAGGACTGGGCCAACTGCTGATCCGGATGATGACAGGCAACTTCGAAGAAGCCGTGACCGCGCGCAAGGAAGGCCGTGCGCCCGCCTTCACCGACCGCAAGTGACTGCGCCAGCAGCCTTCCGTCCCCTCCCGACGACGCGACACGCGACTCGCAGACGACGTGACAGCGGAGACGGCAGCACCGATGGTGGCCCCAGAAGGTGAGACGCCGGAGTCCACTCCGGCCCAGAGCCCCACATCGGCAGCAGAACGGACCGAGCAGAACTGATTCGGGATCGACACGCACGCTCGCTGATGCGGTGCACCGTCGTCAGGCTCCGAACGAACTCGCCGCCTCCGGCGTCAGAATCCCGGGCACCAAGAAGTTCGTCAACATGCGTCGGTGTTCGGGGTCTGCGTCCGAACCGAAGTCCATTCGCCCGACGAGGATCAACTCGACCAGCGCGATCCACTGACAGATCTCGGCGTTGGTGCGGTCGGGCCGCACCTCGCCGCGTTCGCGAGCCTCGTCGATGACCGGGCCCCACATCTCCTCGGTGAGTCGCGCCGCGAGACCGGAACTTCCGACGAGTGCAGTGGCCATGTCCATGTGCTCGGGGCTGACGATGAGCCGTACGACGGGATCCTTGCGCCCCTTGTCCACGAGGAAGATGAGACCGTCCACGATCTGTTCCCCGAACGTTTTTCGCTTGCGGAGGTACGTTCGGGCCTTGGCGAACATCCGACGCGAACGTACCTCGATCAGCGCGGTGATCAGCGTGTCGCGATCGCTGAAGTAGCGATAGACCGTTGGCCGGGAGATGTTGGCTTCCTTGGCGATGTCGTCCATCGTCGTCTTGCCCACACCGAAGCGTTCGAAGGTGCGCTCGGCCGCTTCGAGGATCTGCAGACGTGCCTCGTCGGGATCTTCACTGAGCACACTGCCCGTTCGACGTCGCGCCATGACACCCTTCTCCTGGTACGGCTGGGCGCCTACCGCCCGGGGAGATCGTACCGCCGAGGGGGTGATCGTCCCTCACGACATCAGCATTTACCGGACCTTTGTGAATCGTTCGGAGACGTCCCGATATTCGGATCGAATGGCGGTCTTGGACAGTTTTCCGCTGGGCAACCGAGGCAGCGGCTCGTCCCGGATGATCACGTACCGCGGCACCTTGTAATCGGCGACGATCCGGTCGCAGTGTTCGACGATCGTGGCTGCGTCCACATCGCCGCTGATCGTGACGATTGCAGCGGGTGTCTCCCCGAAACGATCATCGGACGCGGCGATCACCGCGACTTCCTCGACACCGTCGATCTCGCTGATGACGCGTTCGATTTCGACCGGCGAGATGTTGATACCCCCGGTGATGATCAGATCCTTCATCCGGTCCACGAACTTGACGCGGCCGTCGTCGTCGAGGGTCCCGAGGTCGCCGCCGTGCAGCCATCCGTCGTGCAGAGCTTGGGCAGTTGCCTCGTCGTCGTTCCAATAGCCCGGTGTGACGCCGGGGCCACGGAGCACGATCTCGCCCTCCTCCCCCGGAGCAGCATCGGTGCCGTCTGATCGAATCACCTTGAGTTCGGTGAAGATCGAACCGGTTCCGCACGTGTCGGGGTGCGTGAACGCCTCGTCGCGGGTGGTCGCGGTGGCCACTCCGCCCGCCTCGGTCATGCCGTAGATCTGTCGCAAAGCGACACCCTTGTCGGCCCACGCCTTGAGGAGTGCCGGCGCGACCGCGGCGCCGCCGACGATGGCTGTTCGCAATGACGAGACGTCGGCGGCTTCGAACTCGGGTGTGCGCGAGATGGCTTCGAACACCAGCGGAACACCGAAGAGGGCGTTCACGCCGTGCTCGCCGATGAGTGTGGCGGCTCGGCCGGGCTTGAGTTCCTTCTCGATGACAAGTGTGTTGCCGAGGACCACCGACATGACCAAGCCCCAGACCAGGCCGGGAGTGAACACCAACGGAAGCAGCAGCAGCGCAGTCGAACCCGGGCGGAATCCCTCCTCCGTGAGGGTGGCCTCGAAGACGATGTTGAGCAGGGTCTGGTTGGTGCAGATGACCCCCTTGGACAGTCCGGTCGATCCGCTGGTGAACAGAATCGCGACGGGGTCGTCGTAGTTGCGGTCGATTCGGAAGTCGTCACGGTCGCCCTCACGCAGCCCGACGAAGTCGTCGAACCACAGAGCCTGGAAGTCGGAGCCGAGGGCACGCGTCTGGTCGACCTGTTCGGCGTATTCACCGGGTGCGATGGTGAGCCCAGCTCCGGAATCGTCGAGGACCTTGCGCAGCTCGGCCGGCTTGAGGCGAGGGTTGAGCGGTACGAGGACCGCGCCGGCCTTCATCACACCGAGCGCGAGAACCGGCCAGGCCAGCGAGTTCGGCCCGAGCACCCCCACCCGGTCACCGGGCGTGACACCGGCGGCGATGATGCGACGGGCAACTCGGCTCGACCAGTTCTGTAACTCGCGGTACGTCAGCGTCTCGTCATCGACGATCAGCGCCCGTTGATCACCTTTGGTGCCGGCCCACCAGTGCAGTGCCGAACCGATTGTCGCAGCCATCGTGTCCTTCTCAGGTCGAAATGTTCGAGGGGTGGTGGTGTCGCGTCAGGACCCGGCGGTGGGGTTCAGGTCCTCTTCGAACCACATCCCGACGCGGGCCAGGGTGCCGCCGTCGGTGGTCGGCATCGTCACGCCGGACATGTAGGCTGAATCGTCAGAGACCAGGAACAACGCGGCCTTCGCGTTGTCGACCAGTGACGGCGGCCGGTTCAATTTGAGCGGGATCGGTGAAACGATCGGATCCCACGGGCCGGCGGTCTCCTCGTAGGACTTCCCGACGACCGGTGTGCCCGCCGGAGCGAGGAAGTTCGGCGACATTCCGTGGGTGGGCGCGATCGCGTTGGCTCGGATACCGAATTTGCCGAGGTCGAGGCTCAGGCCCCGGATCAGACCGTTGATGCCTGCCTTCGTCGCCTGGTAGAGCGCGATGCTGTGGTAGGAAGCGAGTGCGGAAGCAGACGACGTGGCGAGGATGACGCCGCCCCCATTGGCCTTCAGCGCAGGCACCGCAGCCTGTGCGGAGTAGATCACGCCGCTGAGGTTGACGCCGCAGACATGCTGCCAGTCCTCTTCGGTGAGGTCCTCGAAAGCGACCTGCTCGCCACCGGCGACGGACGGCACGCCGCCGCGCGAGACGACGCCGGCGTTGGCGAACATGATGTCGAGCTTGCCGAACTCGGAAACCGTGCGGGCGACGGCGTCGACCATCTGGCTCTTGATGCTGACGTCCGCGACCACATCGATCGCGGTGCCACCCTGTTCTTGGACGAGTTTGACGGTCCCGGCAGCGCGTTCCGCGTCGATGTCGACCACGACGATCGTCGCTCCCTCGGCGGCGAACAGCTGTGCCGACTGGCGGCCGAGTCCGGAGCCACCTCCGGTGATGATCGCGACTTTGTTCTGCAGTTTCATGGTGTTCTCCCTTGGGTTCGGAAAGTGGCCGGTCGGTGATCCGACAGCGGGTGAATGGTGAACACAGCTGGTGCACACCGGGTTTCGTCACGGTGCTGGTGGTAAGCCGGACGGCGGACACCTCCGGTGATGGTGACCCACGTTACGCTCCGAGCCGTGATACGTCAAACAAATTTTGTTCTTTGATAAGCCGGCTGAGTGTGCGGGCGAGAGGTGTCGAGCCCTCAACGGCCCGCCCACTGCGGCGCGAGTTTGGCAGCGAACGCCCGAGGCCCCTCCCGCGCGTCCTCGCTGGTCATCACGATTCGCGTGGCGTCGCGGTTGAGTGCCCAGTCCTGCTCGGCCCAGCCGGTGGCCGTCGCGGCGCTTTCGTGCATCACACGCTTGCTCTGCTGGACCGCGATCGGAGCATTCGCGGCGATCGTCGCCGCGAGGTCGAGTGCTGCGGTCAATGCGGTGCCCGCCGGGGCGACCGCATTGACCAGTCCCAGTTCGTAAGCGCGTGCCGCGGAAATGGGTCGCCCGGTCAGTGCGATCTCGGAGGCCACCTTCGGCGGGACCTGCCTGTGTATCCGTAGGACACCGCCGGCTGCGGCGATGAGCCCGCGGGTGACCTCGGGTAGCCCCAAGGCGGCATGCTCGTCGATGACGGCCAGATCCGCGGCCAGCACGATCTCGGTGCCGCCGCCGAGGGCAAATCCGTTCACGGCAGCGATCACGGGTTTGGGAATCCAGTGCCGGACGATCCCTGCGAAGTCGCGGTCACGGTGGTCCGGGTCGTAGATGTTGTTGCCCGCGGCCACTTCCTTCAGGTCCGCGCCTGCGCAGAAGGCGCGTCCCGCGCCGGTGATCACCACCACCCGGACCTGCGGGTCGTCTGCTGCCTTTTCCAGTGCCGCGCCGGCGGCGGCCGAGAGCTCCGAATTGACCGCGTTCATGGCCTCCGGCCGGTTCAACGTCACGATGGCGACATGCTCACGCACTTCATACAGCGCGGGTGGTTCGGATGAGTTCATGGGATCTCCTGGTGGTGTCGAATCCGGTTGCTGTCGGCGGAATTCCGGGTGCTGTCGGCGGGTTGGCGTGACGGGTCTAGAGGTCGAGCACGAGTCGGGGGCCACAACTGCGGGAGACGCAGATCATCATCGCGTCGTTCGCTGCCTGCTCGTCGTCGGTGAGTACGGAATCGCGGTGGTCGGGCTTTCCCGCCAGGACGGCGACCTCGCATGTGCCGCAGGTACCTTCACGACACGAGAAGTCCACGTCGACACCTGTGCGATGCAATGCGTCGATGATCGACTCCGACTCTCCTACGGCGACGACACCGCCGCTGCGTGCCAGTTCCACCTCGAAGGTGTCGTTCGCGCTGTCGTCGACGTCCCTGGCGGCGAACCTTTCGATGTGTAGCGCGACGTGATCGATGTCGCGACAAGCGGATTCGATCGCTGACAGAAGGGGTTCGGGACCGCAGCAGTAGACGGCGGTACCTGGTTCTGCGGCATCCAGGGCCGCGCGCAGGTCGAGTAGTCCGCACTCGTCCTGGGGGCGGAGTCGAACCTGCTCGGGGTGCGCGGCAGCCAGGTCGTCGGCGAAGGCCATGCCGGCGCGCGTGCGTCCCCCGTACAGGAGTTGCCAGGGTGCACCACTGCGGTCGACTCGATTCAGCATCGGGCGCAGCGGGGTGATCCCGATGCCGCCTGCGATGAACAGGTAAGACGACGCAGTCTCGAGTGCGAACCGGTTACGCGGACCGCCGACCTCGATCATGTCGCCGACCTCGAGTTTGTCGTGCACGTACGCCGAGCCGCCACGGCCCTGTGCCTCCCGCAGTACCGCGACCGTCAGGGTCTCGCCGTCATCGGGATCGCCGCACAGCGAATATTGCCGGATGACCTCGCCGAGGGTGAGATCGAGATGAGCGCCCGGCTCCCATCGCGGCACCGAGCCGCCATCGGGGTCGGCCAAGGTCACGAGGACGACCCCATCTGCGGCCGGTTCCTTTGCGCTCACCCGCATTCGCCGTGTCTTGCTCTCGGTCATCGGTGTACCCACTCTGTTCGAACTGGACTCCCCATAAATCTTAAGCAATTAGGTTAATGTGAGCAAGGCTGCTGCAACAGGCCCCCTGACCCGCGGGGCTGGGAGCACGTAAATCTATACTCATTAGCTATGGTCGAAGGGGTTCACTTGAGGACATCGGCGTCGTCTGGTTCGGTACTCGACCTCTTCCGGCTCACGGGGTCTGTTGCGGTCGTCACCGGCGCCGGTAGCGGCTTGGGTGCCGGATTCGCACGTGCGTTGGCCGAAGCGGGTGCCGACGTGGTCGTCGCCGCGCGCCGCCGCGACAGGCTGGAAAAGGTCGCCGAGTCGGTCACCGAGCTGGGACGCCGTTGCCTGGTGGTCCCGACCGACGTGACCGACCCCGGTCAGTGCGACGAATTGGCCTGCGCCGCGGTGGCCGAATTCGGACATCTCGACGTGCTGGTCAACAATGCGGGCGTGACCCACACCGCCCCGGCCACCCGAGAGCGGCCCGAAGACTACCGCAATGTGTTGGAGGTCAACCTGTTCGGTGCGTACTGGATGGCGCAGGCCTGTGCGCGCGTGATGCGGCCGCGGTCGAGTATCGTCAACGTCGCGAGCACGCTCGGGCTGACCAAATCTGTGCTGCCGCAAGCTGCGTACGCATCGAGCAAGGCCGGACTGATCGGGCTCACCCGCGATCTGTCCAATCAGTGGTCGGGCCGTAAAGGGATACGGGTCAACGCGATTGCACCCGGGTTCGTCGAGACCGACATGATCGAGGACATGCCGTCGGAGACACTCGGACGGTTCATCGCCGAATCGTCGTTGGGGCGCACTGCGACCCAACGCGAGATCGATGCTGCGGTGGTGTTCTTGGCCTCGTCGGGCGCCGGATACATCACCGGATCAACCCTTGCCGTCGACGGTGGGACCTCCGGCCACTGACACCCGACGGTGCCACCCGGGGACGGCATTGATCAGAGAGGACCAGCATGACAAACACCACGGTGCATCTCGTGGGTGACGGTCTCACCCTCGTCGCGACCCGCTGGGAGCCGGCCGAGGGCACCACCCGCGGCACGGTGCTACTTCTCCATGGCGGTGGGCAGACGCGGCACTCATGGCAGCGCACCGGAAAGCGGTTGGCAGAGCACGGCTGGACCGCATACGCCATCGACGCGCGAGGCCACGGGGACAGCGATTGGGCCGACGACGGTGATTATGCGATTGCTGCACACGCGCGCGACCTGATAGCGGTGGTCGGCTCGTTCGACACTCCCCCGGTGCTCGTCGGTGCGTCGATGGGCGGTATGGCCTCACTGATCGCGCAGGGTGCGCATCCGGGACTCGGTCGCGCACTCGTTCTCGTCGACATCACGCCGAAGGCCGAGCCGGAGGGGCTCGCAAAGATCAGTGCTTTCATGCACGACGGGCTGGCCGGGTTCGACTCGCTCGAGGACGCGGCTGCAGCCGTGGCCGCCTACAACCCACACCGACCGCGTCCTCCGCGTGCCGAGGGACTGCGCAAGAACCTTCGGTTGCGCAACGGTCGGTGGTACTGGCATTGGGATCCCCGAGTACTCACCCATCGTGAGAACGGACCTGAACAGGCGGGTGTGCGAGAGGAGACGGCGCGTGCCGCGGCACGCAGTGTCACGGTTCCGACGTTGCTGATCCGGGGTGCTCGATCCGATGTGGTCAGCTCCGACGGTGCCCGCGAACTCCTCGACCTGATTCCGGGGTGTCGGCAGGTCGATGTCCACGGCGCCGGGCACATGGTCAGCGGCGACGACAACGATGTCCTGAGTGAGGGGCTCCTCGAGTTTCTCGACCACGCGGTCCCCGCGTGTTGACGCCGTGATCGTCGCGCAGCCCCGACCACCCGTTACGATGTGGTCCACAGCCAGGTTCCGAGCCTGGTGTCGCCGAGTGGAAAGCGCGAGATGCCCCGACCGTCGAAACCGCTGATCAGCCGCACCTCTGCGGTCGCGGCGTCCATCGAGATCATCGATACTGAGGGACTCGATGCATTCAGTTTGCCGCGGCTCGCCAAGCACCTCGGCGTCCGCGCCCCGTCGCTCTATCATCATTTCGCGGACAAGTCGGAGATCCTTTCGGCAGTTGCTCGCCACATAGCCGGGGCCGGGTCCATTCCGCGCCGTACTCCCGGTCCGGATTGGCCGGAGTACTTCGTGTCGATCGCGTTGAATTTTCGGCAATCGATTCTCCGACACCGCAACGCAGCGCCGATTCTGCTGCAGTATCTTCCCCGCGATCTGCTCATCGGTACCTACGAGGAGACCGCTCGCTTCCTGGAAGCATCCGGGGTTCCCGCTCACCTGCACGTGCAGATCTTGGACGGAATGGAACGCCTCTCGTTGGGGGCCGCCCTCACAGAGGCGATGCGTGGCCCGAGCACCCGTCGGACGATCTTCCCGAATGTGGATCCAGAGTCGCAGCCCACGCTCGCGCACGCCTTGGCAGAGAACGAACTCACGTCCAAGAAGCTGTACGAGGAGATGATTCGTAGCTTCCTGCACGGTGTCATGCGTAACGAACCTGCTTCCGATGCGAGCCCGCGCTCGGCCTGACTCTCAGGCTGCGCGGTGATCCCCGCTGCATGACACAGGCGGTGTTCCGGAATTGAGTTCCGGAACACCGCCTGTTAGGCCGAGAAGGTCAGGCTGGCATGTGCACGGTCTGGGTCTCGAAGAACTCCTCGAGGCCTTCGATCCCTCCCTCGCGACCGACGCCCGACTGTTTGTAGCCGCCGAACGGGATCGTGAAGTCGATGACGGCGCCGTTGACGCTGATCGTGCCGGTACGGATACGCTGCGCCAGAGCGTATCCGCGGTCCAGGTCCTCGGTGTAGACGGCGCCGGACAGACCGTAGATCGAGTCGTTCGCGATGGCGACCGCCTCGTCTTCGTCCTCATAGGTGATCAGCGAGATGACCGGGCCGAACACTTCTTCCTGCGCGATCCGCATGTCATTGCGGACTCCGTCTATCAGCGTCGGGGCAACGAAGTATCCCTGTTCGAGTCCCGCGGGCCGACCGCCCCCGAGGACCACCGTCGCGCCGTCGTCGACCGCAGAGGCGATGTAGCCCTCGACTCTTTCGCGGTGACGTGCGCCTGCGAGCGGACCGAGGAAGTTGGTCTGTTCCCACGGGTTTCCGATCGGCAGCGATCCGTATGCCGCGGTGAGTGCCTCCACGACCTCGTCGTGGCGTTTGCGCGAGACCAGGACACGGGTCAACGCGATACACGCCTGCCCGGACTGCATGCAGCCACCCATCGGCAGCGACTGCAGCACGTGGTTCAGGTCGGCGTCATCGAGAATGATCGCGGCCGACTTGCCGCCCAGTTCCAATGACACACGGGCGATGCGCTCGCTCGCCAATGCGGAGATACGGCGGCCCGCGGCAGTGGATCCGGTGAACGAGATGTGGTCGACATCGGGGTTGGTCACCAACGTCTCGGATACCTCACGATCAGCGATGAGGACGCTGACCACGCCCGCGGGAATCCGACCTTCGGCGACCAGTTCGGCGATGACATCGGCGAACACCGCAGGCGACAGCGGTGCATCCGGAGCGCCCTTGAGTACGACCGAACAGCCTGCCGCAAGGGCCGGTGCGACCTTGAACGCGATCGTGCCGATCGGCCCGTTCCACGGAATGATCGCGGCGACAACGCCGGTCGGTTCCTTGAGGATTCGTGAGATGCCGCCGTCGGCGCGGGTGCGATCCTCTCTGACCTCGAATCCACGTGCTTCGTTCGCGACCGCGCGAAAGAGCCCCGCGGTCATCTGCTGGGTGCCGGTGCTGACCGCGACGGGGATGCCGACCTCGAGCACACCGATCGTCGTGAGTTCGTCGACACGCTGCTCGAGGCGGTCGGCGATCTCGTCGATGACGTCGGCGCGCTCGGCCATCGTCTTGCCCGCCCACACCCCCGCGTCGAACGAACTGCGCGCCTCGGCGACCGCACGAGTGACGTCTTCAGCTGTGGCCGAACGTATTCGAGCGGCACGCTGTTCGCTCCAGGAGTCGATGAGGTCGATCCACTCGTCACCGGTGGAGTCGACCCAGCGGCCGCCGATGAAGACCTGTTCGCGGTCGGCGACGGTGGGTGCCGAGGGGGTGGCGTCGGTGATGGTCATGGCTGCCTCTCAGCGGTTGTTGTAGCCGGCGTCGACGGGAAGCGTGACGCCTGTGATGTAGCGCGCCTCGTCGGAGGCGAGGAAGACGATCGCGTTGCTGATGTCCACCGCCTCGATCAACTCGACAGGCATGGGGTTCTTGTAGGCGTCGTCGTTCGCGACCTCGGGATGAGCGTTGACGAATGCTCCGTACTCGGCGTTGGCGACCATCGGTGTGTTGACGCCCGTCGGATGAATGGTGTTGACGCGTATGAAGTTCTTCGCCAATTGCTTGGAGAACAGGCGCATCAAACCGACGACACCGTGCTTGGCTGCTGAGTAGCCGGCCTGTCCGGGAATGGTGCTCAACCCGATGCTGCTCAAGCCGGCCGCCGAACTGGTGATGGCGATGGATCCGCCCTCGCCTCGCTCGACCATGCCGGGTACGGCGACGTCGAGCACCTGCCATACACCGGTGAGCATCGTGTCCACGGCGTCGTGCCAGGCCTGTGGCTCGATGCCCTGATCGATGACCGGCATGATTCCCGCATTCGGCACGAGGATGTCGACGAATCCGAACTGTTCGATGCCCGCGTCATAGGCGCGCTGGACGTCTTCACGCTTGCGGACATCGCCGATCGAGGTGACGATGCGGCCACCGACCTCCTTGACGAGTCGTTCGGTTTCGGCGAGGTCTTCCTCGGTGGCCATCGGGTAGAACACCGATGGGATCTGGGCGCAGATGTCCATGGCGATGATCGCCGCACCCTCTTCGGCGAGCCGGACCGCGTGCGATCGCCCCTGTCCTCGTGCGGCGCCCGTGATGAACGCGACCTTGTTCTCGAGTCTCTTCATGGATTATCTTCTCTCGCTCAATATTTCGTCAGGACTTGGAGTTCGGCGATCGCCGTTCGGATATCGCCACCAGGTGGACGCACCGACGAGGGGGGCATGATCGCGGCCTGGGTCTCTGTGACCGGCGTCACCGGACGTTACCCGCGCGCTGCCGCGTCCGTCAACAGTGGACAAATATTGTCTTTCGTATCAGCGGCGCTCACCTGGTAGCAGGCGTGCGCTTCGTCCTGTTCGAAAGAGAGCAGGCGACACATCCGGACGGCTCTCTCGTCGTCGGGGTCGATGCGCATCAGTGCCAGTTGAGCTCCCGACTCGCGAAGCGCCGCCATGGCGCGGACGAGCAGAGCCGAGCCGAGTCCGCTCCCCGATGCGTCATCGGTCACGAGGAGAGCGCCGATCCAGGACGCTCTGAGTTCCTCGTGGCTGTGATGGGTCGGATCGAATCGCACGAAACCGACGGCCCCGTGGTCTCCCGTGGCGGTGACGACGAAACCGCAGTCGGTGGTGCGCGAGAGCGTGAGGCGGTGTCGGTCGGGCATGGTCGTGCGCGCGAGCACGTCGTCGACGATGGCGTGCGAGTCCGCGCTCTCGATCGGCTCGGAGAGTGTGTACTCCGTCGAAACCGGGTCGATCGGCGCTGCCCACGGCCCGGACAGGTGCCGCACGAGTGTCCACTGCCGACGAATGGCCGGTACTGCGAACCGCGCCGTCAGGCGCTCCGCGGCGGGATGGGTTCCGAACGCCCAGGACCGGACGACACGAGCACCCGTCCCGGCCCAGCCGTCCTTTGCGGTGACGTCGAGCCCCAGCTCCTCGACGAGGAGTGTGGCGATCCCGCGCGACCGATAGTCGGGATCCACGACGAATCGAGCCAGGCCCAATCCGTCGGGGTCGACGCCGAGGTGCAGGTAGGCGACGATGATCATCGGCTCGTCGACTCGTGTGCTGAGGTTGCGTCGGGCTCGGATCGGTAGGTGCCAGACCTGTTCGGCCGCAGACGAACGTGAATCCGCCGTACTCTCATCGATGGCCGAGAAGCCGGCCTCTGCGTCGTACGCGGCGGCTCGTCGAATCAGTGCGCGGACCTCTTCGCGGTCGTCGGCGGCCAACTCGTCGCACCAGTGGTAAGAGATCACCTTTGCTCCTCTGTTGGGCAGATGTGTACCTAAATCTAATGAGCATCGGTTTATGCCGCAAGGGTGTGTGCCGGTCGTGGGGTTTACACGTAAACCTAAGTAGATTAGATTTATGGAGTCGGCGTGACAGCTACCGTCACGGACCTGGCCGACGTCGCAGCCTAGCTTGGGAGGAAACCGATGACCGAGGTCGGAGCGCCCCGTGAGGAACGGATTCGGCGCGCATTGGATCATCTGCGCAACGACACCACCGACGAGTACGACCACCTGACGTGGTTTCAGCCGGAGGAGTTCACCGATCCGGCCGTCGCCAAGCGTGAACGGGACGGCGTTTTCGGCCGGGTGCCGACCATCGTCGCGCACGGATCCGAGATCCCCAAGGCCGGTGACTTCTTCACCTTGCAGCTTCCCCGCAACAACGTCATCGTGGTTCGTCAACGGGACGGCGGTGTCAAGACCCTGGTGAACCTGTGCCGTCACCGTGGCGCAATGGTGGAGAAGGAAGAGAAGGGCCGTTGCCGACTGTTCTCGTGCCCGTATCACCGCTGGTCGTACGACACCGACGGCAGTCTCCGCACCATTACGCGTGACAACACGTTCGGCGAGGCTGACCGCGAGACGATGGGACTGGTCCAGCTGCCGACGGAGGAACGGCACGGCTTCATCTGGGTGGTCGACGATGCAGACGCCGAGATCGACGTGGCCGGCTGGCTGGGGTCGGAGATGGACACGATCCTGTCCACGTATGACCTCGAGTCGAAGGTGGCGGTCAAGGCCGAGGGTTTCGACGAGCCGGTGAACTGGAAGATCATGCAGGATGCCTTCCTCGATGGCTACCACATCCAGTACGCCCACCCGAATACGGCGGCGAAGCACATTCACACGAACGTGATGGCCTTCGACGATTTCGGTCGGCACTGCCGCTTCGTGGCATTGCGCAAGTCCATCGATCGGTGGATCGAGGAGGACCCGGGCGACCGCAGCCTCGCCAAGGACGTGACCGAGACGCACTTTCTGCTACCGAACAGCACCCTGCTGCGACAGCCGGATCACTTCCAGCTCTTGACCTTCCGTCCACATCCGACCGATCCGCAGCGCAGCCGCATGGAGATGCGACTGATCGTGCCGAAGGTCGAGGACACCGAGATGACCGAGGAGCGTTGGACGCGTATCTGGGACAAGAACTGGGAGATCCTGCTTGCCGTGCTCCATGCCGAGGACTTCCCGCTGTTGCGGGATTCGCAGGTGAGCATGGCGAGTTCGAGTGCGGGACGAATGGTGCTCGGACAAAACGAGGTTGCCAACCAGGTCTTCCGCCGCGAGATCCAAAAGCTGCTTACGTCCCAGAACTGATACACACCCGAAGGAGGGGACGTGGAGAGCGATCTCTTCGCCGAAGACCATGAATTGTTCCGTGAGTCGGTGCGCGGATTCGTGGCCAAGCACGTCGCACCGAACCTGGAGAAATGGGATGCCGCCCGGCTGATCGACCGTGACACCTGGTCGGCCGCGGGCCGCCAAGGCCTGCTCGGATTGTCCGTGCCCGAGGAGTTCGGAGGTCCGGGCGAATCCGACTATCGCTACCGCGTGGTGATCCAGGAGGAGATCGCCCGCGTCGGGGCGTCTGCGTTGCAGTCGGGGTTCTCCACCAACGACGACATCGTGTTGAACTACTTGCTCCGGCATGCCGACGACACTCAGAAGCGGCGCTGGCTTCCCGGGTTCGTCACCGGCGAGACGATCGGTGCGATCGCGATGAGCGAGCCCGCGGCGGGCAGCGACCTCCGCGCGGTCACCACGAGTGCGGTCGAGAGCGATGACGGGTGGATCATCAACGGTGCCAAGACCTTCATCACGAGTGGAATCCTCGCAGACCTCGTCATCGTTTTCGCCAAGACCGATCAGGACGCCGGCTCCAAGGGGTTCAGTCTGTTCGTCGTCGAAGACGGCACCGAGGGCTTCACCCGGGGTCGAAAGCTCGACAAGGTGGGGCTGCACGCGCAGGACACCGCCGAGCTCTTCTTCGACAACGTCCGAGTGCCCGAGGAGAACTTGCTCGGCGAGCGGGGTGCCGGATTCGCGTACCTGATGCAATCGTTGCCCCTCGAGCGTCTCGGTATCGGGATCGCCGCGCAGGTTTCGGCCGAGGCGGTGTTCGAGTGGACGATGGACTACGTGCGAGGACGCACCGCATTCGGCAAACGGATCGGCGAATTCCAAGGCATGGGCTTCGATCTCGCGAAGATCCGTACGGCAATCGAGGTCTCGCGTGCGTACATCGACCGCTGCATCCGCGAGTACAACGAGGGCACGTTGTCGGCCGTGTATGCGTCCAAGGCGAAGCTCTGGGCAACCGAACTCCAGGGGCAGGTGGTCGATGCCGGTGTCCAGTACCACGGCGGATACGGGTACATGATGGAGTACCCGGTCGCAAAGGCCTACCTGGATCACCGCATCCAGCGGATCTACGGCGGTACCAACGAGATCATGAAAGAGATCATCCACCGGGATCTGATGAAGGCCTGAGGCCCGGAGGATGCCGGACGCAGTGGGGTGGATCGACGCGATCCACCCCACTGGCGCCTGTGCGACTCACACGGCGATGTGCACCCGATCGCGAGAATGCACATCGTCTGTTCTGCTTGGCGAACCCGAGAGAACGGCGGCGACCAGTCCCAGCAGGGCGATACCGCACAACAGCAGGCTCAACCAGACGGTCGTCCCGTCGAATGCGAGGGGCACGGCCACGACGGGGACAGCGGCCGCGCCGATGGCATTTCCGGCCTCTCGGCCGAGCCCCAGGCCGCTGTAGGCGTGTTCGGTGTCGAACAACTCCGTCACATAGGCGCCCATGGGGCCGAAGATCGCTCCGACGCCGACACCGTTGCCCAATGCCAGAATCACCCAGAACATCGTGGCGGAGTTCGAATTGGTCAATGCGGAGAAGGCAACCCAGGCGAAGATCGCGCTATAGCTGAATCCGAATGCGATGACGGGCTTGCGGCCGACGCGATCGGAGAGGCCACCGAACAGCGGGATGAGCGCCGCATTGGCCAACTGGGCCGCGATCAGGCCCACGAGAATTGCCGTGCGGTCGAGTTCGAGTTGGTTCGCGCCGAACGTGCCCATGAAGACGAGATAGAAGTACCCGATCCCGGTTTGCCCGATGGTCATCACGAGGACCGCCACGAGAGCGCCGGGCTGACGGCGGATGACGTCGCGGACCGGCGACTTGGCCGTGGCATCGGCCTGTTCGATCCGCCGGAACTCGGGCGTCTCCGGCAGGGATCGTCGTAGCCACAGTCCGTAAGCGAGGATCAGCCCGCTGAGCAAGAACGGGATTCGCCATCCCCAATCGAGGAACACGTCCTTCGGGAGGGCTGTGGATACCGCCAGCAGTGCGCCGGTACCGAGCACGCCGCCGAGGGCCGCACCCATACCCGGCAACGATCCGAGCAGTCCGCGCCGGCGCTGTGACGAGAACTCCACCGCGACCAACGTCGCGCCCCCGTACTCGGCGCTCGCACCGATCCCCTGCACGATGCGGAGCAAGACGAGCAGCACCGGCGCCAGCCAGCCGATTCGGCTGTAGCCGGGCAGTAGCCCGACCAGCATGGTGGCGGCACCCATGAGGACGAGAGTGAGCACGAGAATCTTCTTGCGTCCGAAACGGTCTCCGAGACTGCCGAGGATCACACCGCCCACCGGTCGGACGAGGAACCCGACGGCGAAGGTTCCGACGGCCTGCAGCGTTCCCAGGAATGCGCTCGATCCGCTGAAGAACACGCCGGCGAAGACAACCGATGCCGCGGAAGCGTAAAGGCTGAAATCGTAGTACTCGAGCAGGGTTCCGACGAACGCCGCACGGCCGGCACGTTTGGACAACGTCGGTGATGGCGGCGTCTCGATGGGTGTTGTCGCGGTGTGGGATGAGGATTCGGTCATGGACACCTCGGTGTGAGTTGGGCGGATCGCCCGCTATGGACTGTGATGCAGGCCACGTTAACCGATGATGGTTAGGTTTGTCCTATGTTCCGAGATGCTTCACTGAACCTGAAAAGCGTTGTGCACCAGTACCACTCTCCCACGGGGTACTCAGTGTCAGACGCGCACACGGCGGCGTGAAGTCCACAGTCGTGGGCGACTGTGAGCTGCGTGCGTCCGTCGTCGAGATCGGCAGCGCCAGACGAACGCCGCTGGTTGTGCTATCCGGCGGTCACGACGTCATCGAGGGCTGGGTCACCGGCCGGCGGCTGCAGTACTCCCGACCGGACCAGACCGTCGATCTCGTGATCGTCCAGGCCGAGCAGTTCGATGCAGATCTGCCGCGTCTGCTCGCCGGCCAGCGGTGCCTGCCGAGCCGGTGGGTCGCTGATCTCATCGAACACCGCAACACGTGCTGTTGCGGGTAGGTCGACCGACAGCAACTCGTGGGCGATGGTCGTGTACGTCCGTCGCGCGGTCAGATGAGGGTCGGTGAGCAACTGAGGCAAGCGCAGCATCGGGGCGGCAGGGACTCCGGCCGCCTGTAGCGTCGTGGCCGCCGCCTGCGGTTCTCGATCGCGCAGCCAGTCCGCCACCGTGGCGTCCACCTCTGCACGGTTTTCGATCCGAGCCCCTACAGTCGCGAACCGCTCATCCTGCAGCAGATCTGCGCGCTCGATCACGGCACACAGTGACGCCCACTCATCGTCGTCGCGGACGGTGACCACGCACCACTCGTCGTCGCCGGCGCAGGCATACACGCCGCTCGGTGCCGCGTGCGGATCGGCGTTTCCGGGGGCGCTGACGGTTCCGGGTCGCAGCCCCTCCGTGACGAGTTGGGTGCCGAGCTGGACCAGGGCCGTATCGGCCTGGGCCACATCGAGATGCGTGCCTCGGCCAGATCGCCTGCGATCGATCAGCGCCGCGAGGACCGCAACAGCGGTGACATGTGCGGCGATGTGGTCGGGATAGACGGTCTGGCCGTCGCAGAGCAGTTCCGCGTTGTCGGGGTAGCGCCACAGTGCCGAGACGCCGCACGAGGCGCGGACCAGCGGTCCATACCCCAGGCGTGTGCGCCACGGACCGCTGCTGCCGAACGAGCTCGACTCCGAGACCACGATCCGAGGATTGATGGTCGCGAGCGTCTCGTGCGAGAAACCCATTGAGGCGAGTGTCCCGGGCTTGAAGTTGGCGAGAACCACATCGGCGTCACGGACCAGGCGCCGAAAGAGGTCTGCACCCTCGGGGCTCCGCAGGTCGACGCCGAGACTGCGCTTGTTGCGGTGTCCCCAGGCGACCGAGGCAGCCAGTGCCGCACCGCGCTTGGACTGGCGCAGGCCGTCGGGGAAGTTCGTGTTCTCGATCTTGATGACGTCGGCGCCGTAGTCGGCGAACTGGCGGCTCAGTTCGGCGCCGAAGACGATCACGCCGACGTCGAGTACCCGAAGACCGGCGAGCGGTGCATCGGTGGGGCCGCGCGACCCGGCGCTGCGTGCGCCCAGAGGTTCGAGCCGGGCCATGTTGTGCTCACCGAGTTGTGGGGCCCGCGTTCGGATTCCGGCGCGTTCACCGTTCACGCTGACGTATCCGGAGGGCACCAGCGCCCGCAGTCCCGGCGCGATCTCGGCATCGACGAGCGATCCGGATGCCGAGAAGTGTTCTGTCGTCAGGACTTCGGCGAGGGTGTGCACCCCACCGACGGGCACGCCACGCCGTGCGCCCTCGGCGACGAGTTCGGCCTGAGTGCTCTCGGCGAACAACTCCTCGATCAAGGGGTGAAGTGTCTCCGCGGCGGCAAATCGCGCGGGAATCGTGTCGTATTTGGGGTCGGCGAACCGCTCTGGACTGCCGAGCCATTCGAACATGCCGCGCCATTGGCGTTTCGCGAGTAGGCAGATCCGTACGTGTCCGTCCTTGCACCCGAACACCGGGTAGAAGTTGGCTGCGTTCGGTCGTCCGCGGGGGAAGTCCTCCGACCGCCCGGCCGCGGCGGAACCCTGCGCACCGAAGCCGGGATCGAATCCGTGCACGATCGCCTCGAACGCCGACAGGTCGACGGTCTCGCCGCGCCCGCACTCGAGCCTGCGGTGGTAGGCGAGCAAGGCCGCCCATGCAGCATGTGCGCCGACGGTCTCCTCGATGAGTCCCGAGGGCGGAAGGAGCGGCTCGGCACCGGGCGTGCCCGATCGAGACAGCACCCCGGACAGGGCATACAACACCTGCTCGCTGGCGTGCCAGTCCCGGTACGGCCCGGTCTGGCCGAAACCGGTCACCGACACCCAGATGAGCTCGGGTGCAAGAGAACGGATATCGCGAGCTCCGATCCCGATCTGGGCAAGGTGCCCCGGGGGCATCGACTCGATCAGGATGTCGGCATCGGTGGCCAGACCGCGAAAGCGTTCGCGGCCCTCCTCGGTGTCCAGATCGAGCGTGATGCCGAGCTTGTTGGCGTTTCGCAACGCGAACGGGATGCTGACGCCGTCGACGACCGGCTCGGTTGCGCGTGAGCGCGATCCGCGCGGGTCTTCGATGCGGATCACCTCGGCCCCGAGATCGGCGAGGTAGCGGCCGGTGGACTCACCGAGCCCATCGGTGAGGTCCAAGACGCGTATGCCGTGCAGCGGCAGTGTCATCGTAGGTCTCCGTTCGAACGGTGGATTCGTCAGCGGAAGTAGACAGACTTCGCGGCGTAGTACGGCGAAAGCCCCTCGGGGCCGAGCTCGCGACCGACGCCGGAGGCTTTGACCCCGCCGAACGGGGCTGCCAGATCGAGGAGATAGTGATTCACCCCGATCGTGCCGCTGTGCACTCGATCGGCGATGGCCAGGCCGCGTTCCTCGTCGCTGGTCCACACGGTGCCGCCCAGCCCGTAGTCGGAGTCGTTCGCGATGGCGACGGCTTCGTCTTCGTCTCGGTACGGGGTGACGGTCAACACGGGACCGAAGATCTCCTCCTGCGCAATTCGTGCGGAGTTGTCGACACCGTCGAACACGGTGGGCGTCACATACCAGCCGGTGGACTGGTCGGCCGGCACGTGGCCACCGGCGGTGATGCGATATCCATCAGCGCGGCCTGACTCGATGTAGCCGAGTACCCGATCACGCTGCGCCGCACTGACCAGCGGCCCGATATCGGTCGCCTTGTCCAGCGGATCACCGATCCGCAATGCGCGCACCGTCTCCGTCACCCGGTCGACCACCTCGCCATACCTGCTGCGGGGCGCGAGGATTCGCGTGCTGGCGTGGCAGGTCTGACCGTTGTTGACCAGCGAGACCTCGAGCAGGTTCGCAGCAAATACGTCCAGATCGGCATCGTCTGCGATGATCGCGGCGGACTTGCCGCCGAGTTCGAGGGTGACGGGTCGCAGGAGCCGCCCGCATGTCTCCCCGATGGCGCGGCCCGCCGCGGTCGATCCCGTGAAAGCAACCTTGTCGACACCCGGGTGGGACACCAGATGGGCACTGACCTCACGATCCGCGGGCACCACGTTCAACACGCCTGCCGGGAGTCCGGCCTCGGCGGCGGCGTCGGCGAAGACGAATGCGTCCAGCGCTGTCTCGGGGGCGGGTTTGAGCACTACCGTGCACCCCGCGGCGAGTGCGGGCGCTATCTTCATGGCGGCGAGGGATTGCGGGTAGTTCCACGGGGTGATCGCCGCGACGACACCCACCGGTTCACGGCGTACCACGGTCCGTCCACCGAGTGCGGTGGGACGCACATCGTCGGAGTCCTGTTTGCGCACCAGATCGGCGTAGTACCTCACCATCAGCGCGGGTGCGTATCCATTGACACCGATCGACAAAGCGATCGGCATGCCGTTCTCGCGGCTGGCGAGTGTGGCGGTTTGTTTGCCTCGCGATTTCAGTGCTGCGGCGAACCGGTCGAGATGGTCGGCGCGCTCGTCGGCGCTCAGCGCGCGCCAGTGCGTCAGAGCACGCCGAGCGGATGAGACAGCCGCGTCGATGTCGGCGTTCTGCGCGAGAGCGGTGGTGCCGAGCACTTTCTCGGTCGCCGCCTCGATGACGTCATAGGTGGAGTCGCTCGTCGGCGTGGTCCACTCCCCGCCGATGAACAGGGTGCGTCGGTCCAGGGTCATGTCCATCTCGATCCTCGTCGAATTGTCTACAGCGTGTCTTCGTGGCCGAACAGGGTGGAACTGACCACCGGCGCCATCGGACCGCCGATGAACAGCGATGTCCGTGTTCCCTCGACGGGATTCGTGGAGGTTCCACGGATCTGACGTACGGCCTCGACAGCCAGACCCATACCGTTGACGAACGAGTCCGCGATGTTGCCGCCGCTCGTGTTGACCGGCAGCTTGCCGACACCTGCGGTCAGGTTGTCGACGGTGAGGACGTCGCCTGCGGCCGGGCCGGTCGGCGCCAGGCCGTGATCGATCAATGCGGCCACCGCGGGGCCGCTGAAGTTCTCGTACACCTGCACGACATCGACGTCGTCGGGTCCGAAACCTGCTGCTGTCCAGAGTCGTTCGGCGACACCGGGATGCCCGTCGCGGCCGGCGAATCCGGCACTGGTGTAGAGATCGTCGTTGTCGATGATCGACGAGTAACCGCCGGGCGCACCCTGCGCACCTCCCAGCACATAGGCGGCGTCGGTGCGTATGGTCCTGGCGCGTTCGGCCGAAACGAGTACCAAGGCCACCGCGCCGTCGTTCTCGCGGGAGCAGTCGAACAGATGGAACGGCTCGGTGATCATCCGGGAGGCGTCATAGGTCGCTTCGTCGAGTGGCTTACCGAAACCGGCGGCCGTGGGATTGTTCTGGGCGTGCCGGTAGGCAGCGAGCACCAGGGCTCGCATCGCTTCACGAGGCACCCCGTCGTGCTCGAGGAGGCGTTGGGTGCGCAGTGCACATACCTGTGCGGGCGAGCCGACGCCATGGGCGAGATAATGCGGACCGTAGAAGTACTTGGCGTACCCTAGGCGCCCCGTGTCCTCCTGTGCCATCGAGCGATACACCACGACACATTCGGCCTGACCCGCCGCGATCGCGACGGCGGCATTGTTGATGGCGGCGGCGACCGTTCCCCCTCCCCCGCCCCACATCATGTTCGACCAGCGCACGTCGTCGACTCCGAGGGCGCCGCCGATGATCGCACCGTCGTGCCCACCACCCGCGTAGGAGACGAACCCGTCGAGTTCTCGCGGAGAGATCCCCGCATCGGTGCAGGCGCGGACGATGGCCTCGAGCGTCATCCGGAGTTCGCCGTGCGGCGCCTCCCCACGCTTGTAGTGCATCTCGGAGATGCCGACCACCGCAGCCGCTCCGCGCATCGCGATGGCGCTCATGCTCGGGCTCCTTCAGGTCGTCGCCACCGCAGCAGCGGCCACGTGGCGTTCTCATCGAGTTCGATGTGGCCGATCACCGGATCACCGATACGGATGTCGGTGTCGTCACCGGTGAGAATGCCCAGGACCCTGCGGTTTCCGGCCCCGGGAAGCTCCACGAGTACCGTGACGTAGGGCACCCGGTCGGCGAGTTCGGTGATGAAGGGGTAGTGACTGCGCGCCCAGCTGTACACGGTGCCCACGGCCTCGACCTTTTCCCAAGCCGGGTCGAAAGTGTGGCATCGTCCGCAGAGCCACTGTGGGCCCCAGATCCATTCGGCGCAGTTCCCACAGTGCTGCAGGCGCAGTTCACCGTCGAGCAGACCATCCCAGTACGGCCGGTCGAGCCCGTCCGCTGCTGGGCCCCAGGGGAACTCGATGGTTCCGGTCATGGATGTCACACTCACGACGATGCTCCCGGCACCGGGAAGTTCTCCAGAGATGCGGCCTTCCACTCACCCGCCCGGCGTTCCCAGATCGACCGCAGCCCGATGACGCCGTCGGGGGTGTCGTAGACGGTCTCGCCGATCTGTTTGTCGCCTTCGCTGCGGATGTCCTTGATCTCGAAAGCGTTGACAGCGCCACGTGGAACGGAGACGCCGTCGAACACCGTCGGGATGTTCTCCTGCACCATGTCGGCGAGTGCTGCCTTCATGTTCCCGGACACGACATAGCCGACGTGCCGCTCATAGAGTGAGCGGAAGTCTTCGGACGACATGTGATTCTCCTTGATCCACGGGCACCGCAGGGGGCTGACCCCGTGTGCGGTACCGGTTGTGTATTTACCTTATGTCGTTAGATAACTGTGCGTCAATGACGACGGTCGTGTGTTTGACGGTTGCCTCAGGCGAACTCGAATCCACCGTCTTCGGCGACGGCGACAGATCCACCGCACTCTTCGGCGGCCAACAACTGGTCGATCGCCATGGGGTCGGTGGTCGACGCCAGCGTGCGGCCGCCGTCGGGCGTGCGGGCAGCCAGGAAGCCCCGTTCGGGTACACCCGAACGGCCGTAGAGCACAGCCCAGGCCTCTGTGGCCGCCGGGCCGGCATAGCTGGGATGCGCACGGACGGTCGGCTCGCGGTCCACGCTGGCCTGCACGTCTTCACGTCGGAATCCACCGGCGGGCGGTTCGGTCCGATACACGCCGAAGGCGTGCTTTGTCAGGTAGCCGCTGTTGGCGGTGATCAGGCCGATGCCACCCGGTGACTCCCGCAATCGGGTGGCCAGGGTGGCGATGGCATGGGTGCTGTAGTTGTTCCACGGTCCACCGGCGAAGGTGAGCCCGCCGGTGACGGTGAGCGGCCGTCCCGGATCATCGAGCGGCAGACCGAGTTCTCCCGCAGCGACCTGTACTGCGGATGGGAAACACGAGTACACGTCGATGTCGGTGATGTCGTCGATTCCGGTGCCGGCCAACTCCAGCGCCCGGGTGCCGGCGATCCGGATGGCCGGTGACCGGTCGAGTGCCCCACGCTCGGCGATGTCGTAGGTGTCATGGGATTCGGTCCCGGACTGAGGGAAGACCCAGTTGTCTCGGGAGATTCCGAGGCGTGTGGCGACCTCCACCGAACAGAGCAACAGGGCCGCTCCCTGCTCGACCATGTTGTTGGAGTTCAGCAGCTTGGTGTACGGCGACACGATCCACCTGTTGTCGGGGCTCGGCGTGACGATCTCTTCCGTCGTGTATTCGCGTGGCGTCCAGGCGTGTGGATTGCTGGCGGCCACCGCGCTGAAGCGTGACCACAACCTGCCGATCGCCTCGCGGTGTTCGGTGACGGTCCGCCCCCTCGAGAGCCGCACAGCCTGTTCGAACAAGGGATAGATGTAGGCCGGCCGATCCAGCCCGGCTCGCATCTCGGTGTCCGAACGCATCGGAACCTCGTCGACGACGATGGGTGCGGCCGGGACCGAGTCATCCTGAACTGTCCAGTCCGGTCGGATTCCCTGACCACGCAGCTTCATCCGTGTGCGCCATGATTCGGCCCCGCCGATCAGCACGACGTCGGATCGGCCGGCGGCGATGTCCTCGGCGGCAGCATTGACGAGCACCTGCGGCGTGCTGCCGCCGCTTCCGGTGTAGGCGGTGTGCCGCGGTGTGGCGCCGATACGCTCCCCGACGAGGGCGCCGGGGTCGCGATAGCGCCACGACAGCAGCCCGACGATTCGGACCGAGTCGACGAGCTCGAGCAACCTCGTGTTGCCGGCTTCGTCGGCGGCGCCGCGGGCGGCGTCGACGATCAGATCCACCGGCTCGCGGCCACCGTCACGGCTGTTGACCTGCCCTCCCCCGACCAGAACAGGGGTACGTGGGTCGAGCGTCGTGACGGTGCGGGCAAGGGGTGTGCTGTCAGGCACGGATGGCATCGAGGATCTTCTCCCGGTTCTCCGGTCGGGGCCAGCCCCCGAGGATGATTGTGGTCAGACAGGTTGGCTTCCAACGCTTCTCGACATCCTCGCAGATCTTTTCTGCGGGGCCGACGAGGGCGACGTCCTCGACCATCGCGGTCGGGACCGCTTGGGCGGCCAGGTCGGCACGTCCACGGAGGTACAACTGCTGGATCTCGGCGCACGCATCAGCCCAACCCATCCTCACGAACACGTCGTTGTGGAAATTGACGTTCTTGGCGCCCATCCCGCCTGCGTACAGCGCGACGACAGGCTTGAGCTTCGCCGCGGCGCGCTCCACGTCGTCGTCCTCGACGAGCCAGCAGACGTTGGCGATCTCGAAGTCTTCCGCGCTGCGGCGGGCTCCCTCCCGGCCGAAACCTTCGGCGAGCGCGTCGCGATAGAAATCATCCGACTTCGGCGAGAACCAGAGTGGCGTCCATCCGTCGGCGATCTCGGCCGCCAGCGCAACGTTCTTCGGCCCTTCGGCCCCCAAGTAGATCGGGATGTCGGGGCGCAATGGGTGGACAATCGACTTGAGTGGCTTCCCGAGCCCGGTGCCACCCTGATGCGGCAGCTGGTAGTGCTTGCCGTCGAAGACCACCGGCTCGTCGCGCGCCCACACCGCACGCATGATGGACACATACTCGCGGGTGCGTTCGAGAGGACGTGGGTAGGGCTGCCCGTACCACCCCTCGACGACCTGCGGGCCGGATGCGCCGATGCCCAGCACCAGACGCCCGCCACTGAGGTGGTCGATGGTCTGTGCGGCCATTGCGAGGGCAGTCGGGGTGCGCGCCGACATCTGGCACACCGAGGTGCCCAACGTGATCCGCGACGTGCGCGATCCCCACCAGGCCAGCGGGGTCAAGGCATCGGACCCGTAGGTTTCCGCCGTCCAGAAGCCGTCCACACCGAGCGCTTCCGCCTCGACGATCGTCTGCTCCACTCGCCGGGGTGGACCCGAACCCCAGTATCCGGCTGCCACGCCCACCTTCACCGAATCCACCCCCGTGCGTATTGAGTCGTCACTGTTGTCCCGTCAGTGGTTCTGGTACACGGCGGGCCGCTTCTCGAGGAACGAGTACACGGCCTCGCGGTGGTCCTTGGTCATCGCCGCGAGGATCTGGGTTCGGTTCTCCAGGTCGATCGCAGCGCGCAGGCTGGGGACCTCGAGGTTGGACCACATCACCTCCTTGGTCATCCACACACCGAAAGGGCTGTTGCGGGCAATGTTCTCGGCGGTGTCGAGTGCGGTGTCGAGCAACCGGTCCACCGACTCCACCGACGACACGATCCCCACGCGCTCGCATTCGGTGGCATCGACGGGACGGCCGGTCAGCATGATCTCGGCGGCCCGGGAGAATCCGATCATCCGTGGTAGCAGCCAGCTCACACCGATGTCACAGCTGGACTGTCCGCGATTGATGAACGATGCGTGAAGTGTCGCGGTGTCGGCCATCAATCGCACGTCGGCCATCAGTGCCAACGCCATGCCGCCGCCGGCCGCGGCACCGTTGATCGCCGCGATCACCGGTGGCCGCGCGCCGCGGAACGCCTCGACGAGTGAGGCGATGTGCTGCTGCACGCGCATCCCAGCCTGTGCCCGACCCTCGCCCTCGGTGGCGCCCGGTGGTGTGCCGTAGCCGCGTAGGTCGATGCCGGCACAGAAGGCGCGGCCACTTCCGGTCAGGACGATGGCGCGCGTGTCGGAGTCGTGCCGGACGTCGGCGAGCACGGAATGGAGCTCCTCGACCAGTTCGACGTTCATCGCGTTCAGGGCGTCGGCACGGTTGAGGCGGATCAGTAGGACGCCGGGTCTGGGCCGCTCGGTGAGGATCAGTTGGGACATGCGTGGCCTTCCCGTCGTGTGATTGGTGAGGTCACGGCATCGCGCGTGTGACCGTCGACATATCAAGCTAATGTCTTTAGGTTAATACCTCAAGATCGACGGTTCCAAACAGACTGCGGGGAAAGGATTCGACACATGACAGAACTCGACGGCAAGGTTGCGGTGGTCACCGGAGGGGCGAGTGGTATCGGAGCTGCGACCTGCACGCTCCTGGTGGAACGAGGTGCGCGGGTGGTGGTCGCCGACATCGATGACGCGCGCGGATCGGCGGTTGCGGACCGCCTGGGCCGACAAGCCGTCTATCTGCACACCGATGTAACGGCCGAACAGGACATCGCAGCGGCAGTACGAGCCGCGACCGACCGGTTCGGACGCCTGGACGCGATGGTGAACAACGCGGGGCGCGTCGGCACGTGGACCTACATCGCGGACACCACCGCCGACGAGTGGGATGGCGCGTTCGCGGTGCTCGCCCGCAGTGCATTCCTGGGCACCAAGCACGCGGCCCGGACGATGCGCGCACAAGGGTTCGGTACCGTGGTGAACGTGTCGTCGGTGGCGGGTGTGCGGACCGGCTTCGGCCCGCACCCCTACGGTGCGGCGAAGGCGGCGGTCCTGCAGATGACCCGAAGTGCGGCAAGAGAACTCGCGGAGTTTCAGGTTCGAGTGAATGCGGTGACCCCCGGCGGCGTCGCGACTCGGATCACCGGCCACGGCGCAGGTCTGGAAGGTGACGAGCTCGACGCCAGCATCGACGATGTGCGAAAGGGGTTGGCGTCGTTCCAGCCGATTCCCCGTGCCGGCGAGGGCGTGGACATCGCCGGGGCCATCGCATACCTGGTCTCCGACGATGCGACGTTCGTGACGGGGCAGAACATCGTCGTCGACGGTGGGCTCACGCTCGGAAAAGCGTGGCCTGGGAACTACCGTGCCGAGGCGGCCGCGGCGAGCGACGCTCTGGCACCCAGTTGAGATCGTTCCCGTGACCCCGGTCCGAGGTGCAGGCCTTCGGACCGGGGTCACGGGCAACGATGAAGGCGACGCCCTTGCTCAGACGCCGACGGGACCACCGAGCCAGACGCCGACCTCTTCACCCGAGACGTGGCGGCCGTTCTCACTGACGAGGAAAGAGATCGTGTCGGCGATGGACTCGGCGGGGATTCTGGGCCAGTGTGCCGCAAGGTTTTCCACCGCCGCATCACCTCCGGAGGAGATGATGTCGGTCTCCACGAATCCGGGCATCACGGTGTTGACGGTGATCCCGCGGCGCGCGACCTCCAGAGCCATCGAGCGGGTCATGCCGACCAGGCCTGCCTTCGCCGCGGCGTACGCGTTCATCCCTGGTGAGGGCCGTCGACCGCCAGAAGGACTGCTGACGAAGACAACTCGGCCCCAACCGGTCTCGTACATCCCGGGCAGTGCCGCATGGGTGCAGTAGAAGGCGCCGCTGAGGTTGACACCGATCACGCGGTCCCAATCTGACGGCGACTGCTTGCGGGCCGAGCCGGCGAGGTTCATACCCGCGTTGTTCACCAGTACGGTCGGTGCGCCGAATTCGTCGGTCGCCGTTGCGATCAACTTCTCGGCCTGCGACGCGTCGGACACGTCGGCCCGGAGGGCGACAGCTCTGCCGCCGTCGGCGACGATCTTGTCGGCCACCGCCTGAGCGTCCGCCGCGCTCGACGAATAGTTGACCGCGACCGCGAATCCGTCCGCCGCGAGCCGCCGGGAGATCGCGGCACCGATGCCCCGACCGCCGCCGGTCACCACCGCGACTGATCGTCGATTCTCCCCCATGGTCACCGCACCTTCGGATAGGTCTGCGGCACATCGGAATACGTATCGCGCAGGTCCCGTTTCGAGATCTTTCCGCTGGCCATCCGAGGCAGTGCGCCGTCGACGAACACCACATACCGCGGGACTTTGTAGTCGGCGAGATTGTCGTTGCAGTGGGCGACGATGTCGGCCTCGGTCAGGCCCTCCACCTTCTTCACGATGGCCGCCGGGGTCTCGCCGAACTTCGCGTCCGGCACGCTGATCACGGCAACTTCCTCGACACCGGGGAGTCGGTTGATGACTTGCTCGATCTCTGCGGGCGAGATGTTGAGGCCTCCGGAGATGATCATGTCCTTGAGCCGATCCACGAATGTGAGGTACCCGTTCTCGTCGAGCTTCCCGAGGTCTCCGGTGTGCAGCCATCCGTCGATCAACGCCGACCGGGTGGCGTCCTCGTTGCGCCAATAGCCCGGCATCATGCCGGGGCCGCGGAGCAGGATCTCCCCCACCTCTCCTCGCGTGCAATCGGTTCCGTCGGCGGCCACCACGCGGATCCGCGTGAAGATGCCGCCGAAGCCGCATTTGTCCGGATGGTCGGCGGCCTCGTGGCGAGGCATGGCCGTGGCTGAACCGCCGATCTCGGTCTGCCCGTATATCTGTCGCAGTTGCACACCCCGCGCCAGCCACTGCCCGACGAGGGCCGAAGGGACGCGCGCACCACCGACGTGGGCGGTGGTGAGGTGGCTCAGGTCCGCATCCGTGAAGCCGGGGACCCGGGAGATCTGCTCGAACAGGATCGGTGGCCCTGTGAGTGTGGTGGCGCGGCCCTCGATCATCACGCGCAGCGCCGATTCCGGATCGAATCCGGGCTGAAGCAAGAGGGTCCCGCCGTGCAGGGTGGTGCGCGAGATACCCCAGATGATGCCGGCCGCGGTGAACAGCGGGAGCACGAGGAGCGGGCGCAGTCCGTTCTGCTCGATCGGTTCCATAAGCGCCCATTCGTGCATCTCGCCGGCGATCGTGGCGTGGGTGAACACCACACCCTTCGGTTTGCCGGTGGTGCCGCTGGTGAACACGATGGCGGTCGGATCGGATTGCTCGGTGAGAGGTGCGCGAAACGCTGCGTGTGTGCCGGTGCGGAGGGGCCGCACGTCGTGTTCGAACTCTGCGATGGTGAAGGTGCCGCGAGTGGCGTGCACCTCGTCGAGCCGCGAACGCAAGGCCGAATCGCAGTAGACGACGGTGGGCTCGCAGTCCTCGACGAGCGTGGTGAGTTCGCCTGCGAGCATGCGCTGGTTGAACGGCGCGGAAATGGCGCCGACCTTCATCGCGCCGAGGGCGGCGGCGCACCACTCCAGGGAGTTGACACCGAGGAAGCTGACACGGTCGCCGACGCGAACGCCGCGGGCCGTCAGGTCCTCGGCGACACCATCGGCCCAGGTGTCGAGCTCGCGGTAGGTCACGACGTCACCGGCGAAATCGATCGCTGGTTGATCGGGGACGGTGCGAGCCCAGTAGGTCAACGCGTCGATAACGGTACCGCTCATGGGTCCTCCAGGAAGTGTCGGCGCGGCCGGCGTCGGTCGGCCGTCGCGCGGGACGATGTGGGCCACACATCGTGCTCCGCGTCACAGTAGTAAATCTAAAGGTATTTGGTTGTGTTGACAAGGTCGGCCGGGGCTGGGTCCGCGCGGCGGACCTCCACGCGGAGGCCCGTCAGGTGGGACTGATTACTGAGCGGGTCATAGCCGTTCGTCCCCGTGGGGGCGAGGCGGTTGACGTTCGTCCCGGGGTGGCGTCGTGCGACGCCGAGCCCGTGCGCCCTGCCCTGCCCCCAGCCGTGGGTCATCGACACGACGCCGGGACGGAGTCTCTTGTCGTACAACAGCATTGCTTCCACAGACCCGTGGCGATTGGACACGGTGATATCATCTCCCTCGAGCAAGCCGCGGGAGTGGGCATCTTTCGGATTCATCCACAGTGGGTTGCACTGGTGGACGCCCTGTTTCAAGACCGGAAGATTGTGCAACCAGCTGTTGACCATGAAATTGGTACGACGCGTGATCAGCTTGAGTTGGTCGGCAGGCTCCGACTCCAGCTCAACGAGAATGCGCTCCGCGGTGTCGAAGAATCGACCGAACAGTGTTGGACAGCAGTCGATCAGGCCATCGTTGTGCTGGACGGCGATGCTGAACACGTGCCCCGGATCGGCCGGTGGCAGTACGGCTGTCTGGCACGGCATCGATTTCAGTGCCTCGATACTCAGCCCCGATTCCCGCATCATCGCATCGACAACGGCGAACGGATCCGGAGTCGGGTCGTCGAGCAGTGTCTGTACACCCATCTCCTGTTGGATGCGGGACAGGATCCACCAGTCGTCTCGCCGTGCGCCCTTGGCGGGGACGACGGCCGGCGTGTACTGAACGTAGGGTTCCATCGCGACACCCATCGTGTTCAGGAAGTTGATGTCCTCCCGCTCGAGCCAGTCCGTCGCCGGCAGGAGGTAGTCCGCCATCTCGCCGGTCACGGTTCGGTACAGGTCGATCACGACCATCAGTTCGAGCTGTTCGAAAGCCCTGCGCAGTCGGTCGTCGCCGCCGACCGACAGCATCGGGTTACCCGAGACCACGATCAGTGCGCGAATCGGATCATCCGGGTTCTCGATGAAGTCCGGGAGCATCGCTGCGGGCAGATCACCGCCGACGGTCCGCAATTCGCCGAACGGACCGTCGTAGAACGGGTTCTCCCGTTTACGTTTCGAGTTCTGCACGACGTCGGCGACGCCGCGGGAGTAGATGTTGCCGCCGCGTCTGCCGAGGTTGCCGGAGAACAGACTGATCATGTTGAGCATCCAGTACGCGAGTGCCCCCTGGCGTCCTTGGTTGACACCGGTGGCCATGTAGATGCTTGCGCTCGGCGCAGCGCAGAACTCGGTCGCCACACGTCGGATCGTGTCGGTCTCGATGCCGGTCACCGCGGCCACTCGTTCTGGCGGATACTTCGCGACGAAATCGAGCATCTCGTCGACACGTCGCGCATGGCGGTGCACCCACTCGTGGTCGTAGCCGATGCGGAAGACGATCTCGTGTGCAATCGCCGCAAGGAAATAGACGTCGGTGTCCGGCTTGATCAACAACACGTCACCGGTCTCGGGCCCCGACGATTCGATCAGGCGCGGATTGACGAACCGCACGGTCCCGCCGCGTCGCCTGATATCGCGGATCTTGGCCATCGGATCCGAGATGTGGATCAGCGTCATGTGTGAGATCTGCGGGTTGCTACCGAGGCACAGAAAATAGTCCGTGTGCAGCAGGTCTGGGATCGGGTGTGCCATCGACGCACCGTAGATCGCCTCGCTTGCAGCGTATTTGGCTGATGTGTCTTGTGTTCCGGCGCTGAAACGCATCCGGGTGTCGAAGCCTCTGGCGATCCGACCGGCGTTCGCGTAGTAGGCACCGTTGAACGCTGACGGGTTGCCCTGGTAGACGGCGAGCGCGCCCCGGCCGTATGTGCGCCGCACCGAGGCGAGCCGGTCGGCGATCTCACGAGCCGCGATGTCCCAGTCGATGCTCTCGAAGTCCCCGCGCTCTTCGGCGCGATCGTTCGTCCGCCGCAGTGGTCGATCGAGTCGATCGGGATCACGGTGAAGGGCAAGGTAATGCACTCCTTTGTGACAGGAGAAGCCCTTGTGTACCGGGTGGTCGGGGTCGGGGGCCAGTCCGATGATCTCACCGGCGGTAACGTCTGCCACCAGGCCGCAGCCCGGCTCGCAGATCCGACAGAACGTGTGGACCCTGGTCGATTCGGTCTCGGTCATCGCGATGCCGCCGCTGCGACGACAACGGCCTCAGCAGGATCGACGACCTTGACGCGGGGGCGACCTGCGTCGCGACCGCGCGCACGTTCGTGCCGATCGATTGCACGCCAATCAGCGCCGTTGAGTGCATCGGGTCGCCGGGTGCGAATCAGGTCGACCAGATGCTCTGCGGATGCGGTCGGTGCGGGTAGCAATCCCGCATCGAGGTCATCGAGGATCGCGGAGACCGTTTCGGCAGCGCACCAGCGGTTCGTGCCGATGACGCCGGTCGCGCCGCGTTTGATCCAGCCTGTGACGTAATGGCCGGTGACGACCTGATCGGTCTCGGGACGGGTGACCCGACCCGAGCGGTTGACGACGGTTCCGGTGGTGTCGTCGAAGGGCAGCCCTGCGATCGGCAGGCCGCGGTACCCGACCGCCCGCAACACCAGCCCGCAGTCGATCCTGTCCGTGCCGCCGGAGGTCGAGATATGCATCGCCGCCACACGGTCGGCACCCACCACCTCGGTCGGGCTGCACCCGAATCTGAAGACGATGCGTCGATATCCCGGCGTCGGTCGGTGCTCGGCGTAGTCGGCGAGGAGCCTCAATTTGGGCGGTGCGTCCGGACCGGCGACGACCGGACCGTCGACCAAGACGTCGATACCCGGGAGAGAGCCGAGCGCCAACAATTCCGGGGTCGTACAAGCGGCATGCTCAGGTCCTCGTCGACCGAGTACCACCACCTCTTCGACTCGACTGTCCGCGAGTGCGGCGAGCGCGTGGTCGGCGATGTCGGTGCGGCGCAGGGTCTCCACGTCGGACACGAGGATTCGTGCTACGTCGAGCGCCACGTTTCCGTTTCCGACGACGACAGCGCGGTGCACACCGAGATCGAACACCCGGTCGGCGTGATCGGGGTGACCGTTGTACCAGGAGACGAACTCTCGGGCGGCGTGGCTACCCGTCAGGTCCTCTCCCGGGATGTGCAAGCGGCGATCCCCGGCCGCGCCGGATGCGTGGATGACCGCATGGTGGTGTGCGAGCACCTCGTCGAAGGTCACGTCCCGTCCGACCTCGACGCCGAGGTGAAAGGTGAAGCCGTCACGCCGGGCCGTGCGATCGAACACCCGATCCACCGTCTTGGTGCGCCAGTGGTCGGGCGCGACGCCGAATCGAACCAGTCCCCCGGCGACGGGTAGCCGTTCGAACATGGTGACCTGCGCTGCGATGTCGCGGCGCTCGAGCAACTCCGCGGCGGCATAGAACGCGGACGGACCGGAGCCGATGATCGCGACCCGCAGCACGGGCGGGTTCGCGACGCCCGCAGTCGCGACTGCGAGTGGCAGCGGCTGCACCTGGGCTCCCGTCGGCGCGGTTCGCGGATTGCGCTCGTAGTACTCGGCATTCAACTCTCGGTACCGCGAGACGTTGGGTGTGGGTGAGTCGTCGGGCACGATCGCGTCCACCGGGCAGACGTCGGCGCACGCACCGCAATCGATACACGTGCCCGGATCGATGTACAGCATCTCGGTGTGCGTGTATCCGGCCTCGGCGGGCGTCGGGTGGATGCAGTCGACCGGGCACACCGCGACGCAGGTCGCGTCGTTGCAGCAGTTCTGCGTGACCACATACGTCATCAGGGATGCTCCTCGTTCGCGCGGGTCACCGTCACCGGGATCCCGTTGAAGATCGGGGACGACGTGGGCTTCTCGAGCTCGTCCGTGTCCACGAGTGCGTTGTAGTTGCTGCCGGGGACGGCCGCGGACCGTGACGTCCGCAGCCCCGGCCCGTCATGGCCCCATCCGTGCGGCATGCTGACGACGCCGGGCCGCAAGGCGTCGTCGACACGTAATTCGGCCGCGACGGTCGTGACGCGGGAGGCGACCATCACGCGGTCACCGGTCATCAAGCCGCGCGCGGCGGCGTCCTGCGGCCCCATCAGCAGTGCGCACTGGCCGCCATCCGGTTGTGGCAGTGCATTGTGCAGCCAGGAATTCATTCCTCGCCGCTGACGCCGATTGATCAGCAGCAAGTCGTCGTGGGGACGCCTGATGCCGGCACGCATCCGCGGCAGATCGGCGACGATCATCTCCGGTACGAGGTCGATGCGCCCGTCATGGGTGCGCAGTACTCCCGGAATACGAGGCGTAAGCGGCCCGAAGTCGATGCCATCCGGATTCTCCTCCAGGACAGCGAGGGTCAACCCGTCCGGGGCGTGTCCGAACCGGTCACCGTAGGGTCCACTGCGCAGGCGCAGGTCGAGCAAGCGTTGCGGTCCTCGTCGAGCGCCCACCGCAGAGGACGCCTGCGCGGGCTCGCAATCGGCGAGTCTGGCGGCGCGTCGGATCGCTACGGTTGCGACCTCGTCGTCGAGTTCCTCGAGCGGCCGGTCCGGGGTTCCCCTCGCGATCGCAGCCAATCGCAACAGGATGTGCCACTCCGCCATCTCCGAGTCGGCCAGCTCCACGAGGGGCGCGGTGTATCTGGCGACGTTGCGAATCTGGAAGTGCGCCAACGTCACGTCGTGGTGGCCTCGGGTGATCAGCGGTGGTGGTGGCAAGATGACATCGGCGTACCTGGTGGTCTCGTTGAGGTAACAATCCACGGACACCATGAACTCGAGCGCCCCGAGCGCCTCCTCGACAGCGCCACTGTCGGGGAGAGAGCGCGCCGGGTTGCCGGCAAGAGTGATCAGTGCCCGGGTGCGCCCAGGTCCGGGAGTGAGGATCTCCTCGGCGAAGCACACCGCAGGCAACTCCCCCATCGCCTCGGGCAGACCCCGTACCCGCGACCGCCAACGGCCGAATGTCAGTGTGGGACGCTTCGTGACCGGCCAGGTGTTCTGGCCACCACACGGGGGCAGCGCGAACATCGCACCTCCCGGTCGGTCGAGGTTCCCGGTGACGATCGTGAGCACCTCGACGAGCCAGTTTGCGAGAGTTCCGAATTCCTGCATGCAGGTGCCGATTCTGGAATGTGCCACCGCCGCAGATGCTCCCGCGAATCCACGAGCGACACTGACCAACAGGTCGGCGTCGATCCCGCATACGTCGGCCATCTCGCCGGGGTCGAACTCGGCGGCCAAACGCAACATCTCGTCCATTCCGTCGACCACCTCCGGCACGCGATCGGGACGCGTGAGTGCCTCCGTGGCGATCACCGACAGCACTCCGAGGAGGAACGGCGCGTCGGTCCCCGGCCGGATCGGCACGTGCACATCTGCGATCTCCGCGGTGCGGGTACGGACCGGGTCGACGACGACCAGGGTGCCGCCGCGGGCCCGCAGTGCCCGCAACCGGCGGGGCATGTCGGGAGCGGTGAGGGTGCTGCCGTTGGACACCATCGGGTTCGAGCCCAGGATCATGAGATGGTCGGTGCGGTCGAGGTCGGGCAGACTCATGCCCAACCCGGTGCCGTACAGCAGCATGTGCGCGAGGTTCTTCGGCCAGGTGTCCACGCTCGCAGGCGAATAGATGTTCTCGGTGCCCAGGGCGCCGATCAGCTCGCCGAGGTAGAACGTCGCGTCGAGATGGTGTGCGGCCGGGTTGCCATGGTAGACGGCGCAACTGCCGGGATCGTTCGCCACGTACTCCGGAAGCCTGCGTTCGATCTCGGCGAATGCCTCGTCCCAGGTGGCTTCGCGAAAACCGTCGCCGGCGCGCAACAGTGGTGTGCGGATCCTGTCCGGATCGCCTTCGATCTGCCCGAGGCCCAGCCCCTTCGCGCAGCTGTGCCCGGCGCTGAGCACGTCGTCGTGATTCGGCGCGACCCGCACGATGGAGCGCCCGTCGATGTCCATCAGCAGGCCGCAGGTCGACTCGCACAATGGGCAGATTCGGTGTCCGGCCGTCTGTTTGATGGTGGTGGTCACGTGTACTCCTCGGGTGCCGGTGCAACCGCCACGGGAATCGCCGTCATGGTCGGCATCGCATTGATCGATTGCACGCCGTTGTGGGTGCCGGTGAGGACGTTGACGTTGACCCCGTGCTCGGTCCCCGGGTCGACGCTGCCGAAGCAGTGCGTCATCGTCACCGTGCCGCGGGCGAGGGTCGCGTCTGCCCGCGCGATCGCACGGATGACGCCGGATGCCGAACGTATCGTCACGGTCTGTCCGTCGACTGTTCCGATATCCGCCATGTCGTCGGGATGCAGGCTTGCCGGATTGGTGCCTCCCGGTACCAACCCGGGTACGCGTGTGCCGGTGGAGTTCACTGCCTCCCGGATCCGGCGAACCGTCAACAGCAGTGGGAACCGTGCCGCGGGAGCCGCGTCGGTGAGGGCGGCGTGCAGCTCCCGACGGACGTCGTCGGGCATGAGCTGCAATCGGTGGCCGGAATTCTGAGCGAGTGGCGGACCCACGACGGCACCGCTCGGTTCGGCGAGATGCCCGTGAGGTGCGGCGATGAGGTCGTTCCAGGCAACCCGTCCACGCCCGGCCATCATCGCCAACATCTGTTCGGATGTCGGCGGTTCCGTCGGATCGAGGATACGGCCGGCGAACTTCGCGGGTTGCCCGGAGGCGGTCGCGAGATGCAAGAAGAACCGCCAGTCGTCGATCACCCCGGGCGGTGGTGCCACGACCGCCGATGTGAGTTGTGCGAAAGGCTGTGGGAAGAACGGCTCCATGATGGCGGTGTGATCGGGCCGCTCGTACATCGTGGTGGGCGCGATCACGTAGTCGGCGAGACGGGCGGTGTCGGACATGCGCGGGTCGACGCATACGAGCAGGTCGAGTGATCGCAATGCACGCAACGTCTTCGCCCGATCGGGCAGCGCTGCGGCCGGATTGCCGCCGGAGACGATCAGCGCGCGTACGCGGTCCGGCCCGGGTTCGAGGATCTCATCGGCGAGAATTGACGACGGCAGCTCACCGCGGAGGGTTCGTACCCCTCCGACTCGGCTGCGGAAACCGTGTTCGTGACCACGCGAGGGCGGAGCGACCTCCGCGCGGGCCGGGACGTGCCTCATCAAGACGGCGCGGTCGTCGGCGGGCTCCCCCTCTCGAAGATACCGGCCGCACACCACGTTCAAGGCGGCGACGAGATGCTCGGCGAGATTCGAGTGGGGGCCCATACAGAGCCCGGTGCCCGACGTCGCCATTCCGCGGGTCCCGCGCGCGAACACTCGAGCCGTCGCCGTGACATCGTCCGCATCCACGTCGCACAACCGTTGTACGACAGCGGGATTCACATCGGAGACCGCGGCCGCGAGCTCGGACAGGTCCCCCACGTGGCGGTCACAGAACTGTGTGTCGTACAAGTTCTCGGCGAGCACCACATGGAGCAGGCCTGCGAACAGCACCGCGTCCGTCCCGGGGCGCGGCGCCAGGTGGATGTCGGCAAGGGCTGCGGTCTCGGTGCGACGCGGGTCGATGACGATCAGTCGCAAGCCCCGCTCTCGCCCCGACCTAAGCGTGACGGACGGATTCTGCACCACCGCACCGTCTCCGTCGCCGCCGTTGCCGGAGACGACCGGGTTCGTGCCGACGAGTAGCCACACGTCGGAATCGGCGAAGCGTTGCCGGCCGCCGAGGTAGGTGCCCATTCTCTCCGTGACAACCCATTTCGCGGATTGATCGATGGTCATCGTGGAGAACAGCTTGTGCGATCCGGTGCCTTTGAACCAGGCTCGGGCCATCGGCCCGGTGAGGGCCGCGAAGTTCTGCTGTGTACCCATGAACAGAGCGACCGCGTCCGGGCCGTGTCGTTCGACGATGGTGCGCAGTCGATCCGCGATGTCGGTGACTGCGCGCTCCACCGCCACCGCCTGGTGGCTGCCGGTTGCGGTGCGGCGCATCGACGTGGTGAGTCGGTCACGACCGTGTACGAGGTCGCCTCCGCGACGGCCTTTTGGGCATGTGTACCCACCCGAGATGGGATGTCGTGTGTCGCCGAGCACCCGATCGATCCGACCGTCCACGACGTCGACCAGCACCCCGCACGAAGACGCACACAACCGACAGAACGACGTTCTCCGAAACGTGTCGGATGATCCCACTGGGCCAGTGCTCCCCGCCGGTGTCAGGCCCGGGCGGTGATGCCGTCGACTGCCAGCGCATCCTCGGGTGCTGATGGGAACCGCTGGCGCAGTGCAGGTTTGGCGAGCTTGCCGGAGAATGTACGCGGCAAGGGCTCGTCGAGGGCAACCGCGTGCTTGGGCCGCTTGAACTTCGCGAGGTTCTCACCCGCAACCGAGGCGATGTCGGCGACGATCTCGGCGGCGGGACGGTCGCTGTGGAACACCACCATCGGTACTTCGCCCCAGCGGGAATCCTGAACCCCGATGACGGCGAGGTCGACGAGACCCTCGATCCCATGCAGCGCATTCTCGATCTCGGCGGGATAGACGTTGAGCCCGCCGGAGATCAACATGTCCTTGCTCCGGTCGACGATCTTGAGGAATCCGCTCTCGTCCTGCATGCCCAGGTCCCCGGTGCGTAGCCATCCGTCGATCAGGGTCGCCTGGGTCGCATCGGGTTTGTTCCAGTACTCACGCAGCACGTGCTCGCCGCGGACCAGGATCTCGCCGACCTCTCCGGCAGGTGTGTCCACGTCGGGGGCCCCGATCGTAACCTGCGTGCCGACCAAGGACAGGCCCGCGAACCCGGGGCGGGAGAGCGCGTCCTCGTACGTGAGGGTGGAGACCATCCCGGATGCTTCGGTCAGGCCGTAGCACTGTGTCAGCGGGATACCGTGCGCGCGGTAGAAATCGAGCAGATCCAGGCTGACCGGGGCGCCACCGGTGCCTGCGAACGTGAAGTCCGCCAGCTTTCGGCTACCGAAATGCGGGAGCATCGTCATTCGCTCCCAGATGACCGGGACCGTGGTTGTCGCGGTGATCTGTTCGCGCTCGAAGGTGTCGAGGGCGATCTCCGGGTCGTATTCGCGCAGTAGGACCATCGTCGCGCCGGGTACGACGACGAGCTGCATGAAGATCGACAGGATCGAACCCGTGTAGACGAGCGGTGCAGAGCACAGCACGCGGTCCCGGGACGAGAAACCGAAGGTGACGGCTTGCGAGATGCCGGGTGTCATCGCGTTGCGGTGGGTGATCAGCGCACCCTTCTGTGCCCCGGTGGTTCCAGACGTGTAGCAGATGAAACCGGGGTCGTCGGCGGCGATGGCGACAATGGGAGCGGTGCCGGGATCGATCAGCTGCTCGTAGGGGGCAAACGAATTCCCGCCGAGCGCGTAGGTCTCGAACTCCGCCTGCTCGGCCGCGACCTCGAGCAGTGGCGCGAACTCGTCCTCGACGATGATGATCCGAGGAGCCGAGTCGAGGATCATCGGTGCGAGCTCTTTGGCGGTGAGTCGAAAGTTGAGTGGAACGCTGATGGCTCCGAGCTTGAGGGTCGCAAGGATGATGTGGGCGAGCTCGGGGCGGTTGAGCATCATCACCGAGACCCGGTCACCCTTGCGGACGCCGCGGGCCGCGAGACCGCGGGCGATGGCATCGGTGATCGCATCGACCTCTGCCCAGGTCTGGGAGGTGTCTCCGAAGACGATCGCCTGTTGTTGCGAACGCGTCTTGCCCCAATAACGGGTCAGGTCCGCGAGATTCATCTGTGCTCCTCGTGTTCTGTGCGGGGATCCGCGGGCTGTGTCGTCGATGCGCCGGGGAGTTGGTGTCGACGGGGTGTGACCACCCTCACTTCGTAGGTTAAAACCTAACAGTAGTAGGCAATTTGTGCAATGGCCGGGCGGTGGCACTCGTGCGCAACCGGGTCCTGCGTGCCCGGGCACGAAAAGTTCACCCACACAGGCGATTCTGTGTGGGTCAAGGTCCCTGGGTCACTGGCCGATCAGCCGGCCGTGGATGTCTCTCGACGGGATCGGGTCGGGTCGCGCCGTGCCGATCCCGTCGTAGTCATGACCGCGTCATCGTCGCGATCGTGTCATCGTCGTAGCCCGCGACCGAGCGCAGCACGGCGACGGTGTCGGCGCCCATGTCCGGCGGCAGCGCGGGCGCGAACTTCTCGCCGGCGACACGTACCGGACTGACCACGAACTCCAACTCGCCCACCCCGGGATAATCGACACGGTAGGTGTTCTCCCGCGCCCGGAAGTGCGGATCGTCGAGCATGTCGGCGATGCTGTTGACCGGGCCGCCCGCGATGCCGTGCTCGAGGAACAGTTCGACCCACTCCGCGCGCGTGCGTTGGGCGAAGATCTCCGTCAAAGCCCGCCAGACCTGATCGGCACGTTCGGCGGCCCCGTCGTCGACGCTGGTGAGATCGATGGTGATGAGGTCATCGCGGCCGACGGCGATCAGGAAGTTGTGCCAGAATTTCTCCACATGCGAGCCGAACAGGATCGCCTCACCGTCGCTGGTGCGGTACGCCTCGAGACGCGGCCAGTCCGGCAGGCGGCCATCCGGTAGCCAGGTCGGCCGCGGTATCGACCGATCTCTGTTCAATTCTGCATCGACGAGATCGGGCATCCATGCGGCGGCGACGTCGATGCCCGCGACTTCGACGTGACATCCGTGCCCGGTGGTCGCGGCTCGATGTAGGGCGGCCAGCAAGCCCATCGCGCCGTACGCCCCGAGCGCGTACATCGCGATGGGAGGGGTCGTGGACCCGGCCATCCCGTCGGTCGGTGGTTGCGACGGGGTGCTCACCTCGCGAAGGCCCGCGTACGCGTCGAAAACCGGACCGCCGGTTCCCAACACGCGGTAAGGGCCGTCATTGCCCATTCCCGACACGGTGCAGAGCACGATCTTCGGATTCGACTGAAGCAGTTGCTCGTAACCGATGCCGAGCCAGTCCAGGTATCCGCCGCGCATTCCCTCGATCACCGCATCACAAGAGCGGGCGAGGTCGAGGAAGGCCTGCCGACCCTCCGGGCTGCGCAGGTCGAGCGCGACCGATTTCTTGCCGCGATTCCAGCGCAGATGCATGAACGCCGGGCCGTCGGCGTCACCGATCGCTCTGCTGCCGCCCACGCGGACCGGGTCTCCGAGCGGACCCGACTCGAGCTTGATCACCTCGGCACCGAGGTCCGCGAGGTGTCCACCCAGTGACGCCGGGGCGAGCTGGGCGACCTCGAGGACTCGTACGCCGCTCAGCAGTGAGAACCCGCTCATCGGTCACGTCCTTCCAGATTTCTCGAAATATCTTGTGTCTGTTCGTGTCTGAGCTCAACCCACAGGCCTTCGGCATCGGCTACGAGGATGTCGCCGTGATGCATGGCTCCGCGCAGAAACCGCTTTCGACCTTCTTGGCCAGTGAGCTCTCCGGTCACGGTCAGTTCGGTGTGCAACGGCGCCGGGGCACGGAAGTTCACATTGAGGTATGCGGTGCGTGCCCACGGCCGCCCGCCGCTGTTCGCCAGTCGGGCGAGGAGCTCGTCGAAGATCAACGGGGTCACCCCGCCGTTCATCGCGTACCGGCCCGAGTGGAACCGTCCGATCGTCACTGTCCCACGGGCAAAGGTGTCGGTGACCGTGTCGATGTGCAGCACGGGCGCCAGCGAATGACCCTTACCCGCTATCTCCCAACGCTTTCCGGCTATCTGAGAGTCTTCGTCGACCTCGAACGCGCGCATTCGTCTCGCTGTTTCTCGCAGCGTGACGGCAGCGTCGGCCGCCGCGCCTGGCGTCGGTCGGCTCCGGGTGATCGCCTCTTGCACCTCGCGTAGTGCATCGACGAGCTGCGCATACTCGTCATCGGCGTTGACGGTCGGGGCGAACGGGTCCACCCAATCGGGGCTCCAGATGTCCGGGCTGGTCGCGGGCTCGGCCATCCTGCGCTCCTTCACTTGCCCTGCCGGGAGAAGAACCCTGCGAACAGATCTGTGACCGGACGCGGTCGCAGGGTCGTACGGGATACGGTGTTCTCTCTGTCGTACCGGGTACGCAGGTCGTGCCCTGGACCGTCGAGCATCAATCGCTTGATCTCGCGCAACCCCGCTGGTGGCTGCGCGGCGAGTTCGGTGGCCGCGCGCAGCGCCAGAGAGGCGACGTCGCCGTCGTGTGCGTACCGACTCAGCAGTCCTATCCGCAATGCTTCGAGGCCGTCCACGGTGCGTGAGGTCATGAGGATGTCGCGGGCCTGCCCGGCGCCCACCAGGTTGTCGAGAAGCCAGGTCATATTCGCGCCCCCGTACCGTGCCGCGGTGACCGTGAAACGGGTCTCCGGACCCCCGACCCGCAGATCGGAACAAACGGCGAGGATGGTGCCTGCACCGTGCGCGGCGCCGGCGACCTCGGCGACGATCGGCTTGTCGAACGTGAGAAACCGCCACAGCAGTTCCTCGCGCTCGAGCATCGCCTCGGTGGCCGACGCCGGAGACATCTCGGCCAGTTCCTTCAGGTCGTAACCCGCGCTGAAGGCGTCCGGCCCGGTTCCGGCGACGATCACGGCACGGATGTCCTCGTCGGTCGAGGCGTCGGTCAGGGCTGCGTCCACATCACGCTGCAGCTCGAGGGAAATCGCGTTGCGGACCTGTGGACGGTTGATCGACAACCGGAGCACTCCCGGGGCGGGACATTCCCGGAGCAGGGTCGTCATCGCGTGTTACCGGGCCCCTTCGAGTTCGGCCGACGCCCGGGTGCGATCGAGTTCGGCGACGTCTTTGGCGACCATGTTGTGAAACAGTTGACCGGGCAGCTCGTTTCGGCCGTAGATCAGTTCCTCGACCTGTCCGAACGCGGCGTTGTCGGTGATCGTCTTGGTGACGAACCAGTCCTCGGCGTGCAGGGTCTCCATCAACAGTTCCCAGTTCTTGTCCAGGATCCGCTCCTCGCGGGGGGTCTCCGGCTTCTTCGGCGAGAGCAGGCGGATCGTGCAGTAAGAGACGTTCGGATCGTCCTTGTCCGGCACGATCGTCCAGATCTCGAAATGATTGGGTTCCGTGACCAGCATCGTGCCCGGATAGATGGTGTAGTTCGCGAGCGAGTAATCACGGACGTCGAAGCTGTCCGGATCGGCATCCCGCACCTCGGTGATCGCCTTGCGTGCCACCACGAGTCGCCACGACCGGTCAACGACGTCGAGCGCGGTGATGTTGCCCTCGAGGTAGTTGCACACGGTCTTGGTGTGCAATTGGCACAGGTGATACGAGTCCTGGACGCCGTCGACGGCGATCTTCCAGTTCATCCCGAGCCTCCAGGTCTCCTTGCGTACCTGGAACGAGTCGGCCATGCCGGTATCGGTGACCTCAGCGTCGTGCTTGGCGCCCAGAACCGCCTCGATGTCGAGATCGGCGCCGACAGTGGGGACGACCCAGACGAGCCCGTGCCGGACCTCGCATGGGAACTCGACCAGCCCGTACTCACCGCGGTCCATCCCTTCGAAACCCTCCGCATGTGGAAGGCCGCGCAGTGCGCCGTCCTTTCCGTAGGACCAGTTGTGGTAGGGGCAGGCGAACACCCGCTTGCAGCCGGTCTCACCGAACTCGACCTTCGAGCCACGGTGACGACAGACGTTGGAGAACGCTTTGACGCTGCCGTCGCTCTGCTTGACGATGAGCAGTGGTGTGCCGATGAGTTCGGTGGTGAGGAAGTCGCCGGCTTTCTGCAACTCGTCGACATGCGCGACTATGTGCGGGAATCGGCGCACGACCGCACGTTCCCTTTCGGCCAGATCTGGATCATTGAAAACCGAAAATGGCACTCGCAGTAGGTCATCCGCGTAATCGGTGGTGTCGTTGTCCACGTGGTCGATCAGTCGTCGGGTGAGTCTGATCTTCTCGTCGCGCTCCATGCATCCGAGAGTGACACACGAGACAATCAATGTCTAGCGTCTTATCTAATTACTTTAGGGTTGATATCATCGATGCGTGGCGACGCGCATAGACAACGAGCCCCGGACGGATCCGCGTGCCGCGATTCTCCTGGCGGCCGAGGAATGTTTCGAGCGGTTTGGCATTGCCAAGACGACTATGGAAGACGTCGCCAGAGCTGCATCGATGTCGCGGGCAACGGTGTACCGGTACTTCGCCGATCGGGAGTCACTCATCGCCGAATCGGTGGTGCGACGTGCCAGGGCCAACATGGATCGCGCCCGTGTGTACATCAGGCGCTGGCCGACTGTCGAGGAACGAATCGTGGAGGGCATCTGCCGCGACATCAGCAAGGGGCATCGCGACCCGATGGTCAATCGACTCGTCTCCCCCGAGTCGATGGGCTTGTCGATCCAACTGCTCAGCGAGTCCGGACGGGCCATCGAACTCACGCATGAGTTGTGGGGGCCGATCCTCGCGGACGAACAGGCGGCCGGGACGATTCGCGCAGACCTCGACCTGAAGCTACTCGCCGAATGGATCTCCGAACTCGAGATCATGTACATCAGTCAGTTCGGCGCCGATGACAGTGCTCTCGACCGGGTGCGGGCGAAGTTGCGGGCATTCGTGGTGCCGGCCCTGCTGTCGCGGTGATCGTCCGTCCGATTGGCGGGCCAGCAGCGGACGAAGCCGCTAGAGAACGTCCTCGAACGCGGTCAATGCAAGTCCGAGAACGATTTCCGCAGTCTCGAGATCGTGCGTGGGCACGTCGGACAACTGGCTGTGCATGTCCTGCACAAGTGATCCGAAAGCCGACCAGCCGGTCTGTCTGCCCTTCTCGGTGATCGCGAGTGCGACCTTGCGCCGGTCGCCCGGTACCGGTCGCCGCTCAACGAGTGTGTGGTCCACGAGGCGGTCGACGATCGCGGTCACGGTCGGCTGATTCATCCGCAATGTTGCCCCGAGAGCGCCCACCGTGAGGGGCTCGCGAGAGCGGCCCGCGTCCAGGACGAGGGCGAGTGCGCGCAGGTCGGTCGGGTGCAGTCCCAACTGTGCAGCCGAGCGGGATACTCGGTCGGAATAGGCGAACGCCAGGCGCCGAACCAGATGCACGAGGCGGCCGCGAGCGTCGTCGGGAGCGTTGTCGATCCAGTCGTCCCTGTCCGGATAATTCATTTGTTGATAATATCACTGAGTGAATGAAAATCCGCAGTCGCGAACGTCGGACTTCGACGTCGAACTGAACCGCCTGATCGACCGGTGGCCACTGGGCACCCAGCCGGTGTCGGTGGACGGCGCCCGGGCGAGCACTCACGTGCTGGTGAGGGGCGACCACGGCGTACCCGTGGTGCTGATACCCGGCGGGGGCGCGACGGGTGCTTCCTGGTGGCGCGTGGCGCACGAGTTACCCGGTCGGACCGTGATCGCGGTCGACATCGTCGGCGACGCAGGACGCAGCGCGTACCGAGGTCGGCGGTTGACCTCGGCGGACGAACTGCACGACTGGTTGGATGACGTGCTCGAGGCACTCGACGTGACGGCGCTCGATCTGGTGGGGCACTCGTACGGCGGATGGATAGCTGCAAGCTATGCACTCGCGCGCCCCGGTCGCGTTCGTCGTCTCTCGCTGGTGTCTCCGTCGATGTGCTTCTCGTCCATGTCGGTCCCCTACGTCCTTCGCGCGATGCCGGTTCTCGTGCGACGAACGGAGTCCGGTGCGCGTCGGCTGATCGATTGGGAGACACGAGGTGACCTGCCCGTCTCGGTCGACGTCTATGCATCGGGGGTCGCAGCATCGGTGGCCGGGGATCGTCCGACCCAGGCGACCGCACACCGGCGAGTTCCGCTCGCTGACGGCCGACGCGGTGACACTCGTGATGGCCGAGGCCGACCGCAGCCAGAACAACCGGACGTGCGAGGGTCGTGCCCGACACGAGGTGGCGGGTCTCGACGTCGTCGTGACCGACGGCACCTCCCACCACAACATCATCGAGAAGGGTGCGGCGGCGATCGCCGAGACGGTCACGGTCGCGGCTGATCCGCGCAGGGTTCGCGGCCGAGACGAGTGATCCGACAACCGGCCGTCCGGAGTGGTTCTAGGTGGCATAGTTCTGTTCATGCCCGACAATCGATCCCGTCGCGCGTGGCGATGTGCCGTCGCCGTCCTCTCGGCCGCGACCTTCGCCACGGTGGCGACGACGACGATCGCACCGGCCGACGCAGGACCGGCGGGCTGCGTCCCGTTCGGGACCGCGCAAGTACCGCCGGGGCCGCCGTCGACCGGAAACCGCACCGGGCTGGCTGCATTCCCGTCGTACCGGGGAACCCACGCGCCACCTCGAGTGGACCTGCGTACGGAGCGGACACAGTTCAACCGGTTCTGGGAGTTCGCACTCGTGGACCGGCAGTTGCTCACCAGGCCCCGTCACTCCACCGGCGGATGGCGTGTCGTGCCCCTGCCGTCGTGCTTGCGTGGCCAGATCACCGCCATCTCGCTCGATGACGACGAACTCGTCGGTGTCGACCGCGGCGGATGGATCTACACGATGGACAACGTCACTTTGTCTCCGGTGCTGTGGAATTGGACGTCTGCGTGGGGATCGCTCTTGTGGTTGGGGGCTGGCCGCACATTGCCCGACGCCCGTACCGGCGGATGGGCGCTGAGCGTGACATCGCCGACCAACAACCGGGTGTACGCCGACATCGCGGGCCGCCTGCACCCGAGTGGCAGTGCCAAGATGACGATGATCCCATCGCTCACCGGCGACGGAAGCCGGATCACGTATGCCGATCCATGGCTGCCCAACGACAACAGCTACGAGATCGGGAGCCCGCTGGGCGGGCGGTTCCGATCGGTGGCGCTCTCGGCTGCCGGGTCGACGACGTTCGTGATGAACCGCTACGGCGACATGTACACGAGGACTTTCGATTTCGACTCGTCCGGTTCCGATTCGGTGTTCTTCCGCTACAGCTGGGAGCCACAGACGGGCAAACCCAGCGCGCCTGACCTCATCTCGGAGGTCGTGGACCGATCGACCGCCGCGGTTCAACTGCCCGCACCGGGGTGGACCCATCAACCCAAGGTCCCGGGCGAGATTTCCTCATCGATCACGGTGATATCGCTGGGACCCGGCGCCGAGAACCGCGAACTACGGGTCGAAGGAAGATCCGGGGGACATACCGGATTCTGGCACAAAGAGATTCATGCTCCCTCCTGGTCGTTCACACCGACGGGTTCGCCCATGCGAGGACGACCGATTGCCAACTCGGCAAGCGATCGATCGGCGGATACGCTTGCGCCGCCGAAACCCTGGAACCTGACCGCGTCACTCCCCTCGCGAGATGCCCTTGTCGACGGCCAGACACTGATCGACGTCGGCCTGCCGTACAGCATCGTCGATCCACGACTCCTCGACCAGGTGGGACTCCATGCCGGGCCCTCGGGTTACCGGCTCCTCGTCGACAATTTCGACCCCGCCGTCACGACCCGTGATGCCGTGGTTGTCGGCCCTGGCGGCGCCCACATCCCGGTTCTGTTGCACACCGCCGATGGCATGCGGATGACACCGTCACTCCCCGGTTTGACCTCGACGCCGCGGCACCTGGTCGGCGCCATCGAGATACCGAAGAAAGCGTTCGTGGGTCGCGGGGGCAATCCCGCACTCGACCGTTTCGTCACCACCTGGATGCGCGGTGAGTCGATCGCGGCGATCACTCTCAGCGCGACGACCCACGATCTGGTGGTGCGGTGAACACGACGACTGCTCCAACGCTCACCACATCCGGAGGAAACATTGAGCACAGTGAATCTCGGTAAACAGCACCCAGCTGCCTACCAGGCGCTGACAGCGCTGAACGCAGCAGCCGACACGGCATTCGACGAGTGTGGTCTCGACCCCCTCGTCTCCGATCTAGTGAAGATCCGGGTCTCCCAGCTCAACGGATGCGCCTTTTGTCTGCGAATGCACACGCGTGACGCACTGGCCAAGGGCGAGAGCACCGACCGCCTCGCCGTCGTGGCCGCATGGTGGGAATCGCAGTATTTCAGCGCGCCCGAGCGTGCTGCGCTCTCCCTGGCCGAACAGGTCACCGAACTGTCTGTCCCCGAACGTCGCACCTGGGACGACGGCAGTCTCTCCGACGAACAGATCTCTGCCGTGTGCTGGCTCGCGACGGTCATGAACGCGTGGAATCGGGTCGCCATCACCAGCCACTACCCAGTCGGACCCTGACCGACGTGAGACCGTGGGCGGTCCGGCGAGCCGGTGAGACTCGCCGGACCGGTGGTCAGCCGACCAACCAACCGTTGGGCGCGCAGACCACGGGTACATCAGCTCCCAACGCGTCGAGGATCAGGGCCACGGCTCGTTTCGAATAGCTCAGGGCCAGATGGTCGGACATGTCGGCCGCGCACCCGTCCTGCAGGGTGATGTTCTCGACATTCGAGCCCTTGAGGAATGTCGAGTCGTAGGGCGTGGTGACCTCGTCGTACCTGGACCCGATCACGGTGTAGTGCACGCCGGGCACGGTGTCCCCGTCAGCGTTGAGCTTTTTCAGGAAGTCCGAATCGTAGACCTGCTGGATGCCTGAGACCCCGACACCCAAGGCGATGGGCCCGAGGACATCGATACCCAGATTGTTGATACTGCGACCCAGCGCTCCGATCCCGACCAGTGTGGTGCCGTGGTTGGTCGCACCCAGGGTGACCAGGTGGTCGACCTTGGCGGCTCCGCCGTCGAACTTCAGATATTGACGTGCCATCAATCCACCCTGCGAGTGACCCACCATGTCGACCTTCGAGGAGCCGGTCGACGACCGCACGCGGTCGACGAATGTGGCAAGTTGCTCGGCCGACTCTGCAATGTCGCCGGTCGCGTAGGCGCCGGGGAGGACGGTGCCGAGGCCACCACCTCGGCCGAGACCGAGGATCCCGTAGTTCAAGGCATAGACGCAGTACCCGGCACGCTTCAGGTTCGGTGCCAGAAACGCCCAGTTGTTGTACGCGTTCTCCCAGGTGCCGTGCACCAGGACCACGGGGTCCTTCCCTTCGGACGGCCGACAGGTCCAGTCATTGGCCCCGGGTGGAGCGACATCCGGATCGGACAGACCGTTCCCGAACGCCTTCCAGAAGTCGTCCTCCTCCTTGCCGCCACCCGTAGGCACCTTCCACGTGCTCGACCCGCTGAGGATGACATCGTCGGCGACGTGACGCTCGAGCCCTGACTTGATCGTGGTGTCGAGTTGCTGCGCGGTGACGGCAGAAGCCGGCGACGTGGTTCCCAACGCAACCGACGCGGTTGCGGCGATGGCGACGGCTCCCCCTACCAGCCGTCGGCCCCACGCCCGGCGGGACACGACAGATTGACTCATGGTTGTACTCCCCCACTGATGATCGATGTCGATGCCGGCCAATGACCGGCCATGGTTTCGCGGGATGCGCATTCCGCGATGGAGAGTACAACACGATGATTGTGAAAGGTGAAGAAAATCAACAGTTTTGGTGTCGCTAATCGCGAATAGCGTTCTTGAACAACTTAACCGAGCGCTCGATTGGATTGTCGACAGATGGCGTTGTTGCACAGTCGATCTGAGGATAGTTGAGCGTTGCTCAATTGACTTGGTCAATTGTCCAAGTCGGTGCGCGATCGTTACGTGGCGAGAATCGCTGCCAGACCCTCCCGTAGGTCTCGGACGAAGTAGCCGGGAACCTCCAGTGACGGAAAATGTCCGCCGGCGTCGGGGACGTTCCATCGCACGATCTGTCGGTACCGCTGCGCCGCCCACGGGCGCGGGGTCTTCTCGATGTCGCGGGGATACATGGTGATGGCGGTCGGCACGTCGACCCGGAGTTCAGGGTCGAGGGAGTTGTGGCTCTCGTGGTAGATGCGTGCTGCCGAGGCACCTGTTCTCGTCAGCCAGTACAAGGTGACGTCGTCGAGGACCGTATCCAGAGAGATCCGCTCGAACGGACTGTCCTCGGAATCGGTCCAGTCGGCGAACTTGTCGAGGATCCAGGCGAGGAGTCCGACGGGCGAGTCGACGAGCGAGTACCCGATGGTCTGTGGGCGCGTGGCCTGCTGTTTCGCATAGGCCGCGCGGTGTCGCCAGAAATGGTGGGTCTCCTCAGTCCAGCGGCGCTCGGACTCGGTCAGGCCGTTCGTGCTCAGGCCCGGCGGAGCCTCGGCGAACAATGTGTGGATGCCGAGGACGTGATCGGGAAATCGTCCGGCCAGCACCGTGGTGATGTTGCCGCCCCAATCGCCCCCATGAGCCAAGAACTGGCGGTAGCCGAGCCTGGTCATCAGCTCTGTCCATGCGGCGGCGATCTTTTCGGTTCCCCAACCGGTGGCGGCGGGCTTGTCGCTGTAGCCGAAGCCGGGCAACGACGGCGCCACGACATGGAACGCCGGTGTGTTCTCATCTGCTGGGTTCGCCAATTCATCCACTACGTCCACGAACTCCACGATGCTGCCCGGCCAGCCATGCGTCAGGATCAGGGGGGGTTGCATCCGAGCGACGGGACCGCTTGTGTAAGAAGTGAACTCCCAGGCCGTCGATCGTCGTGTGGAACTGGCCGATGCGGTCGAGGCGTGCCTCGAGCGACCGCCAGTCGTACTGGGTGCGCCAGTACTCCACCACCTCGACGAGGTCGGTGAGCGGAACCCCCTGATCCCATCGGCGCGAACCGACGGCCGTGGGGGCGACAGTCTCGGCCTCGGGTAGCCGGGCCGCGACCAATCGCCCGCGTAGATCGTCGAGTTCGGCGTCGGTCGCGTGGGACTCGAACGCTCGCACGTCGCTGCCTGACCGAGACATGGATGCTCCTCGCGGTCGGATGTTTCCGCTCGATTAGAACCGGCTATGACGGTTCTAGCAGTCCGATCGGTCATCGCGCAACCGGCTATGTTGGTTCCCATGACCGCGTTGTTCCCTGATTTCCGGCTCGGTGCCGTGCTCGCAACCAGCTTCACCGGGACCCTCAGCGAGCGATGCGGCACGCCGGTGGAACGCATACCCACCCCTGCTCGGCTCGTCGACTGGCTGGACATCTATGGGCTCACCGTAGAGACCTGCACCCAGGCGCAACTCGAACTCGCATGGCAACTTCGGGAATCGATACACGCCACCGCGACGGCAGTCGCAGTCGGTGGTGCCTTACCGTCGTCGGCCGTCGAGGTCATCAACGATCGCAGCGCTCGAGGCCGCGCAACGGCCGAGTTGACGGCCGACGGTGACCTGCGTTGGCGGCTGCGCAGTGACACCGCCGTCGAAGATGCGCTGGGCGTGATCGCCGCCGACGCGATCGGCATCCTTTCGGGCACACGCGACGGACGGTTGGCGTTGTGTGCATCGCCGACCTGCCGGGCCGCCTTCTTCGACACCAGTCGCAGTCGCTCGCGCCGGTGGTGCGACATGAGCACGTGCGGAAATCGCGAGAAGAAGGCGCGGTTCAATGCCCAACAGCGCAAGCGCGATACGCCGGCACGTCAGCGCAATGTCTAGGCTCCGACCGTTGGTTGATCCGGGAGCTGCGAATCGGCGCGGAACGAGTGAATCCAATCCAGGTGTCGGTCAAAGGCTTCCGGTGCGGCGAGGCGCCTGTTTCGTTCCCGCGCCATCGGGCTGTCGGGCAGATGGAGCATCTCGCCGACCGTGACGGCGGCGTCGGTGACCTTGCGCGTCCGGAAGCGACGGCGTTGCTCGTATGCGGTGCGCGCCCAATCCCAGTCGGAGGACTCGGAGAGCAAGTCGGACAGGACGATTGCGTCTTCGATCGATTGGTTGGCGCCCTGGCCGTGGTGTGGCACGGTCGCATGTGCGGCATCCCCCAGCAGCGTGACCCTGCCCTGTGACCAGTGGGTGAGCGGGGGACGGTAGAACAGCGCCCACTGCTCGCGAACCGGCACGGCCGACACCATCTCGACAACCGCCGGTGCCCACTCTGCGAACGGCTCGACATGCCGCTTGTCCTCCACCGGCGCGACCCATGTCTTCTCCGCCCACGGCAAGGACTCCCGTTTGACGAGAAAGAAGTTCTGATCCCCGTTGCCGATCGGGTAGTGGAGCAGATGACCGCCCGGTCCCATCCAGAACTGGATGGTCTCCGGATCCGGTAACGAGGGCATGAGTTCGGGCGCGACGATCCCGCGGGCTGCGCTGCACCCCGAGTACCGCGCGTCGTCGTATCCCAGCAGGAGTCGTCGGACCAGGGATCGCGCACCGTCTGCACCGATCACCAGATCCGCTTCGGCCTCGTCGCCGTCCTCGAACATCAACCGCGCCGCCGCGCCGCTGTCGTCGATGTCGGTCAGTCGCTTGCTCAGGTGCAGGCTCCCGGCGTCGAGTGCATCGAACAGGATGGCCTGCAGATCTGCGCGATGAATCCCGATGTAGGGCGCACCGTAGCGGCGGCGATAATCTTCGCGCGATGACAGTCGGGCGATCTGCTCACCGGTGCGTCCGTCGCGGAAGATAAGCCCGTCGACCTCGGCCGCCTTCTCCCCCAGCTGTCCGGTGAGCCCGAAGCGTCCCTCGTAGAAGCGGGTGGCGTTGGCCGAGAGTGCAACGGCCGCGCCCACCTCCTTGAGGACGGAGGTCTGCTCGTAGATCGCAACGTCCATGCCCTTGCGCTGGAGGTCGATGGCCAGGGTCAGGCCACCGATACCTGCGCCGACGATCGCGATGCGTTTGGACATGAGTTGGCTCCTTCTGGCTCGGTGGTTCTGAGCCTAGGCAGGCACGCTGGTCCAGATCTCTGGACAAATGGGCAACAATGGTTCCATCGATTCCGACAGACTGTCCAAGCGGAGGTGACCTCGATGCCCAGGGCTGCTGGATTGGATGACGCGCTGCAGGATCTGTCGGAGACCTCCCGGCGGAGGCTGGTGGTCGTGGACTGGGCCATGGCGGTGGTCGCCTACTCCATTCACGAAAGCGAGGCGGATCGTCGCCGACTGTCGCTGCTGCTTGCGCATTCGGGTGGCTGGTCGGCGCCGTCGTTCACCGCGCAGGAGCACACGATCGTGGAGATTCCTCAGATCGGGCGGTGTCTGCTGATCATGCTGACCGATCATCGGCGGCCGGTGGGCTATCTGCTGACCGTCGTCGACGACGCATCCGTCGCCGACGACGAACTCTCCGCTCTGCTGCGTGGTGCTGCCGAGATCGGAGTCCTGCTGTCGCTGCGCCTCCTCTATGAGGAGCACGATCGATCCCGGGTCCGCGAACTATTACTTCGGGTCACCGGAACCGACCCCGTGCAACGGCGTGCGGCGGCCGAAGCCCTTATCGCGGAGCGCCATGTCGGGTCGGCGACGCACTACGCCTCCGTCGCGGTCGGCGGCGATCCCCGTCCAGGACATTCGCCGGACGGTTCCCAGATGGCTGTGTGGCGGACGCTCGACTTCGTCGCGCGGTCATCGACTGCATCGGTCGTCGGCTCCACATTCGACGACGGCACCGGTGTGCTGATCTTTCCGCGCCCGGTTGTGCCCGGTCGACTGGAGCGAATCCTGGCCGACCCGGACTCAGGAGACGTGCGCGCCGGGATCGGGCCGGTGGTCAACCGGCTCGAGGACGTCCATCACTCACTTGTACGGGCTCGTCGGGCGCTGAGAGCGAACTGGTTGGCGCCCGCGGATCACGGCCGCGCGACTGCCTGGGATGAGATGGGGATCGACGGGATACTGGCGCTTCTGCCCGTAGAAGAGTTGACCGGCGAAGATCTCCCGAGGTCGGTGAGACAGCTTCTGGCAGCGAATCTTTCACCCGAGATCATGTTGACATTACGGGCATACCTGGACTGTGGCGGTGATGCACAACGCACCGCCCTGGCGCTGAACATTCATCGATCGACGCTGTACTACCGGCTCGGGAGGGTTCGTTCGGCACTGGACGGAGACCTCATCGACGGTCGACTGCGAACTGAGTTGCACGTAGGGCTGCGATTGCACGACATGACTGGTGTTGCCCGTGAGTGACTCCGGTCTCGAGATACTTGCCGGATGACTCGTCCGCGAGGATCGATGAGACGTAGTAGGTTGGGGCCCTGCGAATTTCGTTTGGCAATCTAACTTTCACGATTCGCGACGAGTGATTGACGTTCGATGAGAGTACACGGGTGCATCGGTTCGAGAATTCTCTCGATCTGCTGATCAGGTTATGGGAGAATCAGAGCTCACCAGCGTCGGCCCCGGTATGGAAGGTGGCGAAGACGCGCGGAGTGCATGGACTGAGTGATCTCCGCGTGACAATCAATCGGGATCTGTTGATTCTGTTGGATGTCAAGACATTCGGTTGTTTGATGCCCCGGGTCGCGATCTCGAGGACAACGGGTGGATCTCGAGAGGAAGAGCAGCCGTGAGTATCAACATCCGAAAGATCGCAGTCGGCACGGCCATCGGAGTGGCGACGGTGACGGTGGCGTTGGCGCCGACAGCGTCGGCAACGCCCGCGGCGCCCGCCGCCGTCACATCGAGCAACGCAGACACAACCATTCGAATACCCGATGTTCCGGTGCCGGTTGTGCCCGCGCCATTGCTACCGGTGCCACTCCTTCCGGTGCCTGTCGTCCCGATCTTCCCGATCCCGGACGCGCCGATGACCGTATGTATCACGATCGTGTGCATCCCTGTCCGCTGATCGATCATCGCCGAATGCGAGGCCGAATGGGGCGGGAGGCAAACAGCTCCGTGGAGTGTGCGGCCAGCGCCGGTGCCGGTTTCATGCTGTACTTCGCTGTGTAGCCGTCATCGGGGCGGGCAGACCTCTGGGCGCGGTCGGCCCGCGTGGTCGACGCCGTGGAGGAGCCTGTGGAGTTCAAGCAGACAATTGCCGGTACCTCATATACGTTTCACGGGCTGGTGGACCTGATGGGGAAGGCGTCCCCCCGGCGATCCGGCGACGAGCTCGCCGGATGTGCCGCCCACTCCGATGCCGAACGTGCAGCTGCCGCTTGGCAACTGGCGGACGTGCCGTTGTCCACATTCCTCGAGGAGCAGCTCGTCGCGTACGAGGCCGACGAAGTCACCCGGCTGATCATCGACACTCATGATCGTGATGCATTTCGGACACTCTCGCATCTCACGGTCGGCGGTCTGCGTGATTGGCTCCTCGACGCCGCTACTCGCGACGACAGCGCGAGCAGGATCGCGGCCGTCGCTCCGGCGCTGACCCCTGAGATGGTCGCGGCGGCCTCGAAGATCATGCGCAACCAGGACCTCGTTCTCGTGGCGTCCGCGACGCGGGTGACCGCAGCGTTCCGCACAACGGTCGGTCTACCGGGGCGGATCGCGACGCGGCTACAACCCAATCACCCCACTGACGACCCGCGCGGTATCGCGGCGGCCATCCTCGACGGTCTGCTGATGGGCTGCGGCGACGCCGTGATCGGAATCAATCCGGCAACGGACTCGCCGCACGCGGCGGCCGAGTTGTTGTATCTGCTCGACGACATCCGACAGCGATTTCGGATTCCCGTGCAGTCATGTGTGCTGTCGCATGTAACGACCACGATTGACCTGATCGACAGGGGCGTACCCGTCGACCTCGTATTCCAGTCCGTGGCAGGTACCGAGCAGGCCAACAACAGTTTCGGCATCGACCTCGCGATGCTGCGTGAGGCCGACGAAGCGGGCCGTTCCCTGCACCGGGGCACTGTGGGTGACAACGTCATGTACCTCGAGACCGGGCAGGGATCGGCACTGTCGGCGAACGCGCACATCGGTGTCGGTGGCAGACCGGTCGACCAGCAGACGCTGGAAGCCCGTGCGTACGCCGTTGCCCGAGAACTCGACCCTCTGCTGATCAACACGGTCGTCGGATTCATCGGCCCCGAATACCTGTACGACGGCAAACAGATCATTCGAGCAGGACTCGAAGACCATTTCTGCGGGAAGATCCTCGGGCTGCCGATGGGCGTGGATGTCTGCTACACCAACCATGCCGATGCCGATCAGGACGACATGGATACCTTGTTGACCCTCCTCGGTGTGGCCGGTGCGGCGTTCGTCATCGCGGTGCCGGGGGCCGACGACGTCATGCTCGGTTATCAGAGCCTGTCGTTTCACGACGCTCTGTACGTGCGCCGAGCTCTCGGGCTGCGTCCTGCACCGGAGTTCGAGTCATGGCTTGCCGGGCTCGGCATGATCGACGGCACCGGCAGGATCCTTCCGGTCGACGTGTCGGCCTCGCCGCTGCGATCACTCACGTCCGCGCGATGACGGACGCGCGCGAGCCCTCCGACGAGGTGTGGATGCCGCTTCGGCTCAGCACTCAGGCGCGGATCGGTCTCGGACGTGCCGGGGACTCGTTGCCCTCGCGCCGTGTGCTCGAGTTCCAGACTGCCCACGCAACAGCACGCGACGCCGTCCACGAACCCCTGGACGTCGGGCATCTCGAAGCCAGGATCAGCGCCCTCGGGGTGCCACAGGCTCTCGTGGTCACCAGCCAAGCCAGCTCGCGAAGCGAGTACCTCCGTCGCCCGGACCTGGGCCGGCGTCCCGCTGACGTGGGACACCTCCCGGCGACCGGAGCCGATATTGCCATCGTGCTGGCCGACGGGCTCTCCCCACGAGCTCTCACAGACCACGGTCCCGGATTGTTCAAGGCCCTTGTCGACACGCTCGCGACTGATTTCACCGTCGGTCCACCGGTCATCGCCACGCAGGCTCGTGTTGCCCTGGGAGATCACATCGGACCGGCACTCGGCGCGCAAACGGTCATCGTGGTGATCGGTGAGCGTCCAGGATTGTCAGTCGCGAACAGCCTCGGCATCTATCTGACCCATCGGCCTCGCGAAGGATGCACAGATGCCGACCGAAACTGCGTCTCCAACATCCACCCACCCGATGGACTGGGCTACGAGGCAGCCGCCGCAGTCGCCGCTGAACTCGTCGCGGGTGCCCACAGACTCGGACGGTCGGGCGTGGCACTCAAAGACACCTCCCGAGAACGAGTCACCGACGGCAGAGCGCGCACCATCGACCCGTAGGCCGCCACGGTCGACTCGCATGATCAGTGACCACTGGCAGGACTCGGGCGCAATGTGGCAATGGAAGTCGCGCTCGGTCATTACCCGGAGAACCCGCGGTGGACCGTGGGCGACCTCCATGCCGACGCGCACCTCGCCGTGCGTGTCTGAACAGAAAGAGCTTGATGGTCGAATTGATGAAGGGGGCATCGCTGAGCACGGCTGTGTCCGTGTCGTGCTTGGTGCTCGCGGGGTGCGGAACAGGCCCTGCACAGCAGGATTCGGCGACGGTGCGACGGTTCCCCCCCGACCGAATCCGTCGTCGCGCCACTGGCCCCGGGGAGGTGGGTACTGTTCGGCCGGGGCCGTTGCCCCGGCCGAACAATGCCGGTACCCCCCGTCAGTTGCCGGCCAGAGCAGCGACAACGGGCGCGAATCTCTTTGCGTGGTCGGCGCCGAAGACAAAGTAGGAGAAGCCCAGCTCGACGCGCCGCCGCTGTATCTCCTCGGCGGCGGCCTCCACATCGTCTGGGAGCACGGCCACGGAGTCGGCGGCTCGGAGGGCGGCGGGGTTGGTGTCGGGCGATGCCATGTACGCGGCGACGTGGTCGCCGATGACCGGCACGGCGAGCGCGAGTTCGACGTCGCGGCCAGTCCGGAAATCGCGAGTCAGACGTTCGACGTCGGTGCGGGTCTTGCCGTCCAGCGGAAAAGTGACGATATCCGCAACGTCGGCCGCGAGGGCCCGCGCCCGCGGCCCCGAGACGGCCATCGCGACCGGGGTGTGACGATCCGGCCCATCGAAATCTCGCAGCGCCACAACGGTTTCCCGCACTTGTGTCAACCTCTCGCGCGGCGGTGGCACGGCGGGCATGCCCTTGTCTCGGAGTTCGTCTTCGATTCCTGGGCGGCCGGTACCGATACCCATTTCGAAACGGCCGTCGGTGAGCAACGACAGTGAATGCGCTTCCCACGCCGTCAGCCACGCCGGGCGGAACGGAGCAGCGTAGACCCAACTGCCCACCCGTAGGTCGGCCTGTGCTGCCGCGGTGGCCAGCATCGGACCGGGCGCCGGTTGGGTGAGTGGAAAATCGGGAACCAGCAGTGTCGAGTAGCCGTCGTCGGCGATCTGACTGACACGATCTCGCCACGTCGTCGGGTCGGTGGTGCGCGGGGCGACGACCCCGAATCTGAATGGTCGAGGCATGAGTCGGCTCCTGTCTGTTGACATATCCGCTGAGGCAGACGGCCGGTGGATGCCGAACTCATCGGTACGGGGGAACGCGGCGACTACGGTTTCGGTCCGTCGGTGGTTTCACGACAAGTTCGGAGTCAACTGGCAACTCGCGGCTCCCACAGCCGACCAAGCGTGACGGCGGCGGCCCGTGGCGATCGACGGTCCCCCACGACCACATCGGTCGGCGGCCTCGGGAGCCGTTGCGGCGGTCACGGTATGGTCGCGGACATGGATGCCGAGGAGCCGAGCCGGACGGCACAGGCGACAGCCTATGCGCGGGCCTACCATCAGATCGCCGACCGGCCGCCCATCCTGAACGACCCGTTGGCTGCTCGGCTGATCGGTGTCACCGCCGAGGACCTGTCGATGGACTCCGAACCCACCGAGGACCGCCCCGGTAGTGGCGTCACGTATCGCCCGCGCCGGCTGTTCTTTGCCGCCCGCTCCCGATTCGCCGAAGATCGCGTGGCATCCGCCGCTTCTGCCGGGGTGCGGCAGGTGGTGGTCCTCGGTGCCGGACTGGACACCTTCGCCTATCGCAATCCGCACCGCGGCATGCAGGTCTTCGAGGTCGATCATCCTGCGACGCAGGCATGGAAACGTCGGCGTCTGGTCGAGGCGGGAATCGAGATCCCCGACACGGTGACGTTCGTACCGGTCGACTTCGAAACAGACGTGCTGGCAAACCGATTGCGGTCATCGGGGTTCACACGCGAGGACCCGGCGGTATTCGTGTGGCTGGGGGTCGTGTTCTATCTGACTCCGGACGCCGTCGGTGCCACCCTCGAGTACATCGCGACCCAGGCCTCGCCGACCGAGGTGATCTTCGACTACCTGCAGCCGCCCGCCAACGAGGTGGAACGCGCACGACTCCGGGAACGAGCGGATCGTCTGGCGGCGGCCGGAGAACCATGGTTCAGCTACTTCACGCCCGACGACATCGCCGCGCGGCTGAGTGATCTCGGATTCACCGACATCGTCGACCACAGCGCTGCGGAGTTGATCGACAGGTACTTGGACGAACCGGAGTTCGACGGGGATCCTCCGGGCGCGATTCTCGCGAGCCGCATCCTGCGGGCTGGACGTTAGTCCGGATCGGCAAAAGCGGGCGCGCGCTTGGCCATTCCGGCCGTGACGGCCTCGATCTGATTCGCCGATCCCATCAGACCCACCTGCAGCTCACTTTCCAACAACAACGCCGACGCGGGATCGGAACTGGTCCAGGTCTCGTCATAGAGTCGTTTGGCCGCCTGCACGGCGTGCGGTGACTTTGCGGCGATCTCCCGAGCGAGCTCGACAGCCGTGGCGAGCGGGTCGTCGGAGACACGAGTGACCAGACCGATGTCGTGGGCTTCCGAACCGGAGAGGATGCGTCCGGTGAAGGTCAACTCCTTCGCCACGTCGATGCCGACGAGGCGCGGGAGGGTCTGGGTGATGCCCATGTCGGGCACGAGACCCCACTTGACCTCCATGATCGACAGACGGGCATCCGGCGTCGCGTAACGGATGTCGGCACCGAGCGCGATCTGCAAGCCACCGCCGAAGCAATTGCCGGTGATCGCGGCGATGACAGGGGCGCGAACGCGGGACCAATCGTGCGGGACCCGCTGGGCATGGTTCGCCACGTGACCGTTCTCGCGGGTGAGCAGGTCCCGAGGGCCGCTGCCGTCATCCTTCGCGAGGCCGGTGATGTCGAGCCCGGAGCAGAAGCTCTTGCCCTCGCCATGTAAGACGACTGCGCGCACCCGGCGGTCGGTCGAGAGGGTTGCGGCAGCGTCGACGAGTGCATCGAACATCGCGGCGTCGAGTGCGTTGTGTTTGTCGGCGCGAGTCATCGTCACCGTGGCAACACCGTGGTCATCCACATCCACATGGACTCTCTGCTCGCTCATCTCGGCGGATCTCCCTAGGGCAGAAGGCAATATGCGTGACGCCGGCAGCGCGCCAGGCGTGTGATCACGACTGTACAAGGAGGGGTGGGTGCGGCACCGACGATCACCGACGAGCGGATACGTCATCCCTCGGTGGCTCGGGAGTCGGTCAACGTCAGGGCCCCGATCGTGGTGATCAGTCCGACGACGACGGCCAGCACGGCATACGTGATCCGTTCGCCGTGGAAAAAGGACTCCACCAGTGTGTTGCTCCAGGTGCCGGTGGGCAGTTGGGTGGTGACGAGGACCGCGATGAGCGTGCCGACCACCGCAGTTCCGAGGCTCGTTCCCACTTCCTGGGCGGTGTCGTTGAGTGCGGTGCCGATGGAGGTGCGGTTCTCCGGCATCGCGCCGACGAGTGCGATCGCGCAGATGGTCATGACCGTGCGAAGGCCGATCGTCATCACCACCATGGAGACCGCGATGACGGCGTACCCGTGTTCGACGCCCCAGGCGAGACCCACCATCGAGCCTGCCAGACAGAACGCACCGACCAGACATGCGATGCGGTGACCGAACCGGGCGGCAAGCCACTCCGAGAGCGGTGTCGCGACGATCATCGTGACGATGATCGGCAGATTGGCCAGACCGGCCTTGACCGGGCTCCAGCCGTAGGCGTACTGGAAGTGCAGGATGAGCCCGAACATCACACTGGCCATCGCCACCGCCGTCCCCACCTGGGCGATGGCTGCGCCGCGAACCGTGCCGTTGGTGAACACACGCACGTCGAGCATCGGTGACGAGCTGCGAAGTTCGTGCCACACGAACGCCACCGCGGCGACCACTGTGCCGACCATCGATGCGACCGTCAGCGCCGAGCCCCACCCGTGCTCGACACCGCTGGTCAGCGACCAGCACGCGAGGCCGATCGTCGCGATGCTCAACAACGCACCAGGCACGTCGAGGGCGTCGTGGGTCAATCCGTCGGGTCGGTCGGCTGCGACCCCGAGTCGGACGCCGATGCCGGCGATGAGTGCAATCGGCGCATTGACGATCAGCAACCACTCCCATCCCACATGAGCGAGCGCGGTGCCACCGAGCAACGGCCCGAGGATGAAGCCGGACATGCCGACGATGATCATCACCGTCATCGCCCGCATTCGCAGCGTCTCGTCATCGAACAAACGGAACACCAACGAGTTCGTGATCGGCGCCATCGCGGCCGCCGCGACGCCGAGAGCTGCACGCAACACGATGAGCTCTCCTGTCGAACTGACGAACAGGGCGAGCAGACTCAACGCGCCAAATGCCGACAGCCCGATCATCAGCACACGTCTGCGCCCGAATCTGTCGGCGATCGACCCGGCGGTCAACAGCAGACCGCCGAAGGTCAACGAGTACGCGCCGGTCACCCACTGCAACGCCGTCGTCCCGCCGCCCAGGTCACGTCCGATCGTCGGCAGGGCGATCGAGAGCAAAGTGTTGTCGACCATCTCCACGAAGAACGCCAGGCACAGAGCAGCGAGCGGTATCCATGCTGCTGACAACGAGGTATAGGTGCGCGACGGTGTCGCGGTGGTGAGGCTGGTCATGGGCAACTCCTGGCGGTCCGGGTGGAGAACTGACGGCAACGCTAGGCACCGGCGCTGTCGTATCGCTGTCACCCGCTGTCACCCGCTGTCACTCGGTGTCACGAGGGTGCGGGTGTACGTAAGCGCGGTGGCGCACACTGTGTGGTGACACAGCATGCGGACCGTCAGCGATGGCCGACCCCACCAGACAGAGGTCATGCGTATCGACGAAGGGACACCCGACAATGTCCATACCGCAGCAGCCGGATTCGGTGAGTCAATCGGCGCAGCACATCGCGGTGCCGCGGTGAGCGCCGGCGACACCCGCGGCACACGCGAAGCGCTGATCACCGAACGAACGCGAACCGTAGAGCTGATCGAGTCGCTGTCGGCGCGGTTGACGGCCGTCATCGATGCGACAGCCGACGAAGCCGCCGACGACGAGCACGATCCCGAGGGCTCCACCCTCGCAGTCGAACGCGGACACCTGGTCGCCCAGGTCGAGCGGTCAAGGGTGCGCCTCCACGAGATCGACGCGGCCCTCGAACGCCTGGGGCACGGGGTCTACGGCAGTTGCGAAACCTGTGGCACCCCCATCGATCCCGAACGACTCGAGGTGCTGCCGGCAACTCGGCAGTGTGTCGACTGCGCGATGCGGGCGTCGCGCAGACGCTGGTGACCGGACGTGACAGGTCGGGTTCTACCGTAGAGCCATGACCACAAGCACCGAGCAGTCCGTCGTCATCATCGGGGCGGGGCATGGCGGGACCGGACTGGCCGCCCTGCTGCGGCAGTCCGGATTCACCGGACCGATCACCATGGTCGGCGACGAGGAGCATCTGCCCTATCATCGGCCGCCTCTGTCGAAGAAGTTCGACGGACCGTCGGTGCAACAGCTGTTGCGGCCCGCGGAGTTCTACGCCGACAACCAGATCGACCTGCGAACCAGGTCGCGCGCGGTCGAGATCCGTCCTGCCACCAAGACGGTGCTCCTCGCCGACCGTACGGAGATCGGGTACGACACCCTCGTGCTCGCAACCGGCTCTACTCCGCGTCCGTTGCCGGGTACACCGCAGGGCACGACCTCGGTCATCACCCTGCGCACCCTCGATGACGCCGACACGCTCAACAGGTCACTGACCCGGGGTGGTGAGCTCGCGATCGTCGGCGGCGGTTACGTCGGGATGGAAGTCGCCGCGGTGGCGCGCAGTCGCGACATGCACGTGACCGTGATCGAGCGCGAGGAGCGGATCCTCGCCCGGGTCGCCAGCCCCGAACTCTCGAGGATGCTGACCGATTATCACCGCGACCGCGGAACCACCATCCTCACCGGGCGGTCGGTCGCCGATCTGCGAACCGACGGCGACCGGGTGACCGGCGTGCATCTCGACGACGGCGCCGTGGTCGACTGCGGCACCGTCCTCGTCGGGATCGGTGCGGCTCCCGAAGAGCTGCTGCCCCGTACCGCAGGCTTGGAGTACGACGACGGGGTGATCACCGACGAGTACGGCCGCACCAGCGACCCCGATATCTTTGCGATCGGTGACGTGGCCCGACGGCCGGTCGCCGGACATCACGGTCTGCGACGACTCGAATCCATCCCTGCCGCAACCGAACACGCAAGACATGCGGTCGCAGCCATCCTCGGTCAGGAACCGGAGGATCACGAGGTGCCATGGTTCTGGTCGGACCAGTTCGATCTCAAACTGAAGATCGCCGGCCTGACCACCCCGGACGTCACCGTGGTCACGCGCGCCACACCGGGTAAGAATGCGGTGTCGTTCTTCCACCTGCAGCCGGGGGGCAACGTCGTCGCGGTCGAGGCGATCAACGTACCCGCAGATTTCAACGCTGGCAAGAAGCTGATCCGCAGCGGTGCACCGGTCGATGCCGCGGCGTTGGCAGATCCGTCTATCAAGATGCGTGATCTGGTGGCTCGATCGGAGGGCGCCTGACGGCCGGGCCCTGCGAAGCGAGACCCGTCGCTCAGCGGCTCGACCAGGTGTCGAAGAATCCCCGGATATAGGGGTGGGGTCGGTGATCACCCTCACGGCCAGAAGATGGTGCCGTTCAGGAAGTCCTGGGCATAGCGGGAGCCGACCTTGTACATCCCGCCGAGTGGCACGCCGTAGTACCCGCCGGCGCCCCGCTGCGCCTGCCACTTCTTGAGGATCCCGCCGCGGACGACCTGAACGCCGCCGGCGTCGCTGAAGCAGATCACGCCGCCCTGAAAGTTGTTCAGACGTCCACTGCCCACACCGATCTCGCTGGTGGTGGGGTATCCGAGGGGGCCGCGTTCGGCTCCCGACGCCCGCCAACGCTTCGCGATCGCGCCGCCCACTTCGTGTGCTGCTCCGTCGCCGATCGACGGATGCCAGTAGAACGACGCATCGCGACTGAAGTGCTGTACCCGGCCGCCTTTGGCGGCCGCACGCTCGGGCCCGGTGGGCTTGCCCCACTTCACCACCCCGCCGCTGAGGATGTAGGCGTTGCCGATCTTCCCTCCCACCGAATGCCCACCGATCTTGACATCGGCGCGGGCGGGTGACGCAGAGTGTGCCACACCCAGAACGCCGATGGCGGACATGGCGCACACCAGCGACGTAGCGATCACGCGACGGCGGACACCGAAGCGTCCGCGAGAGCGGGCGTTCACGGCAGGGTTCGGCGACTGCGAGGTGTGAGGTCTCGACATGATTTCGGAGTGTACGTATCCGCCTTGTCCGGCTGTGTGCGGGGTGACCCTCTCCATCGTCGCGAGTTCACCTCGAGGGCCCTCACCGTGAAGCGCGGGCCAACAATTCGCGAGCTTCGGTGCGACCGTCGAGCAGCCTGGCAGTACGGCGGGTGATCAGCCACGACCCGTCCGTCCGGGCGAGCTCGAAACGATTGGCGGTCACCCGCCACACACGGAAAGAATCTTCATCGTCGTTGCGGCGCAACAACATTGAGTGACAGGTCGCCACTGCCGTGTCGCCCTCGACCTGGATGTTGACGGGATCGAGGAGGTGTCCGCAACCGGAGTTGATGTAATCCTGATGCGGTGCGGTGCGCACCATCTCGGTGATCGCGTCTCGGCCGGTCAAGACCGTGATGTCGAGGTCGTACACCGCGTCGGGTGCCCACAGCTTTCCGACCGCTGCGGCGTCCCCCGCATCGACAGCGGGACCGTAGGCGGTGAGCACTGCATGGATCGCCGCTGTGTCCTCGAGTCGTTGAACCCGTTCGAGCAGTGATGCCACCCGGTCGTCGATGTCTGTCATGTCGCTCCTTGTCCGAAGCCTATGGAAGATTGTGTCGAACTCTTCCACAGGCGGTCGGCAGCGATCGGCCGGTATCCACCGAGGTGATCACGCCGAGCGTCGCAGGGCGGTCTCGCCGGTGTTCAGTGCGCGGCGTCGAACGCTTCGATGATCTCGCCGGCGAGACGGCCACGCGCGGACACGTCGTATCCATGTTCCTGTGCCCATTCACGGATCTCGCGGGTGCGTTCCTTCGACGCCGCCGACTGTCGCCCACTCGACGGGTTCCCGTTGGAGTGCACCTTCTCGGCCTTGGAGATGTACTTCGTGATGTCCTTCTCGAACCGTGCGACGTTGGCGGTGCGCAGGTCGAGCCCATAGCGTGCCGCTCGACGACCCGAGATCTTCACCTCGAACTCGACCCGATTCAGATCGTCCGGATCAATCGGCTTCCCGTCGATATCATCGACGATTTCGACGCGTTCGATCTTGGCCATGGGTGCGCACATCCTCCCCTATTGAGCAACGGTTTCCACTGAGCATCGTACGCATCTTGCCGAAAAAGTCCGTCAGGTCGGCGCGCGGCGTGGTTTCCGCAAGCGGCCACCACGCCAATTATATTGGAAGCCAACAGAACTCATGTTGTTCACGAATCCACTGTGGTGGCTTGGTTTCCGGCACCAGAATGGCAGTGCCGCACCGGTTGTTTCTGGTGCGGCACCGCAATTCCGGTGCCGGATCGTCGGACTGTGGGGCTGATTGATCGAGAGGGCCCGCGCGCGCCGCACCGGGTGGTTACCGTGGAACTGTCTGTTCAGCTCTGACGGGGAGGTTCGACGTGTGCCAGTACTGCGGATGTCGGGAGATGCCGCTCTTGCGGGACTACACCGCCGAACATGAGCGCGCAGTCAACCTCGGCGGCGATGCCCTGCGAGCGTTGGAAGCCGGCGACCTCGAGCACGCTCGTACGTTGGCCGACCGGTTGGCCACCGAGCTCCGGTCGCACTGGAAGGGTGAGGAGGACGGATTGTTCGCCGAGCTTCTGGTCAGTGGTGACCTGTTCGCCGAATACATCGATCCGTTGGTTGCCGAACATCGCGAACTCGACGCCTTCTTGACGACGATGGACCTGTCCCGGACCGCCGATCGGGACGAGTTCGCGACGGCGGTGTTCGACCTGCACGAGCACATCGCCAAGGAGGAGGACGCATTGTTCCCGGCGTCGGTCACCACGCTCGACGGCGACCAGTGGGATGCCGCCATCGCGGCATGGCAGCGCGCGCACCCGGGCGTCCGGATGCTCGGTCCGTAGCGGGAAGGTGTTCTCCGGGTAGGCCGAGCGCCCCGATATCCGGTTTGACTGCGTCTCGCCGCGGGTATCTCGACGACAGCCACCTCTTGTTCCCGGGGACCGGAGGAGGTCAGGCCTTCGGAGTTCAGCTGGAGTAGCTCCGGAGGTCGTTCCCGTCTGGAGGGCAGCCGACAGCCGTGGGTGAGCGTTCAGGATGGTATGCCGTCAGCGCCCGGCCCTCACCCCGGGTTCGGTGAGACCCGGGTCCCGTTGAGAATGATGTCGTCGAAGTGGCGGCGCAGCGGATCAGGGATGTGCAACGCCGCAGCGTCGGATATCACCGACTCGGCAACCTCCCGGAGCTTCACATTCTCCTGCTGAGAACGCCATCGGAGAACATCGATCGCCCGTTCGGCATCCACCCCGTAGATGACCATCAACATTCCCTTGGCCTGTTCAATCGTGGCGCCGGTCTCGCGGAATCGACGAATGTGATCATCGACAGCATCGCGCACGGATTTGTCGACGGAGTCGGAGAGGTCGAGATAGAAACCTTCGGTACCGATCGGCTCTCCACGAGAGTCGTGGATGGTGTGGGCGATCACGACCACAGGACGGACACGTCCCTGCGTGTCGATGATGCGGTGCCGACTCGAGAACGGTGCGTGATTCGTCAGCATCTCCGACACCATCTCGGTGAACCTGGCCCGATCATCGGGGTGCTTGTGCCGGACCATCAACTCCGTTGTGGGAGTGACCTCCCCGGGGCGATAGCCGTGCAGCACGGCAACTTCGTCGGACCACTCCCAACGCTCCCCGTCATAGAGGAATCGGAAGTTGCCCACGTGCTGCAGACTCTCGGTCTGCTCGGACTCCACCGATGCGAACTCATTCAATTCTCATGCGCCTTCTCTGCACATCCGGCCTCGAACTCGTCTTGTACCGCGATTCCGATGCGGTGACGTGTCCGGGATGGAATCAGTCGAACAGTGACCGGCCGCTGCTCTTTAACTGCCGCTCACAGAATAGCCGGAGACGTCGACCGAGTTGGCGGTAGGTCGGCCATTCGAGTCAGCGGGTCTGGCGGGTCCGGTCACATTTCCGGAAGCCATTTCGTCCTCCTTCCGACAGGCACGAATCACAACCCAGGAGGACGTCATCATGAGCACCGCACGCATCGACTTCTTCGCGAACACCGTCGGCGCGAAGTTCCTGAGGTACATCAATTCGGCGGGCAAGGTCATCAGCGACTCGACCCTGCCGCCCGCCACTCAAGAGCTGGTGAAGATCCGGGCCAGCCAGATCAATGGTTGCGGCGTCTGCACCGACATGCACACCAAAGACGCTGCGTATGCCGGCGAGACCTCGGTTCGATTGAACCTGGTCGCAGCCTGGCGTGATGCCACGGTTTTCACCGACGCCGAGCGAGCGGCGTTGCTTCTCGTCGAGGAGGGGACGCGTATCGCCGACGCCGGCGGTGGTGTGAGCGATGACGTCTGGGCAGCCGTCGTCAAGCACTACGACGACGAACAGCAGGCCGCTTTGATCGGTCTGGTGGCACTGATCAACACCTACAATCGGATGAATGTCATCGCGGCGGCCCCGGCAGGCGACTACACCCCCGGACAGTGGGGCTGAGATGGACGTGGTCTCGGTGTTCGACGACCTCCGGCCGCGGCTCATCGGCGTGGCATATGGCTTGCTGGGCAGTGTCGCCGACGCGGAGGACGTGGTCCAGGACGCCTGGATTCGTCTGCAGCGCACCGACCCCGCCGGAATCGACGACGTGACCGGGTGGTTGGTCACCACCACCTCGCGGCTTGCGTTGGACGTGTTGCGGTCGGCTCGCGTGCGCCGGGAGAACTATGTCGGCCCCTGGCTGCCGGAGCCGGTCGAGACCGCACCCGACCCTGCAGATTCGGTGAGCCTGGCCGACACGTTGTCGTGGGCGATGCTCGTCGTATTGGAGACGCTGACCCCGGCCGAACGGGCCGCCTTCGTCCTGCATGACGTCTTCGGGCTCTCGTTCGACGAGATCGCCACCGCACTGGATCGGAACCCGGCGACGTGCCGCAAGCTCGCTTCCCGCGCACGGGCGCACGTCGAGGCCCGTCAACCTCGCTTCACCGTGGACCCGGAAGCACACCGCCGGGTGGTGACGGCGTTCGCCGAGGCGACCGCCACGGGAGATCTTGCCGGTCTGCTCGCGGTTCTCGACCCCGATGCCGTACTCACCGCGGACGGTGGCGGCGTGGTGTTCGTCGCGCCGGAACCGGTGCATGGCGCGCAGGCGATCGGCCGGTTCCTCGCAGGTCTCGCCGGCGGACCCGCCAAGACGATGCGAGTCACCACGGTCAATCACAATCCGGCTCTGCTGGTTTTCGTGGACGGCGTCCTCGACGGGGTCGCCGCACTCGGGATCGTCGACGGTCGCATCGCGACGATCGATTTCGTCCGTAACCCGCACAAGCTCGGTGGAGTCAGTCCATTGAACTCCAACTGACCGCTACAACTGGGCGCGGTTGCGAGCCATCACCTCGCGTCGGTTCGATTCCAGGCTCGCCCAATCCGGAGTCGCACCGGCAGCGAGTTGACGCTCGGTGTCCATCGCGCGACCGGTTGTCGCGGTCCACCCACGTACATACATGTCTTTGACGGCCTGGAGAGTTGCCCCGTCGGCATCGGCGATCCGGGCGGCCAGGCCCATCGCGTGATCCAGGAGCTGCTCGTGCGCAACCACTTCCGTGACCAGACCGATTCGCTGCGCAAGCACGGCGTCGATCACCTCACCGGTGAACGACATCCTGCGCGCCCATGCGGTTCCGACACGATCCGGTAGGCGTGCGGTCAAGCCGCCTCCCGGGAGTACCCCGACACGGGCATGTGTGTCGGCGAAGACGGCCCGTTCGCCGGCGATCAGGAAATCGCAGCCGAGCGCGATCTCCAGGCCCCCGGTGAACGCGGCCCCGTTGACCGCCCCGATCACCGGGGTGGCAAGAGTGCCGACCAGGCGTATGCAATCGTGGTCGCGGAACACGTCGAGGTAGGCCTGCCCATCGGCTGCGAGCGCTTTGAGATCGAGCCCGGCGCAGAAGGCCGGATCCGATCCCGTCAGGACGATGGCTCGTACCGCGGGATCGGTGTCCAGTTCGCGCAGGGTCGCGCTGAAGGCGTGGACGAGTTCGACGCTCAGCGCATTGCGCGCCTCTGGGCGGTTCAGGGTCACCACGGCGACCGCCCCGTGAACCTCAACCAACAGTGGGTCTTTCATCTGTCCCTCTCCGATCTCTGTGGAACGACCACGGCCGGTGGCGGTACTCCTCCCCCGGTTGCGAGGGTTCAGTCGGGGACTCCCGGCGGCACCGATTTCAGCAGGGCTCCGGCCTCCACCCGCATTTGCAGACCGGTCACGTACCGTGACGCATCCGACGCCAAGAACGCCACCGCATCGCTGATGTCCTCCGGAGCGATGAGGTCGACGGGCAGTCCGTGGAACGCGGCGAAGACGTCCTTCGCATCGTCGTAGGTCGGGTTGTCGAGGTCGGGCCGGAAGAGGCGATAGATCTCGTCGTTGTGCACCATCGTGGTATCCACATTGCCGGGATGGACGGCATTGACCCGGATGCCCTTCGGAGCGAGGTTACGTGCCAGGTCGTTCACGAGCCGGGCGACCGCGCGTTTCGAGTGGCCGTACCCGGCAGCGCCGGGGCCTGCCTCCGCCGATTCGAGCGAGCCCATGAAGGCCGCCATCGAACCGATGCAGACGATGGAAGCGCCCGACTTGAGATGTGGCAGTGACAGTTCCAACGTGTTGATGATCCCACCGAGGTTCACGGCGACCGTGTTGAGCCAGGCAACCGAGGGCGCGTCGGCGCCCAGCGGGCTGACACCGGCGTTGGCCACCACGATGTCGAGTCGTCCGAACTCGTTCACGCCGGCGTCGATCGCGGCTTGTAATGCGTCACGGCTGCGTACGTCGGCGATCTTCGCGACGATCCGGCGATCGAGGGCCTCGACGGCCTTGGTGGTCTCGTCCAGATCTGCTGGCGTGCTCATCGGATAGTTCACCGTGCTGATCTGATCGCAGATGTCGACTGCGATGATGTCGGCCCCCTCCTGGGCCAGCCGTAACGCATGGCTCCGGCCCTGACCCCGGGCGGCTCCCGTGATCAGTGCGACCTTCCCATCCAGCCGTGTGCTCAATGTTCCTCCTCGGTATGCAAGAGACTCCTCGAAACGTGCTGCTCGTCACACCGTAGTGGGTTCTGTGAAAGTTGTGGACCGCGACCACCTCGTGTGCGTCGCCGTGACTCGTCGGCGGGAGTCCGTCGCACAGCTGCTTTTCGTGAAGCCGCTTTTCCTGACGCGACGCCTGCTTATAGTCGCTGCATGAGCGCGAATGAGATTCGCATCGTGGTGTCCGGGATGTCCTACACCGAATGCCCGCGCTGGCATGACGGCAGACTGTGGTTTGTCGACTTCTACACTCACACCGTCAATTCGGTGAACGGCGACGGCAGTGATCTGCGCATCGAGCTCGAGGTACCCGCGCAACCTTCCGGGCTCGGCTGGCTGCCGGATGGCCGATTGCTCGTCGTATCCATGAAGGATCGCAAGGTGTTGCGGGTGGAACCCGACGGCTCGGTCGAGGTACACGCGGACGTGACCGACCACGTCACCGGACACCCGAACGACATGGTCGTCGATGCGCAGGGCCGTGCCTGGCTGGGAAACTTCGGTTTCGACCTGATGGGCGGCGCCGACCTCGGTACGGCCGATCTGCTCCGCATCGATCCCGACGGCACCATCGTGCATGCAGCGTCCGACCTCTGGTTTCCCAACGGCAGTGTGGTGACCCCCGACGGTGCGACCCTGATCGTCGACGAGACCTTCGGTAATCGGATCAGTGCCTTCGCAATCGCGCCGGACGGTTCACTCGGCGAACGCACCGATTGGGCACGGTTCGGCGCTCCACCGTCGACGCTCGTCCTGGCCGACGCGTTCGGAGAGGCCGTGTTGGCGCCCGATGGGTGCGGTCTCGACGGTGAGGGTTGTCTATGGGTTGCCGACGCGATCGGGAACAGGGTTGTGCGAGTCCGCGAGGGCAGTGACATCGTGGACGAGATCCCGCTGGACACCGGCGTTTTCGCCTGCATGCTCGGAGGTACGAGCGGCAGAACGTTGTTCCTTTGCTGTGCACCGGATTTCGATGAGAATGCGCGATCGGCCGCGCGGGAGGCAACAATTCGTGCGGTCGAGGTGACGATCGGACACGCCGGGTTGCCGTGAGCGGTAACGAGCCCTGCCCTGGCTCCGAAACGCGCACGCCATCGGCGTCGTGCCGGGGCCCGCCGACGATGCGCCTCGGCGAGGCAGCCCTTCGCTATTCTGCATTTCCAAGGTACGGTCCTAATTTGGGTCGGGAACAAGGGGGCGTGCTCTTCGCGTGGACCCCATTGCACAAGTGCTCTGAGCAACCGAAAGGGAATTCATGAAGCAGACCATTCGACGGGCGGTCGGCGCCGCCGCTGCCGCCTCCATTGCCGTACTTGTCGTCGCAGGCTGTAGCGACGACGACAGCGACAGCTCGTCGGCGTCGGCAACGTCGTCGGTCGCCGAGTCCGGCATGGCGGGCTCGGCCGATGCGTCTGGTGAGGCGGGTGCGTCAGGATCAGCGCAGGCCTCCGGGGAGAACGGTTCGGTCGAACTGACCGCGGCCGACGGCAGCAAGGTGACCCTGAGCGGTCCCATCGCAGCTAAGTATCAGACGGCCACCGAGAAGCAGAAGACTGATCTCGGTAAGCCGATGACCGGTGATGACGCCGCCGGTACAGGCGACAACGGTGTGGTGTTCCAGCAGTTCGACGGCGGTGTCATCACCGCGAAGAACGCCGACGCGGGCACCCCGGCATACATCACCTGGGGCAAGATCCGTGACGCATGGAATGTTCCGCGTGACGACACGGGCAAGCCGGCAGAGGACGGCAAGGGCGGCTCGGAAGGGCCGCTCGGGACCGCGACCAGTGACGAGACCGAAGAAGGCACCGTCAAGACGTCGACCTTCGAACACGGCAAGATCACGTGGGACTCCGCGACCGACCAGGTCGAGGTGACCGTCAACGGCACGGTTGTACCCGCACAGTAGGAAGCGAATCAGATTCTGCCGCACCCCATTCGCTTTCTCGGGCGGATGGGGTGCGGCGGGCTCGGTGACCCGCACCGGCGATGTCCGATCTTGGAGGGCCCATGGTCGACGATCGGCTCCCCGCACGAGCGCGTGCCAGCATCGTGGTCTCGGAGGTCACCGTCACCCTCGGAGCGATCAGCGTTCTCCAGGGCGTGGACCTGGCCGTATCTGCCGGGTCACGGGTGGCGATAGTCGGCGAGAACGGCCGCGGCAAGTCGACGCTCCTGCATGTCCTGGCGGGCACGCTGATCCCGGACACCGGCAGCGTGACGCGAATCGGCACGATGGGACTCGCCGAACAGGAGATGCCCGCAGGGGACGACCGTACCGTCGGTGAGGCGGTCGCGGTGTCGATCACCGACTCGCTGCAGGCTCTCCATGACCTCGACGACGCGTCGGTCGCACTGGCCGCCGACGATGACGACGCGGCGCAGGTCTATGCCGACGCACTCGGGCGTGCCGAGGCTCTCGACGCTTGGGACGCCGAACGGCGTGTGCAGATAGCGTTGAATGCGCTCTCTGCCGACCATGACTGGTCGACGCGGTTGGCGGAACTGTCGGTAGGTCAGCGCTACCGAGTGCGGTTGGCCTGCCTGCTTGGCGGTGAGGCCGATTTCTTGCTGCTCGACGAGCCCACCAACCACCTAGACCGCAGCGGTCTGGAGTTTCTGACCGACCGCATCCGAACGTGGGATGGTGGCGTGGTCGTCGTCAGTCACGATCGCGCATTACTCGCCGACGTGGCGGACACGTTCATCGATCTCGATCCCTCCCCCGACGGATACCCGCGGGTCTACGGCGGTGGCTACCAGGGATTTCGCGCCGGCCATCGTGCCGATCGGGCACGCTGGGAGCAGGAGTATGCGGTACAGGAGTCCGAGCGAGCCCGGCTGGAAGCCGATCTCGACGCCGCGCAGGATCGTCTGGTGACCGGGTGGCGCCCCGACAAAGGTACCGGAAAGCATCAACGCGCCACGCGCGCACCGGGATTGGTGCAGAACCTGCATCGCAAGCAGGACGCGCTCGATGCACACGCACTGACGATGCCGGAACCTCCTCTGGCGCTGTCTTTTCCGGATCTCCCGGCGGCCGTCGACGAGAATCTTCTCGAAGTCGACGACGTGACGGTGTGGGATCGCCTGGACCGCCCTGTGTCCCTACGTCTGGCGGGCGGTTCCAGAGTGCTCGTCACCGGACCGAACGGTGCGGGAAAATCGACCCTCCTGGGTGTCCTCGCGCGTGAGGTGCGAGCGACCTCGGGGCATATCACCCGCTCCGAGCTTCTCCGAATCTCCTTGTTGCATCAGGAGTCCGATCTTCCAGTGCACATGCGTGCGGGCGATGTCTATCGTCGGCACGTGGATCGGCTGGTCGTCTCCGGTGCGGTTCCCGAGAGTCTGACCGTCGCCCTGGCCGATCTCGGGCTGATCGGTCCCGATGAGGAAGAGCAACGGGTGGGTGACCTGTCGATGGGAAAGCAACGCCGCCTCGATCTCGCGCTGACGGTCGCCACGCGACCGAACGTGCTTCTCCTCGACGAGCCGACCAACCATCTGTCGATCTCACTGGTCGACGAACTCACCGAGGCCCTCGAGACCACGCAGGCGGCGGTCGTCGTCTGCACCCATGACCGCCAGCTGTTGCGGGACATCGATCACTGGCCACATCTTCGCCTCGAGACCGCAGGAGACGCGACGGGGGCCCTGGTCCCCTCGTCCACCTGAACAGCGCGGGAAGAGCCATCGCGGCCGATCGTTGCACCCATGGAGCCATGCAGCCGCGACGTCGCAGCGGTCACCGTCGCGTTGGCAGGGCGTGGAGTCCGGCCACGAGATCGGCGACGTCCTCGGAACGCTGGTCGTAGCCGGGAAAGTAGCAGCAGACATCGTCACACTCTGCGCCGAACCGATCATGGATCTGGCGAACGCATTCCTCCGGGGTTCCGACGACTCCGATCGTGCGCACCACGTCGTGGCCGATGAGCGCTCGCATCTGGGCGTACTCACCGATCTTGGACAGCCGATTGAGTTCTGGCTGAAGGTCGTGCCAACCGTGGGTTTCGAGCACGGGACGATACGCCGGGGTCGAGCCGTAGAAGGCGATCAGGGTGGCGACCCCGTCGATGGCTGCGGAGAGATCGTCGTCGGTGCGCCCGACCGCGACCATCGACTGTGCGACGATTTCGAAGTCATCCGATGTGCGACCGGCGCGGCGGTGCCCCTCGGCCAGCGCGGGAAGGGTGCGCTCCGCGAAATATCGTCCGCTGGTGAACGGCATGACCAGCAGACCGTCCGCCACCTCGGCGGCAGTTCGGGTCATGATCGGCCCGAGTGCGCCGAGCAATACAGGCGGGGGTCCATACGGGTTGGGACCCGGATCGAAATTGGGCGGCATGAGGGTGTGGGTGAAGTGTTCGCCGCGGAAATCCAGCCGCGAATTGCCCTCCCAGGCATCAAAGATGGCCTTGATCGCGGCTATCGTCTCCCCCATGCGCGCGGCGGGTGCACTCCACGTGCTGCCGTAGCGCTTCTCGATGTGCACCCGGATCTGGGAGCCGAGGCCGAGCCGGAACCGTCCTCGGCCGTAGATCTGCATGTCGTAGGCGGCGTGGGCCAGATGCAGTGGGCTGCGCGGCCCCGCGATGGCGACATTGGTCATCAGATCCAGCTCTGTGTTCACAGCGGCGACCGACAGGGGCAGGAAGACGTCGTGACCGCCCTCGAAGGTGAACAGGCCGTCGGCAGGTAACTCCGCCAGCTCACGCGCGTGATGCGCGACCTTGGCCGGTGAACTGTCCAGCTGGACATGAACTCTCATAGATCCTCCCCTACCGCCGTCGCGTCGCCGATCGACATCGCAACACGGGACCATGCCGACCACGCGCTACTCGTTCGTCCAACGTACATCGGCACGGAGCGTCGACCGTTTCGGTGACACGGGCCACCACGACATGTCGCGAAGGCGGTACGCGGTACCACGACGACGGTCGGCCCCGAGGTCAGGTCTACTCGACGACGATGGTCTTCGTCGCCTCGCCCAGCATGTGTTCGCGAACCATGGTGTCGGCGTTGTCGAGTGCACCGAGGTGGCTTGTGACGAGTTCGGGTCGCAGCGCTCCCGAGCGCATCAGGTCGAGCACCGCCGGAATGTTGGCGCGCGCGTGTGAACGGCCGAGATGGAAGGTGATGTTGCGGCCGTACATCAGGGCAGTCGGGAGTTTGCTGGTGCGGGCCAGTGATGCCAGAGAGACGCAGATGCCGTCCGGGGCAGTGCGTTTGACGGCGGCCCCGACGCCTGCTGTGGTGCAGCTGGTGTCGACCACCAGCGGGGCCCGTGCAATTCCGCTGAGCTCACCGGGATGGTGCGGTTGAAGCCCGATGGCCTCGGCGTGACGTCGAACATGCGGGCGTCGATCCACGAAGTGGACGTTGGACGCACCCAATGCTCGGGCGACGAGCCCCGCGTAGAGACCGACGCTGGAACTGAACGGCAGTCGCCGTCCGAGTTCCGCGAGCACGACGACTGCTGCGTCGGGCTGGCGGGCCAAGATGTCCGGGAGGTACGGCGCGACCGCGCGGTATCCGTCGGCGACGTTGTCGGCCACCGAGGCGGCGGTCGCGGGATCGATGTCCTCAGGCAGCGGCACCAGCATTCCGTCGGCGTACGGCACCGCCACCAGGTCCGAGTACGCGCCGCCCCAGTGGCCACCGACGAGCCCGAACCCGTACATCGAGATCGGCGGTACCGCAGAACAGTTCGCGGTCAGGCCGGCCCGACACGCTTCACAAGACCCGCAACTGATCTGAAACGGTACGACCACCTTGTCGCCAGGTCGTACCGACGCCACCGCATCGCCGACCTCGACCACCACGGCCACGCATTCATGACCGAAATGAAACGGCAGCAGGAATGGCGTCGCACCGAGCGCCATCGGACGGTCGAGGTCGCAGGTGGCCACCGCGATCGGGTGGACCACAGCCGAGCGCGGGCCCGGAGGTGGTGGGCGTGGCACGTCGCGCCACCGGATGTCGCCGCCCGTGCCGGCCACCAGGGCGCGCATCGTGGCCGGGGCGGATCGACGTGCCCTACCCCGAGCGCCCGCAGCCGATTTCAGTCTGTCCAGACGCTGAGATGGAGCGCGCTCGAGAGCCACGCGCAACGCCGGCAGTGCATTGGCGGCTGTCGCGACACCCATGACATGACCTATGCGACCACGTGGTCGGTGCTTCGGTGCGCGCGGATAACCGAAGGCGAGGTGAGCCTCCTCGTTCACCCTCTGTGGCGTTTCGTTCACGTCGGTCACCGGTAACCTCCAGAGAGACTGGATAGATCGTTCTATTTGGTACCGTACTGCACACAGGCTGTCTCCGCAGGTGCTCTGCGTGACGGGACGTGGGGCAGAAGGGATCGATGATGGCAGCAGGGACGCGCACACGGATTCTCGACACGAGCACCGAACTGTTCCGGCGACAGGGCATGACCGGCACCGGTCTCAAACAGATCGCCGCGGCGTCCGGAGCGACGCTCGGGTCGATCTATCACTTCTTCCCCGGCGGCAAGGACGAGTTGGCCGCGGAGACGATCAGAGCTGCCGGCGAGGAGTACCGCGCCCTGGTCTTCTCGTTCTTCGCCGACGGCGACGACCTCCTCGGAAGTGTCGAGGCGGCATTCGGCGCCGCGGCAGAGTTTCTGGTGGAAACCGACTATGCCGACGCGTGTCCGATCGCGACCGTCGCTCTCGAGGTCGCGAGCACCAACGACATGTTGCGCAGAGTGACCGCTGACGTGTTCGTCTCGTGGATCGAGTCCGGCACGGCGCATCTGGAGAGTAGTGGCCTGAAACCCGAAGTGGCCCGGCGCGCGATCATCGGCTTCATCACCGGTCTGGAGGGTGCGTTCGTGCTCGCACGAGCGATGCGCTCGACCGAACCGCTCGACGCCGCCCGCGAGACCGTCGTGTCCTCGGTGCGTGCGGCTCTCGACGGTGCGTCGCCGCAGGACGGTTGACTCGACGGTGTCGCGGGCGTGACCGCGTGTGCGACGTCAGATGTCGAGCCCCCGCGTCCGTTCCGGTGGTGGCCCGACGAACTCGAGGTCGAGATCTGCCATGGCCGCACCGAGCTTGCCCATCATCTGTTCGGGATGGACAAGACCTTCGGTATACACAGCGTGCTCGGTGTGCTCGCCGGTGACGTCGAAGAAGTTCTCGAAGATGTCGGAGGTGAGCATGCCCAGCATCGTGGTGTTGTGGGCATCGAAAGCAAAGCTGTGGATGGTGCCTGCCGGGGCATGCAGATAATCTCCGGCAGTCAACAAGGTCTCCACACCGTTGGCGTGCAACCACACCCGGCCGGTGAGCACGAAGAAGTTCTCGGTGTGCTGTCGATGGAAATGGCGTGGGATATAGGGGCTCTTGTCACCCAGGGTGAGAACCGAGAAGTACCGCCCACCGGTGTTGCGCCCACGTGCACCGTAGGCGTTGACCGAATCCGGCCAGGCCCGGCGATCTCCGGTATGCGCACGGACGAAGTATTCCGACACGGACGCCGGCAGCACGTCATCCCATGCCGCCGACGGCGGCACCATCGGTAGGTCGGGTCCGTGGGCGCCGACCGGCGAGAACAGTTGTGCGGCAGACGTTATGATGCTCGAGGAGCCTGTTGCCGAGTAGATGTGGGCGGTCACGTCGGCGCCGCTGTCGGCCAATACGTCCAGCGCTCCTCCCGGCGCCGACCAGAACAGCAGCTTCGTCATGTGTCCGAGCATGCGATAGGCCACGGGGACGCCCGGCGGGACGTGTACGGAATCGCCTGTGGTCAGGATGCGACTCTCCCCCGGCAGCCAGAACTGCACTTGCCCGTGGAACACATAGTACGAGCGCTGGTGATCGGGAAGGGCATGCCAGCCGGCCCCGGCACCGCGTGGCCCGAGAACGAAGGCGGCGTCGAACAATCCGCCGGTGTCGGCGGCTCGGGCGATGACGGTCCAGAGCTGATTGTCCACCTCGTACCGACGTCCCTCGCCGCTGGCGATCCGGTACGGCACGGCTTCGCCGGGTAGTGCATCGAAGACGGGCTCGAGTCCCTGGATGGCGTCGAGGTCTGCAGTCATCGGGTCTCTCCTGCTGTCGTGGTGGTCGTGCCGACGTCCGAATGCCCGGGATGCAGATGGCGGGCGAAGAAGTCGCCGATGGTGTCGAAACCGAACGTGGTCCGATCCGCGGTGGATCCGTCGGTGCAGCGATGAGATGCCGCAGCTGCGCCGTCGTGGGCGAGTCGACCGTCGTCCATCGGTCCTCCCCGGACGTCGGACCGGTTGGGCGGGTTGAGGAAACCGTGTCGATAGCCGTCGACGAGGTACAGATCGGCCGTCACGCCCGCCCCGGCGAGTGCGGTGAAGAGTCGTTCGCTGTGGGCGTGGCGGACCAGAACGTCGGCAGTCCCGTGTGAGATCTGGAAGGGCGGTGCCGACGACGTGACGGCATGCAGGGGGCTGGCTGCGCGGGCGAGAGCAGGAAGGTCGGCGGGGTCGCCGCCGAGCAGGCGCCCCTCGGGGCTGTTCGCCGGACCGACGGCTCCGGGAAGCGGTGCACCTGCGGCGATCTCCTCGGCAACCAGTGTGGCGGGACCGTAGGACTCGGCGACGGCCTGTACGGCCGGGTCGCCGACGGCGGGCTCCTCGCCCGCCAACTGCTCGAGATGACCGGTCAGGCCGGTCAGCGCGGCGAGATGTCCGCCGGCGGATGCTCCCCAGACACCGACGTGTGTCGGGTCGAGCCCCAATCCGGAAGCGTGAGTGCGCAGATGGCGGATTGCGGCACGGACGTCATGCAGTGGTGCGGGAAACAAGGCCTGTCCGCTCAGGCGATAGTCGACACTGGCCATCGCGAATCCGCGCGCCACGAAGTACCGGTGCAGATCGGGGCGCAGTGTGCGGTCACCCGTGAACCAGCCGCCACCGTGCACGAAGACGATCACCGGCGCCGGACGTGGCGACCTCGGCACGACCAGATCGAGGTAGAGCGTGCCGGTGTCGCGTCGGATGTAGGCGATCTGTTGGACGGGTGGTTCACACGGGGCAGACACGGCAACCAGTGTGCGGTCCGGCTGCGTGTGGGTCCACGTCCCATTCACACACGCACGTTAGGCGAATCCTCATGATCGCCGGTCGATCAGGTCCCGCCGGCAACTTCCACGGCGATCCGTTCGAACGCCTCGATCAGCTCGTTACCGTGAGACCGCTTGCGACACAAGAATGTTGTCGTCGGCGGTAGGTCACTGATGGGGATGTAGCGCAGTCCGGGACGGGCGTAGGTGACGGCGGCACTCGATCCGCTGATGTTCACGCCGACCCCCGCCGCACACAGCTGCAGTACCTCGTCGAACTGCGCAGCGAGAGGCAGGATTCGGGGATGTGCACCGCTGGGTCGCGGATCGACGAACCACGTCTGGGTTCCGACCGAGTCCCGGATACCGATGTAGGTCTCGTCGTCGGTTTCCTCCAGCCGCACCGACGCCCGGTCGGCGAGTCGATGACCGGTGTGGACCACCAGCACGCGGTCTTCCGACCACAGCGGGGTGGCGACGATGTCGTCGGTGTTCGGTGGATCGACGCTGACCATGAGTGAAACATCAAGGCTGCCATCGCGTAACAACGGGATGGGTTCGGTGAACCGCAGTCCGTGGACCTGCCAGGCGACGTCGGGATGCCTCTCCACGGCGGCGGCGAGCACGGCATTGGCGCGTTCGCTCGCGGCAGGAACTCCCACCCGGAACACCGGCGGCGAGCGGCGGCCGCCATCGGCCCACGACACCACGTCGTCCATGGCGGTGATGACTGTGCGTGCCAGCGTCACGAGTTCGGCGCCTCGGGCGGTGAGTTCGACGTGTCGAGATGTGCGTTCGAACAGCGGTCCCCCGACCCGCTTCTCGAGGTGCTGTATCTGCTGACTCAACGACGGCGGGGAGATGTGCAAACGTTTGGCAGCCCGCGTGAAGTGCAAGGTCTCGGCCACGGCCAGAAAATAGCGCAATTGCGCGATGGTGAGATCCACACCGACCTCCTACCCGTGCAGACGTAGGCCAGTGTGGCATATGTGCTGATGGTGCGAATCAGCGGTGCGCGGGCCGCCGTCCGCAGGTGAACGTGAACTGGAACGACCAGGCGGCGAAGGTCGGATCGAGCATGATGTTCGCGAAGCGCCACAGGTCCTCCTCGGACAATCCGTGTGCCTGCAGAACCGGTTCCAATTGCTGCACGAGACTGCGGTAGTAGAGCATGCCTTCGGATCCGCCGGTGGCGGTGAACCGGCGTTCGGCGGCGTGGATGCGGTCGAGTCCGGCCGCACGCATGTGCCCGCTCACCTCGTGCGCCCAGCCGAGATCCATGCCCACCGACGGCGCGGCCAGCCGAAGGCCGATATCGAGGACATGGTCGAACAGCGCGATGTCGGCATCTTCACGGCCGGTCACCGCGGTCGGAACAATCGGGCCCACGTCGCCGATGACCAGCCAACCGTCCGGTGTGAGTCTGTCCACGAGGGCCTCGAAGATCTCACGTCGTCTGTGCAGATGCATCAGCAACAGGCGGGTGTGGATGAGGTCGTAGCGATCATCGACGGGAAACCCCTGGTTGATGTCATGAGAGTGGATCGTCACGCCGGGAGCGTGCTCGATGTGGTCGGTGTCGATGTCGATCGCGTCGACACTGCCGGTGGGGCCGACCCGGTCGGCGATCCATCGTGCGATGGATCCGTTGCCCGCCCCGAGTTCGAGACATCGCCACCCCGGCTGCGGACATAGCTCGTTGAGTAACTGGGTGGAGGTGCCGTCGAGTATGGCGGCCAACGTATCCACCTGAACTCGACCATCATCGGACGCCGTCTTGAACGCGTACTCGGTTGTCATCGATCTGTCCCTCCTGGATGTGCGGTGAGCGGGTGTGGACTCCGATCGTGCGGATGCCGGTGAGATCGCACCACCGTAGATGCCGATTAGGCTGCAGGGATTCCTAATCGGGTGGCACGTTTGAATGATGAACTCGATGCCGGTTCGATTGTTGAGGCTGCTGTCGATGCTGCAGGGATCGCGCGATCTCACCGGTGCGCAACTGGCCGAACGTCTGGACGTCAGTCCGCGCACGGTGCGCAACGACATCGAACGACTCCGTGAGCTGGGATATGACATCGCGGCATCGCGAGGCGGCATCGGTGGATACCGCCTCGGTTCCGGCGGTAAGCGGATTCCGCCGTTGCTACTCGACGCGAATGAAGCGGTCGCGGTCGCCGTCGGATTGCGAACCGGTGTCAATTGCATCATCGGCGGGATGGAAGAGACCTCCCTGCGTGCCTTGACCAAACTCGAAGGAACGCTGCCGGCCTGGTTGCGTGACCATGTCCGTAGCCTCAGTCACTTCATGGTGCCGCTGCCACACGAGGAACCGGTACCGATCACCGACCCGTCTCGACTGACGACCCTGGTCGAATCATGTCGCAGGCGTGAACGTTTCCGGTTCGACTACGACGAGATCGACGATGCGGACGTTGATCGGTCAGATGGTGACGGTGCGATCGTCGGTGAAGGGGACGACGAGCACGGCGACGAGCGACCCGCACGTGTCGCGCCCCGCGAGGTCGAGCCGTACCGCCTGGTCAACCGAGGCCATCGCTGGTATCTGTTCGGCTACGACGTCGATCGTGCGGATTGGCAACTCTTTGCCGTCGAACAGATCCGGCCGCGCACGCCGTCCACCGGCCCGCGCTTCGTCGAACGTCGTCTGCCCGCCGAGGATCTGACCGACTACGTCAGCCGGCGCCTGCCCGACACCCGGTGGAGGCACAGCGCCACGGTCACTCTGCACGTGCCCGCCGACGACGTGACCGACAAGATTGCGTCGGCCGAAGGAGTCGTGACACCCGTCGACGAGCACACATGCCGTGCGGTGATCGGTGGGGAGACGATCACGGCGGTCGCGGCCATCCTCACCCGGCTCGATGTGGATTTCACCGTCGACCGCTCTGCGGAACTCGCGCTCTGCCTCTCGGGACTGGCCGGACGTTACGCGGACGCGTCGATGCAGTTCCGCGGTACGCGAACCGATACGCAGTTCCGCGGCCGTTGATCACCCTCGCGGCGGCGCATCGGGCTGAGGATCGCTGCGCCGCTTGGCGAATCGAATCGTGACCCGACAGTGGTGCGCGTCGTCGCGGTAGGCCGCCCTCCTTGTCACGGACGCATGCGTTCATCGGCCCGTAGCTCCGTACCCGGCCGTCCGGTGGATGAAACCATCGCGTGGGTACCGGCGGATCGCTCTTCGTCAGGGTTGGTACCGGTCCGCCTGCGCAAGCGCTCACGACGGCCATACGTGGCCCGCAGAACGTCGTCATGACTGTCGGCACTCGAGCCCAGCGCTCCGGCGAAGATCCCCATCGACGTGGCCAGCCAAGCGAGCCTGACATACGCGGTGACATCGACGGGTCGGCCGAGCTCCTGCCGCATGTATCCGGCATCGATCACGATCGCCGCCGACAGGAGGGTCGCGACGAACAGGATCGCGTACAGGGCCAGAGAACTGAACAGCACCGTGCACGCCGTGACGGTGTTGAACAGGCGGGTACGCCAGCTCGGTAGCTCGGTCGTGCGTTCCCAGAGCCGGTTGTTGACGATCAGCCACATGGACGCCAGCAGCATCGACAGAATCGAGATCGCGACCAACCGCACCGGGCTCAAAGCGTTGGCCATCGACCAGATCGAGGAGAAGAAGACGCCGAACGATGCGGCGGCGGCCGCAGCCGCGGTCAACCCGGTGAGGGTCGGGATGAGACGCCACGGGCGGTTGCCCAGCACCATCCCCGCGATCAAACGCAGGCGGTTCGTCGCGCCGGTGGCCCGCAGGGAGTCGGTCCGGCCACTGTGCGTGCGGGTCCATCTGCGGCGACGAGAGCCGGAACGGAGCGGATCATCCTGGGACAGTGCACGCATGATCTCCGTCAAGACGATGACGAGTCCTCTCCGGGGCCACAGACCGAGTGCGGGCATGGACACCACCGCCGCACGATGACGCCGGTCGATCTCCACCACGGTCACCCCGCCGTCACAGGCACGCGGCATCTCGGTCACGAAGACCACGACCTCGTCGTCGGCGTAACTGCTGCCCGCAGCGCCGGCATCCAGATCGTCTCGCGGCGTGGCGTGCAGCGCGAATTCCTGCACCTCCATGCCGCGGTATTCCGTGCCTTGTTCGGACAAGGCCGCGGCTATCTTGCGTTCGGCTCGCTGTGTCACAGAGGCCGGCAATCCCGGCTCGGTCACGATCCGTAGATGGGCAAGCGATGGTGTTGTCGGACTGATCGTCGCCATGTTGCTGCGCTTACCCGGACGGCGCCGAATTCAACCATTGCGGCACGGTCGTCACCCGATGGGTGTTTCGTTGTCTGTAGGACTGGGAACCCGGAGGGGCGCCCGTCGATGCGCCCACATCGTCGACGTGCAGATTGGAGTCGATGTGCAGATTGGAGATGCGAGTGGCTCACATGACGTCCGGCGCCCGGCGCAGTCCCGCGGAGACTCGAACCCAGCAGGATCCGTTGCAGCCAGAGGTGACCGCAGAAGAGGAACAGATCTATGAGGCCCGCTATCACGGCAACACGCGCAGGTGAGGACGAACGATGGTCGGAAATGAGGCCGTTGGCGGAGGTCAACTCCGATATCTATCTACCGCAACATGATTCGTGGCTGCTGGCCGAGGCTGTTCGGGCGAGCGGCCTCGCCGGTGGTGCCCGGGTCGCCGATCTGTGCACAGGAACCGGCGTCATCGCGCGCCGATGCGCCGATCTCGGCGCGCATTCGGTGGTAGCGATCGACGCCTCGCCCGCGTCAATCGCCTTCGCTCGGATCGCCTGCCACGATGCGCGTTGTCCTGTCCGGGTCGAGCACGGTGACATAGGCGATCTCGTGGTCGACCATGGCGGCCTCGGATTCGATCTGATCACCTGCAACCCGCCGTATGTGCCCACGCCGGGGTGTGCGATCGGCGGCGCTGATCTCGGTCCCGTGCGCGCATGGAGCGCGGGTATCGATGGTCGTGGAGTTCTGGACCCGTTGTGCGCCATCGTATATCGGCTGTTGGCTCCGGGCGGCACGTTGCTTCTGGTCCAGTCGGAGTTCGCCGGCGTTCCCTCGACGATGAGCGCTCTGACGGCAACGGGTCTGTCGGCGACCGTGGTGGCGCAACAGACGATCCCGTTCGGGCCGGTGCTCGACGCACATTCCGCGTGGTACGAACAGCAGGGTCTGCTCGAACCCGGCAGGCGAACCGAGGAACTGTTCGCGATCCGGGCCGACAAACCGCTCCGCCCAGGAACTGATGGTGGCATGGAGGTGCCGTCCTGATGAGTGAGTCGACCTCGTCGATGCCGGTCCGTGTGACACCAGGCGGCCCGATTCTGGTTCCCGGCCCCGTCGACATCGAATTACCGAACGGAGAACATGTGTGTTCGGATCGATTCATGGTGGCGATCTGCGCCTGTGGTCGCAGCGGCCGGTACCCACTGTGCGACACGAGCCACCGAAAGCGGCGGCGGCAGAACTGAGTCAACTGCGTCACGGCGACTGACATCTGGAGGCGGCTCACGCCATGGCCGGGATGCCCTCGATCCACGAACCGCGGAGGCCCTCGCCGAATGCGTCTTCCATCGCCAGGAACGCTCGCATCCCGAAGACGATGTCGCGTTCGAGTGCTGGTTCGTCGAGTATCAGTGACCCGACCACGTCGGTGCGCAGGATCTGTTCGTGGACGGCGTCGGCCTCGACGTGTTCACGATAGAAGTGTCGGCAACTCTCCGGCGCGTCAAGTCGTTCCAATCCGGCCAGAAGCCGCTGGGAGCCCGGCGGTGAGGTGATCTCGGTGGCGGCGAGATGGCCGACGGTCGCTCCGCGCAGGGACCGGTGAAGACCGAAGCAGGACATCAGGTTCACCGGTGCCAGCGCCCACCAGGGGGCGTCATCGAGATAGGCCAGGTAATCGGTCCGCAGACCGGCAGCACCCATGAGATCGGTGAATAATTCCTGATGTACAGCATCACCGCGGCCGGCGCCGAATTCGTCGAATTCGACTGCCACAAAAGCTGCCTTGGCCTGATGTCGCAGACGCGGTATCGCCCACGCGTGCGGGTCGGCCTCCTTGTGGTGGTACAGCGATCGCAGCGCGAAGAGATCACGAAACTGTTCCCAGGTGCCGTTGTCGCGCAGCTCGTAGGAGAGGCCCTCGCCGTCGATCGGTTCCACGCTCAGTTCGGCCATCTCGTCATCGGCAGACACCGTTGTCGGCAACGCACCCACGCTGTCGCGAACGGCACCCATGAATCGCCGTTCGAGCTCTCGCCGGAACGTGAGCAAGACCGGATCCCATTCGTGCTCGTCATCGACGTCGACGAAACCGCGGTAGTGCAGCTCGTAGCAGACGTAGAGCGCGAGTTGTGTGTCGTCATCGAACGGGTCGGCGTCGGCCACCTCGAGCGAGTTGCCGCCGCTCCCCTGCGTCAATCGGGCGATGACCTGGTCAGACAGCGGTCCTCGAGCCGACGGCAGTTCTGCGGCACTGCGTGTGTGAGCACTTCTCACCGAGTACGTCCTTTCCTCGGATCGACGGCGAGCAGACCATGGATGTCAGGTGGCTCCATGTGTCTCTGTCCATTCTCCACCTCCGAGCGTTGTGGACCATGGATTCCCGAAACCGAACCGTCCGAAACACGGGGCAGCCTTCACGCCCCCGTGGTCAGATGCGGGTCGGCAACGGGTTTGGACTCCGCGGAACGCCGTTGTCGAAACACTATGGACAACACCACGATCGCGGCGACCGCGATGAACTCGCTCTGCCAGTTCTGCATCGATTCGAACCAGAACTGCGATGTCGTCAGATAGCGCCACACCGACACCGCGGCCTCGCCGTGTTGTTGCTGTTCCTCGCTGTAGGCCCGTGCACCGCCGAGTGCGTGCAGTATCAGCGACAGTCCGAACAGCAGGAAGAACACGATCGACAGCGAGTTCTCGTACACCACAAGCACCCATCCGCCGCGCCGGACCGGCCACGGGGCGCCCGGCTGGTCTCGCTGGGTACGAGGATCGACATCTTGCGGGGCGGGTGTGTCCACCGGCTTCGATTCCGACGAACCCTTCTGGTAGAGAAAGGCCGTCAACACCACGTACATACCCATCTGCAGGAACTCGGATTCCCAGTTCTCGAATGTCGCCTCCACGAACTCACCGGTGCGCAGGTAACCGACCAGGGAGACCGCAGCGTCTCCATGGGAGAGTTGTTCCTGGTTGTAGACGTGCCAACCGGAGACCACCATGCCGAGGAAGAACACGGCGAACAATCCGAGACACGCGATCAGCAGACCATTGTTGTGCACGGCCCGGCGCATTCTCGATGGGGTCGAACGCTCGCCCGGTGGCATCATCACAGCCTACGTCGCGGGTCGGCCGGTGTGGTTGTGATCAGACCGGCGGTCGGCACCGGCCCTGGATGGCCGGAGCCACCCAACGATGCAGATACCGCCGCAACTCGGCCGGGCTGCGTGGGGGATCGCCCGCGTCGGCGAGCAGCGATTGGACCATGCGCAGCATCATCTCGACGAGCTCGTCGAGATCGTCTGCTGTCCAACCGAATTGGTCCCAATCGACATCGAATTGTTCGACTATGACCTTACCGAGCGTAATCGCTTCTGGCGACGTGACCACGGCGATGAACCGACCGTTCTCGGCCGGTGCGAAGAGGATGCCGAATCTGCGGTGTGCGCGGAGCCGCTCATACGTGACGGCGATGCCCTCGACCGTTGCCTCGGCAGGGTCGGTCAGCCCGCGCAGAGAGTCGGCGAGACCTCGGAGGAACTCGTCGGTGGCGTGTTCGGCGGCCGCGCGTACGAGTGCATCGGTGTCCGGGAAATACCGATAGACGGTCTGCCGCGAGATGCTCAACTTCTGTGCGATCTGACGGATGTTCACCGACGTCACGCCGTCGTCGATGAGTTCTCCCGCAGCCATGACGATGCGTTTGGCCGCTTCGTCGTCGTCGACCGGAGTCGATCCGGCCCACCCATGGGTGCGCATCGCGAGAGGAACCTTTCTGGACGCACTGAGTCTGGCCTGACAACACTACCGCCCGTCCGGCCTTCGGCACTGACTGGACATAGAACTCGTTTCATGTACCGTCATGGTTCACCGGACCTGAGAGGACAGCCCATGACGATCGATGTGCCGGCACCGGCGGACACCAGCAACACCCCGTTCGGTCGCGACCTCACGCGACGCGGACTCGCACTCGCACTTGCCAACACCACCGACATGGCGCCGACAACGTTGCGCGTTCCGTTGCACTACTACCGTGACGAGAAGCTCGCCGAGATCGAGGAGACGCAGGTCTTGCGGCGTACCCCGCTGCCGTTGCTCGCGAGCGCCCAGATTCCCCAACCCGACGACTACACGGTGCGCACGGTTCTCGATGACTCATTGCTGATCACCCGGGACCCCGACGGGGTGGCGCACGTGCTGCTGAATTATTGCAGGCATCGGGGTGCCATGCCCGCATGTGGCTCGGGCAACGCCAGGCGCTTCACCTGCCCGTATCACGCATGGGTGTACGACAACACCGGACGACTGCGAGGCATTCCCGGTAAAGCGGGTTTCGACGATCTCGATCGCAGCACCCATGGGCTCGTCGAATTGCCCAGCGAGGAACGGCACGGCTTCATCTGGGCGGTTCTGGATGCCGATGCGCCCTTCGACCTCGACACCCACCTCGGCTCGTTCGATGCCGAACTCGCCCGCTGGAATTACCAGGACTTCCAGTATCACGAAGAACGCTTCCTGGAATCGACGGTGAGCTGGAAGGGTGCCCTCGAGGCGTTCGCGGAGGGCTATCACTTCCCGTTCGTCCACGGCAACAGCGTCATCGGACAGAACACCATCGCCAACACACATGTTTACGACGAGTACGGCCCGCACCACCGGATCGGCTTCCCGTTCAACTGGATCACCGACCTCGCCGACGGCGAACCGGACGAAAGCTGGGATGATCCGGGCCAGTACATGGGCGTGATCTACTGGGTCTATCCGAACCTGATCCTCGCCAACAGTCCCGTGGGTGTCGAGGTGATCGACATCTTGCCCGCTGGTGCCGCCACGAAATGCACGGTCCGGCACAGCTGGATGGCTCGGTTTCCCGCCACCACCGGCGAACAGACCGAACTGTACGACGGCATATTCGCGCAGGTGCACGCCGCGGTACGTGACGAGGATTTCGCGATGCTGCCTCAGTGCGGTGAGGGTGTGCGTCGTGGGCAGCACGACCACATGGTGATCGGGCGAAACGAAATCGGCGTACAACACATGATCCGGGTGATGGCCGAACGGCTCGGTGTCGCCCTCCGGTGACCACGACGTCGGACGGTGGGGCCGGATTCCCCTGGCCGCGTATGGAATCCGTGCTCGCCCACCAGGCGGTAAGCGCAGTTCACGAGGCTGTGGCCGCCAACACGGCTGTGCACACCGCGGAGATCTCGGATCTGTACGCTCGCGACATGCTGGTCCTGTGGCCGTCGATCAGTGTGGGTGACACGCACATCGACACCTGCCTCGAAGGTGATCGGTGGGCCGAACGACTGACCACTCATGCCGGACAGAACGGGGACCGGTGGACCGATGTGGCGCGACACTATCGACGGACGGCGGTCGCGGCGGCCCGACGCGCGACCTGGATGCTGACCACAGCGGGCGTCGTCGACCCGGAGTTCGCGGTCGTCGTCCGTGATGAGCACGGATCCGACGAACTGCTGCGCGAGTGCCTGACGCCGACACAACTGCGTCGCCGCGATCCGCGGCTGCACCGTCGATACATCGCCGAAGAAGCTCTCCGTGCGTTGTCGGGGGATGCCCGGATCGCGGCGCTGGTGCGCACGCTCGCAGACGATGCCGCCGATCCGGGTCTGCATCGGTCGGCGCATTCCATGCTGGCCGATCTCGGTGCACCGGCGGCTATCGCGATGGCCGAAGAGCTACGACTGTTCTCGTTGGCCCCCAACGGAAGTCTCGCGCCGCAACGGATGCTATCCGTACTCGAGGAGACCCGGACAACCGACGATCGTGCTATCGACACTCTTCTCGCGATCGTCGGAGACGACCGTGTCCCGCCACGCTTGCGAGCCGATGTCGGTGCGTGTCTGAGCTGGCTGAATCAGTTGGGGCGCACCGCTCCCCTGCTCGATCTGCTACCCGATGATCTGGTGTGCGACGTACTCGGCGCCCCATATCTACGAGAGACGACCAATGGTCCGTTGAATTATCGCCCACTCGAGCAAGCCATCGTCGCGACTCCGCGATTCGACGAGCAGCTGTTCCTGCGACTCAGCGCGACACGCATCCATCGCATCCGATCTGCGGATGTCTCGACGGCGACTGCGGCTCTGTCGTCCCCGTCTCGGTTCGTCAGGCGTCACGCGGCGATCGTGCTCCTGTCGGTGCACGTTTAGACGGGTGTGATCCTTCGGTGTGCCACATGTGTGGCATCGCTGACGTGGATTCGAACGATCACGCCCTCGGTGATGGTGAACAGCATGACGATGCGCAAGTCACCGTGCGGTGCGACCAACAGTGCGGGCGCACCGTCGACACTACCGATGGTCGACACCGCGGCACGGGTCCCGAACCTTCTCGTCTGCTCGGCAACTGCGGAGGCGCCCTGCACGACTTCGTGTTTCGGTGGAACCAGGCCGGGATCGCAGGTGCGCACCACGTCCGGCGCGAGGATGGCGAGCAGCCCGGCGATGTCACCGCTGCGTGACGCCTCCAGATAGGCGTCGACGATCTCGTGATCGGCCTGGGCGCCGGCATCCGACGGCGGCGGATCGAGTTGTCGGCGTGCACGGGAGGCCAGTTTCTTCGCCGCGGCCGGGCTGGTGTCGAGAATCTCGGCGACGAGAGCGAACGGGAAGTCGAACATGTCGTGCAGTACGTAGGCGACTCGTTGTGCCGGGGTCATCCGATTCAACACGACGAGTAGGGCACGCCCGACCGATTCGACGTGGACGGCATCGTCTTCCGGACCGTCGACCATCGCGATAGGCGTCACGCCATCGTCGAGTGGTACCTCCGCGCGCCGTCGCCGTCGACGCAGGACGTCGAGAGCCTCGCGTGACGCCACAGCCGACAACCAACCGGCCGGCGACACGATCTCGGTTCCGGCCTTGTCGGTGGCCTCGGCCTTGATCCATGCGGCTTGCAGCACGTCATCTGCATCGTCGGGGTGGCCGGTCAGCCGGTAGGCGATCGCCCACAGCCGCGACCGTTCGGCCTCGAAGTCCTCTGTCAGCAAAGTCGCATCCATGTCGCGTCACCTTTCTGCCCTCTGAGACGTCATCCATGTGTGAGCAGGGACGTCCATCGAGCAGAAAGGACCGATGTGTTGAGCGTACAACTCGGGGGTCGAGGAGAACCGGGTGAGGAATCGTGAACGTCGCATACGTTGTCATCGCGATCATCACCGTCGTCATCAATGCGGTGATCGCGGGCGCAGACTATCTGCGAGCCCCGTTCGTGCTCGCCAATTCCGCCGAAGTGAACGTCCCACCGGCCTGGCTGCCGTGGTTGGCCACCAGCAAGGCGGCCGGAGCGCTGGGGGTACTGGTCGGTCTGGTCGCGGATCGGCCGACCCTCGTCACCGTCGCAGCCGCAGGCTTGACGCTGTTCTTCGTGGGTGCGATCGTCTTCCACGTGCGGGCCCGCGTGTTCTACAACCTTGCGTTCCCCGGGTTGTTCCTTGCAGCCGCGGTGGCGACGCTCGCGCTCGCCGCCGGCCAGACCTGAATCCATCGTCGTGGTGGGACTGCGTGTTCAGCGCGCAGTGCCACCTCAGGCTTGGTTCAGCAGCGGACGATCAGTCGGCGGCTTCGATGGCGTCATCGTCTGCGAAGACGAGTCCGGCATCGTCGGTGTTGATGGCGTAGCGACGCAGACGAACGGACTTGTCTTCGTCGATGCGTGCTTCCACCGCGTTGCCCAGGTCACTGAAGTCCTCGACGATGACGCCGTCGACGGTTTGCCCATCGTCGAGGGTGACATGCACCCGTGACGAGACCGACGGGCCTGATGTTGGTGTCGACATGATCTCTCCTCGGATGCACTCTCGGCGTTCGGCACCTGACCGACGCAAGCCAGTCAACTTTACCGGACATACATAGATTCCGAATACTCTTCACGTCAGTCACCTGTGGCATTCACCACGATCGGCCCGCCGTGGCCGGCGATCTCGTCGAAGGTCAGCTGTTGCCCAGTGCACGCCGGGCACGGCGCTCGACCAAGAGCGGCACGAAATCGCGAAGCCGCAGACCGTCGAAATGGCGGTAAGCGTTGACCACTGCGGACTCCACGTCCTCAGGCGTTTTGTCGGCGTGCTCGTCCGCCAGCCGACCGTGCACTTCGCAAATCTGCCGCTTCTCATCGTTGCGGCCCCCGACTGATGTCATGAGACAAGGGTATTCGCGAAATGGTTAGCCATGCGAATCGTGCGGGAGTGAGGATGCCGACTCGCGATTGCCGAGGACTCGGGCTGCACTGTGTTCCGGGGTCAGATCGAGGCGGCGGAGCAGCTGGGCATTGAGCGCGACGACGACCGTCGACGCCGACATGAGGATCGCACCGACGCTCATCGGGAGGACGAATCCGATCGGCGCGAGAATGCCGGCTGCGAGCGGCACGGAGATGAGGTTGTAGCCCGCGGCCCACCACAGGTTCTGCTTCATCTTGCGGTATCCGGCACGCGAGAGTTCGATCACCGACAACACGGAGCGCGGATCCGACGAGGCCAAGATCACTCCGGCCGAGCCGATGGCGACGTCGGTGCCTGCGCCGATGGCGATACCGACGTCGGCCTGGGCGAGAGCAGGTGCATCGTTGACACCATCGCCGACCATCGCGACCCTGCGGCCTTCGTCCTGCAACTCGGCGACCTTGGCCGCCTTGTCGTGCGGTCGCACACCCGCGAACACCCGATCGATACCGAGTTGATCGCCCACATTCTCGGCCACTGCCTGTGCATCACCGGTGATCATCACGACCTGGACACCGAGGGCATGCAGCGCATCGACGGCCTGCTCGGACTCGGGTCGGATCTCGTCGGCGAGGCGCAGTGCGCCGATGACCGTTTCGTCGGCGAGCACGTGCAGGATGATCGCGCCTTCCTCACGCCACGATTCGGCGACGGTGAGTTCGGACAACCCGTGCTCGTCGAGGAGGTGGGGTCCGCCCACACGGATCCGACTATCGTTCACCGTCGCGGTCACGCCGACCGCAGGCGACGAGGTGAAGTCCGAGGAGGCGGGCACCGAGAGTCCCTCGCTGTTGGCCGCGCGCACAATGGCTTTGGCGAGGGGGTGCTCACTGTCGGACTCAGCTGCCGCGGCCAGTGCGAGGACGTCGTCACGGCTGTGGCCGGAGACGGGCTCGACGGCGGTGACGGTCGGCTCGCCCTTGGTGAGCGTGCCGGTCTTGTCGAAGAGTACCGCGTCGACGTTGCGCATCGACTCGAGCGCAAGGCGATCCTTGATGAGGACACCGCCGCGAGCGGCACGTTCGGTCGCGATGGACACCACCAGCGGGATGGCCAGGCCGAGCGCGTGCGGGCAGGCGATGACCAGCACGGTGATCGCACGGACCACTGCATCGTCGGGCATCCCGATGGCGGTCCAGACGACTGCGGTGATCGCAGCTGCGCCGAGCGCAAACCAGAAGAGCCAGCCTGCTGCGGTGTCGGCGAGCCGCTGGGCCCGCGACGAGGACGCCTGGGCGTCGGCGACCAGTCGTTGGATGCCTGCCAGTGCGGTGTCGTCGCCGGTGGCGGTCACCTCGACCCGAAGACCCGAGTCGGTGGCCACGGTGCCCGCGACGACCGGGTCACCCTGTGCGCGGCGAACCGGTCGAGATTCTCCGGTGACCATCGATTCGTCCATGCTCGCCGAGCCGTCGATGATGGTGCCGTCGGCGGGGACCGAGGCGCCCGGACGCACCATCACGACGTCCCCGACGACGAGTTCGGCAGGGCTGACCGCGATGATGGTGTCGTCGACGATCTTCTCGGCCTCGTCGGGAATCAGTGCCGCAAGCGAATCCAGCGCGGACGTCGTCTGGGCGAGTGACCGCATCTCGATCCAGTGGCCGAGCAGCATGATCACCACCAACAGGGCCAGTTCCCACCAGAAGTCGAGTTTGTGGTCGAGGATGTGCAGTGTCGAACCCCACGACGACACGAACGCGACGGTGATCGCCAACGCGATCAGCAGCATCATTCCTGGTTGGCGTGAACGGATTTCGCTGATGGCGCCACTGAGGAACGGGCGACCACCCCACACGTAGATGACGGTGCCGATGATCGGAGACACCCAGCGCACCCATTCGGCGTCCGGGAGGTCGTAACCGAGGAGATCGGCGAACATCGCGCTGAAGATCACCGTGGGTACGGCGAGAGCCAGCATGATCCAGAACAGTTGCCGGAACTGTGCCACATGATCGCCGTGTCCTGCATGTCCACCGTGGCCCTCGTGGCCCTCGTGGCCACCATGACCGGCGTGACCGTTGTGGTCGTGATGATCGCCGTGTGCCATGTCGTGGTCGGCACGGGGATCTTGCTTCAGGACCGACTGCTGCGCATGGTCGGCGTGACCGTGATGGTCACCACCGTGTGCCGTGTGATCACCCTGCTGCATCTGCACAAACCTCCTCGGGTCGCGACGCCGCGTCAAGGGCGTCATACCAGCGTCAATATACCCTAGGGGGGTATTTATTCCCGCCGGTTCTGGCTTTCTCCGGACGGCCCACGCCCGTCGTGAGCCATGGATCAGCCATGCGAGAACGGGATCGTCGATGTGACAGCGGATCCCGCGCAACCCCAGCGCAATTCATCAGACCGCGTTAGGATGGACGAGTGTTGCGCGCCTCTGGTGCGGACTCACCTGGTGCAGGTGGATTCGCGGCTACAGAGGGGGGAACCACAGACGCTCGACGACCTGGTCATCTCATGAGGCGAGGAGTCAGATGCAGTGACTGGATTGTTTTGGATCGCGATACTGGCGGTTCCTGCGGCCGTACTCATGATCCCGCTGATGCTCGACAAGGTTCAGGCAATCGCCGAATCCTCCCCTATCGAACGTCCCTCGGACTCGCTGATCACAGACACTTCTGGGCGCCGACATCTGCGCCTGGTTCGTGACGTCGAACCAGCGGGTGCTCAAGATTCAGTGCGCGCCGAAGTCGCGTAGCGGCCGAGCTCCACCGGAAGGTGAGGCACCGGCGAATCCGGATCACGATGTTGCCAGCACCTTTCACGGCCACACTGGCCGTTGATGTGTACGGATGAGGCCTGTTTCGGCGCACGGATCTCGTGATGGTCTGTGGAGTAGACACTTCGCCGCGCGGCCGTGCTGCACCCCGGTAGCCATGCGAGCGGGCGATAGCATCACCGACCATGAGTGATCGAATCCTTGCGCTGCGGGACAGAATTCGGGCGGTCCCCTGGCTCACCGACTCGGCACCGCGTGGCCTGTCGCTCGTTCTCGGCATCGTGGCGATCGTCGTCGGTCTGTTTCTCATCCTGCGTCCGTTGAGTGCGGTCACCTGGCTCGGCGTCTACATTGCCGTGAGCTGCATCGTGTCTGGCGTCGCCGATCTGCTGACCCCGGCGCATTCCGATCCACGACGCGTTCAACGTGTTGGTGGAGTGCTCTGGATCCTGGCCGGCATCACCGGACTGGTGTGGTGGGGCCGGCTCATCGACTACTTCGTCCCGGCAGTCGCCATCATCCTGGTGGTGTCCGGTGCACTCCACGTGTTCCGGCTCGTCATCCGCCGGTCATGGGAGACGCTGGCGCTCGCGCTGTTCGGCCTCGCCGAGATCCTGTTCGGTGTCTTGACCTTCTCATGGCCGGATGTGTCGCTCATCGTGATCGGTGCGCTGTTCGGTGGGCGCACCGTCGCATTCGGCGTGATCCTTCTGGCGAGGGCGGGCAATGGGCAACGTGAGCACTCGCCCGAACAACGTCAGGGGCGGGCCGTCATACATGTTGTGTTGGCAGCTTTGCTGCTCGTCGTGGCTACGGGAACCGCGCTCGTGGGTCACGCGCTGCGCAACGGTCCGCTGGAACTCGACGGGTTCTATGCAACCCCGGCGACTCTGCCCGACGAGCCGGGTGTGCTGATCCGTACCGCGCCTTACGATCATGCGTTTCCAGACGGCATGCGTGGCGTGCGAATCTACTACACGACGACCGACCGGACCGGAAAAGTCGTTCCTGCTTCAGGTTTCGTCGCCGTGCCCGAGCACGCCACACGACCGGTACCGTTGATCACCTGGGCGCATGGCACCGTCGGGATCGCTCGCGGTTGTGCTCCATCGGCCTTCGCCAAGGTGTACGACCCCGATCTCACGCCCGCTGCGGACAAACTCGCCCAATTGGGTTGGGGTGTGGTGGGAACCGACTATGCCGGTATGGGCGCGGATGGCCCGGCCGCGTACTTGGTCGGGCAGACGGAAGGTCGGTCGGTCCTCGATGCCGCACGCGCAGCGCGTCAGGTCAGGGACATGTCCTTCACCGACGACACGGTCATCTGGGGGCATTCCCAGGGCGGGCATGCCGCGTTGTGGGCGGGGCAACTGACCGCGTCGTATGCGCCTGACCTGCACGTCGTCGGCACCGCGGCGCTGGCGCCGGCGAGCGACCCCCGAGCGATGGCCGACGCCGTGCTCTCCAATCCCGGTCACCTGGGTGTGAGTCTCGCGGTCAGCTATGTCGCGACCGGCTACATCGAGTCGTATCCCGACCTCTCACTGGACTCGCTCACCGCGCCCGGCGGACGAACTCTGATCCGCGAGGCCGCATCACGCTGCACAGGCGACGGCGGCACCCTCGCCACCATCCTGACGGGATTGTCGATCGCGAAGGACACTCCCCTCGTCGATCGACAAGCACTCACCGGTCGCTTCGGTGAACTCCTCGATCAGAACATGCCGACCGGTCCGTGGAACGCACCGCTGTTCATCGGTCAGGGTGAGGCCGACGAAGTGATCCCGTACCGCATCAACGTGGCCTATGTCGACAGGTTGTGCGCAAGCGGTACCACCGTCGATTTCGTCGGGTACCCGGGCGGCGATCACATGAGCATCCTGAAGAGGGACTCTCGGACCAATGCTGACGTCATCGCTTGGACGCGGGATCGACTCGAGGGTGAGCCCGCACCGAGCACCTGCCCTGCTTGATCCGTGCCCTCGAGGCACGCCTCGAGGGCAGCTCGGGTTTTCAGCAGCGCGCCCTGCGAGGATTGTGCGGTGACTCGCATTCGCCCCGGAGTCCGAATGGGGCGAAAGCGGTGGCGGGAGGACCGGCGTCGACCGGGTCGTCGGATGACACCGATCGCCGCACCGGAACACCATCGCTCCATCGCCCCATGTAGCCCAGATCCGTGGAGCAGTACTGGCCCGTGAGTGAACAACCCTGCAGCGCATCCCCGACGCGGTAGATACCGTAGGTGCGGATCGCATCGTCGGGCGCGAGAAGACTGTTGGGTGACAGATGTGTGGCGCGAAGGCTCGCGAGCGGACCGCCGCGCGTATCGCTGCGCACGAAGACATGTTGCTTCTGCGAGCGCGGCACGTCGTACGCCCTGTACTGCTCGATACCGATCCGTGCGTCGAGAATGTTGTCGCCGTCGTAATTCTCGACGACGATCCGCGTGTGGGGCGGCACCGAGATCGGACCGGTTCCCACCCCGCTCGCAGGTGCGGGTGCGAGCTGGAAAAGCCACAGCGCCCTGGAACCCCAGCCGCGTTTGACGGCCTGCTGCGCGAGGTACGGTGTGGCGCCACCGCCCATCGAATGCCCGACGATTCCCAGTCGGGTGAAATCTCCGCGAGGGGCGTAGCGTTTGGCGACCGCCAGTGATTGATCCTCACGGGCGAAAGATGACTGGAAGTCATAGGGATTCGTCGGCCAGCTCGCGAAGACCACGACATTGCCGGTGCTGGCGAAGTGCCTGATGATGTCCGCGTAGAGCAGGCTGCTTCCCAACATCTGCGAGTCGATGCCTGCGAGCAGACCGTGCACCACCACGACGACCGGGCGCTTCGGGTCGTCACATCGGCCGCCTGTCACCGGCGTTCGCGCGTGACCACCGGGGTTGTACACGGCGATCTTCTGGGTGGCGTCGAGCGGATTGACGTGGCTGCTCGTGGTCACCTGGCACGGTCCTGGTGCTCCGAGACCTCGAGTCGGGGCCGGCGGCGGACGTAACGGTGTGTCCGCGTGCACGGGTGCCGCCCCCAACAAGCCGATGATGACGGACCCGACGACCGTCACCACGACGATCGCGTGGACCGACCGATCTCGACGCGATCTGCCCACCTTGCGTATCTGTTTGCTGCAGAACAGCATCGGTAACCAACCCCCGAACTCTCGTGTCACAGGCACATGATGTAGATCACCCTAGATAGCAATGGTTGATCTGGTCAATGGTCTCGGTCAGAGCCGGTGAGCGTGCGCCGGAGTCGGCTGACGGATCACCGAGACTACGAAAGTGGCTGGGGCCATTCATCTTCGTCCTATTTTCGGGTGCCCGAACAATTCGTGACGGTAATGGGCAAGAAATAGCTGAGAGAGCATGAATATGCGCACACTGGGTCACTTTCTTGACTGGTTCCAGTACGAGGGATGACCCGAGTTACGGTTTCCGGATTTCGCTGCTGCATCACAGAAATCGGGACCTGTGAGCTACGGCACAGATATTGATTTTTATCTACTGCACGACATTTGAGCAGTCCGGAGGCCTTTAAAGAGATAGTAAAACCCTTGCAGCACAGACATTTTCGACCACGTAGCACCGAGTGTGATCCCGTGCACGAGATTGCAATCAATGAACTTAATCCAGGTCACAGAACCTGAGAGGCGTATGAGAGTAGCTTATGGATTCGTGGCAATGAAGCCACAATTTCCTACAACAAACGGACAGAAAGAATGACAACGAACAACAGCCAGCCCGTCGACCGAACCACCAGGAATCGCAAGCGCAAGGCAATCCTGGCTTCGGGAGCGGTGCTCGGCATTGGCGCGATCATCACGCTTGCTGCATGGAATGACTCGGTGTGGGGCAATGGCGCCTTCGGCACCGGTGACAACGCATGGAACGTAGAAGGCAGTACCGACGGTGTCCACTTCGCCGAGTACAGCGAACCGGGGTCTCCGGGGGCGATCAACTTCAGCATCGCGGAATTGCAGGGCGTCGATCCGTCGAATCTGATGCCTGGCAAGACGGCGATCGGTCAGTTCTGGTTGAGGGAGGGCGGTCAAAAGATGGACGCGAACGTCACCATCGAACCTCCTCAGACGGATGCAGGGAACAGCCTGGGTAATGCCTTGAATGTCAAGGTTTTCGCCCTTGGTCCAGACGGCATGTTCGGTGGCGATGACGATGAGACCGTCGTCAACAGCACGACCCTCGCTGCCGCTGGAAGTGGGGGCAAGGCCTTCACAATTAAGGCGGGCGAAGTTCGCGTGTTGCGGTTCGAGGTCTCGCTCAACACCGATAGCCCGAACGGTCTTGCCAGCACCGTCACCGCCAACTGGCAGATGAAGGCACAGAGCGTCGACAACACCTAACGCCTCCCCAGGCTGGCCGGCCGTGGGGTGCCGGCCAGCCTGCACTGGTGGACTCCTCCACCACTTCTGTCATCACGAGTCTCAGCCACGACGCCCAGCTCTCACCGTCGTTCGGCCTTCCTGGATCGAATCGTCATTTTCGCGTGCCCGTCGAGGGCCGATCCAGCCATGCGGAGAGCATCCGCCTCCCGACCATCTGGGATGCCCCGAAATGTCTTTTGCCTCCACCCTTTTCACATCTTATTGCCCTCCTGAGCGGTCATCTGACCTGAAGCGTCAGATCGGCGTTGCGGCCGTGACACTGTCGACAGCAGTCGGCGCCGCTGCCCTAGGCTTCCCGGCTGTCGCGCAGGCTTCGCCGGTCACCGAGACGCTGGACCTGTTCATCCCGGGCACCTGGGAGACGTCCGAGACGGCGGATCCGTCGGTTGCCGTCGGAATGCTCAAGCCGGTCGCCGATACCGTCGCCCGCGATCACGGCCCCACCTCGAGCATCTACTTCCTCCCCTACATGGCCCGCGCCTTCGACAACGGACAGACCTATGGGGCCAGCAAGGCCACGGCGATCGACAACGCGTCGAAAGTATTGCGCGACTATGCAACTGCACACCCCAAAGCGAAGTTCACCATTACCGGATACAGCCAGGGTGCCGACGCGGCCGGCGACCTCGCAGCCAAGATCGGCAATGGTGAAGGTCCCATCCCTGCGGAGAAGGTCCTGGCCGTGGGCCTGCTCGCCGACCCGAGCAACGGCGGCGCGGGTGAAACCGTCGTCGGCCCGTCGGCGGGTAGCGGGATCACGGGCGCTCGCGCCGAGAGTATGGGCGCGCTGACCGGTCGTGTGTCCACGATCAGCAGCCCCGAGGACAAGTACGCATCCACGGACGCATCGTCGAATCCGGTGCTGGCCAAGATCGGCGAACTGTTGGGCTCCGACTACACCGGTGCGATCAATGCGGTCAAGCAGACCGCCACCGCGGTCGATGCCGTTGCTCAGACGGACTGGAGGCGTGTGCTCGACCGGATGAACAAGCTCCCCGCCACACTGGCTGCCGGAGACATGGTGGCCGCCCACCAGATCGCGGGGTCGCTCAACAACGACCTGCGACCGTTGGTCTCGCTGGCCGATGCCATCGATTACGGCACGGTCGGCAAGGTCCTGTCAGTGCTGCCCGACGAGACCGGCCTCACCAAGATCGCTGCCGCCCTCTGCGAGGTCCTCGACCGGGTCGACATCACCCAGACCGCCGACCTGGTCGGCAAGATCCAAGAACTGGCGTGGACGTTGGCGGGTGGCTCGCCGGCCGACGCGGCGTCCGCCGCGACTCAGATGTTGACCATCGGACAACAATTCGCGAGGTTGTCGGTCAACTTCGCCGCCGGCACGACGACGGGGTCCAGCGGGGCCGGTGTGGTGTCGTCGGACTTCTTGGGGCTGATCACCCAACTGGTCAACATCCTGCACACCAATGCGATCAACGATCCCGCCGCCGTGATCAACGACGCCATCACCGCGGCGTCCTCACTTCGGTCGGGATCGCACGTCAACTACGCGTCGATGATCGTCGACAACCAGGGCACTACCGCGACCGATTGGCTCGGACGCTGGCTGTCGACCTCGATCTCCAACGCCTGATCCAGCCAATTACCTTCTCAGAAAAGAGATATCGATGACCTCCGTGATGCCCGACCCGTCGCCGGGCACCGATGAACCCCCCCGGTCTCACCGCACCGCCGAGACCGCCGCCGACCGCTGGGCGATGTACTGGGTGCCCACCGACACCACAACACGATCCGCGGCCGAACCGGTCGAACAGATTCCACCGGTCCCCCGCCGTTCGGCACGCCAATTCATCGAGAACACCCTGCTCAACATTCTCGCGGTGTTCGGCGTCATCTGCATCGGACTGACCATCTGGGCATTCGCCGGCGGCTACTCGCTGATCATGTTCAAGACCGGTTCGATGTCCCCGACCATTCCGCAAGGATCGCTGTCGCTGGTGCACAAGATTCCTGCCACCGAAGTCAAGGTCGGCGACGTGATCACCGTCGACCGTCCCGGCGAGCGGCCCGTGACCCACCGTGTCATCGAGGTGCATCCGCAAACCGGGCGTGAGGTGTTGATCGCCATGCAGGGCGACGCCAACCCCAACCCAGACCCTGGCATGTACCGCGTCACCGAGGTCCGCAAGGTGATCTGGAGTGCACCGGGCCTCGCCAAAAAGGTTGTCTACCTGACTGATCCGTACGTCCTCGGTGGCATCGCCGTCGCGATGTCGCTGCTGGTGCTCTGGGCCTTCTGGCCGCGCCAGGCCAAGACGCGCGAGTAACAGACTCCGGCTCGTGTGCGCTGCGCTCGGGGGCGCGCACACGAGTCGGTACCACGAGCTGACACCACAACCGAAGGCCAACTCGCATGAACCGCAAGAAGACCACAACGATCATTGCCTCGACAGGCGTGCTGCTGGCAGCGTTGCTCGCAGCGCAGACAACCGGGGTGCTGGCCTCCTGGCAGACGTCGGTATGGGCCAACGCGCCGTTCGGGCGCGCACAAGTCGCGCACGAAGGCTACGCTCGTGCGCTCGGTGGGCAGCACACCGGCGACGACGGCACGTACTTCCCGGCATTCGCCGAGCGGACGCACCTCAACCCCGGTGACTCCGGCGTCATCCCAGGTGAGATCTTGCGAGAAGGTGGCGGCTACCACGGGTACGCAGCGGCAAGCGTCCAAGCGAAATTCGATCCCTACGAGGGTGGCTCAGCAACAGCCGAACTCGACGAGTTCAGGATCATCTACAACGACCCGGCGAATGGGATGCATCTCAATGCGCCTATCCGGGCGTCGGTGAACTGCCCGACCGATGGTACTGCACCGTCGGTCACTCCGCCGACAGGAACTTTCGATATCCAGGGAACCCCGTTGACCATTCCGGCCCCGAACGCGAAGGCCAGTGCGAAAGGTGGGAACTGGTGGTTCCATGAGACTCTCGGCGAGCTCGAGCACATCCAGGTGGTGACCGAAACCACCGCAAGTTCGACGCTGATCATGCACGCCAGTGGTTGGGTAGCTGGACCACGGTACTGGTGGAGTGACCACGTCCTGACTCAGGTCTCCTGCAGCACGACCGGCGGTGCTCCCCCGGCCGCACTGACATCTGGTGGACCCGATGGATCCGCGTCGGACAGCCAACCGCCGATCGTCGACGACGCGGAATCGGATCCCGACACCGTCGTTCCATCCGAACCGGATGCTGACGGACCGGAGATCGCAGACAGCAGCAATGGCGGCCATGCCATCGCCGACGAGAGCGAGGACGGCGACCACTCCGCTCCCCCGGACAAAGTCGGTGCGCCACTACCTATTCCGGGGCCGACGACACCCAGCGACATCCGTCCCCATGAGGAGTTCGCCGTGATCGACCGCAAGGGGACCCTGCTGGGCCGCGCCACGATCACCGACGTGCGGTCTCGTGCGGCCGAGGTCGGTGACCCTGCCACTGTCGCGGTGAGGATGTCGATCAGCACCTCTGACGTCTCCGACGACCAGCGGCTGTCGGCGCTGGCGTCGGACAGTTTCCGCCAGGTGCTGCCCGGCGACGACACCGCACCGGTCGACGCAGCAGACGGCACCCATGGTCCGGCGATGCCGGAGTCGTTGCAGCCCAACCAGACCTACGAGGGATGGGTGACATTCGCCGTCGACCATGGGCGTCAGATTGTGATGTGGCTGCCGAACGGGACCGCGGGTTGGCGGTTGAACCTCCCGAGCGCGGCGGTCGCGGCGCCTCCAGCGGTGACATCGCCGCCGACTGACCCAGTGACTCCGCAACCGTCTGCGCCCCCTACACCTGACATGCCTGCCGCAACGATGCCTGCCGAATCATCCGGCAAGGAGGATTCGTCGCGAACGGAGGGTCCGCCATGACCGTCGTCGTTTGCGCCCCATCCACCTTCCACCTTCCACGAAAGCCCATGTAATGGCCGAGAACTTCATCCTCCAGGTCGCCGGCGACATCGATGGTCCAATCGGAGACCACGAAACGGTTCGATTCGTGGTCGACGATGAGACGAACGAGTTCGACATCAGCCTCGAGCGGGCCGACGAGTTCCGTCGTCTCCTCGAGAGTTTCATCGACATAGCCAGGCCTGCCGAGGTCGCGCCTGCGCCTACAGAGCGCCCGTCTGTCGAACACGGTCACACCGCAACCCGGAACTGGGCCATCCGAACCTGGGCCTGGGAACACGGATATCGGGTCGCGGACCGCGGACCGATACCGGGCGAGATCGTCGCGCTGTACGACGCGGCGCAGGTGTGATCGACCGACCGCGGAGGCTTCAATCAGACGCGGACGTAGCAGCGTCCAGGTTTGCGTGGAAGGTCCGCGGATAGGCGGTGGCGGGGCGTGCGGGTGCCCGTCAGGGGTGGACGTCGTAGGTCAGGTGGGTGGCGGTGGACGTCACCACCACATCTCGCTGGATCAGGGTGCGCGCAGACCGTGGACCGGTGAACAGCGGTGTGCCACCGCCGAGTACGACGGGCGCGAGATGAAGTGAGAGAACATCGACGAGGTCATCGTCGAAGGCCGAGCGGATGGTCGCGCCACCTCCCATGACCACGACATCGAGATCGGTCCCCTGCTCGGTGCTCGCGTCCTGAGCGCGTTGACGTGCCACACCGACGGCTTCGGTCATCGTGGTGACGAACGTCCAGTCGAGGCCGGTGAGACGCATCGTTGTCGGTGGCGAGCCGGTCACCACCACGAACGCAGGTCTGCCGACCTCTTCGGCGCCATAACCGACGTCGTCGTTCCAGCCATTTGGACCGTCGACGAGGTCGAAGAGCCGGCGACCCATGACAACCGCGCCCGACCGGGTCGTCGAAGACTGCAGCAGACGACGGTCGTCGGGGTCGTCCGAGAACGCCCAATGGTGCAAGGGTTCGCCGCCGGTGCCCAGCCCATTGTCGGGGCCGGGATCTGGCCCGGTGACATACCCGTCCAGGGAAACCGAGATGTCGGCGACGATGCGTGTCATGTAGAGGTAGACGCGGCAACCGGCCGGAACTCATCGTGGTCGAACGGACACGGCTGTCCGCGTCGGGTCACCGCGCAGGACGCACAACGATCACTCGACCCGACCGGGAATCGCGCCAGGTGATCGAACGGTCCGTATTCATCGTGGGAACCCACGTCCCCAGATGTTTGCGCTGGTGATCGGGACGACACATGGGTGCGGCGTTACCCCGGACCGTCCAGCCGCCACCGAGTGGGTCTGCATGGTCGAACGGGACCAGATGATCGATCTCGCACTCGTGAAACGGCCGGTTGCAGTACGGATAGACGCAATGGCGGTACGTGCGCTCGAGGTGGCGTCGCAACGCCGCCGACGGCGCATAGGTGAGGGCGCCTGGTGGCGGTCGTTGAAGGCCACCGTGCCCGCTCCGGTCCAGCGGCGGCGCAGGGCCTGACGACCCACCAGGTGCGTCGGTGACGATCGGATCAGCGCTCATTCCGTCATCGACGCGTCGGATACGTGTGGCCACACCCGCAATCGTCTCGGCGTGCACACGATCGATTGGTCCGTACCCCGACAGGTACGGCACCCGCACCTGCGGATCGACGACCACGATGATCTCCGATGGCGGCGGGGTCACCGCACCGGACGGATCCGGGCGCGGAGTATGGCGAGGACAATCGTGGTCGCCGCATTCACACCGCAAGCGGACGCCGGGCGTCTCGGTCAGTTCACCGAACGCGACCACCCGCTGCTGTCCGACCGTCCGCGGGTCACGACTGCACAGCCGTGCCTCGATCAACGCGATGATCCGCTTGGCCAGATGCACCCCGTACTCGGCGGGCACACACGCGTCGATCGTCGAATGACCATGCGCCTCAGCCGTGATCGTGACGTTCTGGTGGAGGTCGGTGAACTCGGCTCGCTCGTCGACCGCGACGTCGGGCTGGGCCTCGATCACCATCTCGTCGAGGTTCTCGCGCAACACGTTGTCGTTCACGGCTTGATCGGCCAGCTCGACGACCTGATCGAGCGCATCGTCGCGTTGCCGCTCGTCGAACCGCAAGACAGCGCGAGCCATCAACGTGACCCGGTTGACGCTGTACTCGCCGGCCAGGAAGCGCAGGCGCAGCCGCGGAAGGTCTTGGAGCAACGTCGCCAGTTCAATCCACCGGCCGGCCATCGACTTCGACACCCCGAAGCGGAGTGACACTTCGCCGACCGCAGCCTTGTCGGCGGCATTGCCGATCCGCGGGTTGATGGCGGATTCTTGCGCGATGATCCGCTCGAAGGATGCGCGGCCGACCCGGTAGGCGGCAAGGATCTTGCGGGCAGCGGCTTGTCGTTCCAGTCGCTGCGCTTGGAGTCCGGCATCACCCAGGTCCGATTCGGTCATCGCCGACGACGCCAACACGGCGTCGTCGGCGACGGAATCGGAATAGCACAGCATGACAGGCATCCTTGGTAGACGAACACGAACAAACCCGCGTCAACGTGAACCCGCATCAAGTGGCTGACCTGCATCAAATGAACTGATTCGACCATAGCGCGCGGTACCGACAGAAAGCTCGGCGAGAGTAGACCGTCGCGACGCTGTCCGGCCGTGGGGTTTCCCGCGGGCTCGGTGGTCGGATACAGACGGGACCCCCTCCGCGACGGGTGCCGATGGCACGTCACGACTGTACGAGGACGACGGTCGCTCCGATGCTCACCGCTTCGGCGAACGTAGATGGACGACGTTCGAGAGGAGCGACGAGACAAGCGAATCATCGGTCACGACAACAGGTTCCAGTGATCATCGCCGCGCACCCATCGCGCCCATCGCACGCGTCGATCTGATCGGCCCGCGCGGCCGCGGTCGCTGTGACCATGCGTTAGTCGGCGATGGCGGCTTTGCCGGGAACCTCTTGTCGCTGACATCGGGACCGTCGACGATCCCGCCGGTTGCGGACCCGTCGTCGACGAAAACTGAAACACGTTCTAGTCTGTCGTCATGGAGATGACTGGAAAGTCGATACTCGTGACCGGCGGTGGCAGTGGTATCGGAGCGGGGGTCGCGACAGCGCTCGCCGCACAAGGCGCCACGGTGACGATCGTCGGACGGACGGCCGACCGCCTCGAGGGCACCGCTCAACAGATAGCGACCGCCCATCCGGACGCACCGGCCGTGCATTCCCATCCGGCGGACGTGACCGACGAAGAGCAGATCGCTGCCGCGGTTGCCGCCGCCACCGAACACGGTGGCGGGCTTCATGGTGTGGTCGCTTGCGCGGGCGGTAGCGAGACCATCGGGCCCGTCACCCAGATAGATTCCGCGGCGTGGCAACGGACTGTGGAACTCAACGTCAACGGCACCATGTACACCCTGAAACATGCTGCACGGGAACTGGTTCGCGGCGGCGGCGGATCGTTTGTCGCGATCTCGTCGATCGCGGCCAGCAACACACATCGGTGGTTCGGCGCATACGGCGTCACCAAGTCGGCGGTCGATCATCTCGTCGCGCTCGCGGCCGACGAACTCGGTGCCAGCCGGGTGCGGGTCAACGGGATTCGGCCCGGCCTGATCCGCACCGACCTCGTGACCATGATCCTGGACGACCCAGCGCTGAGCGGGGACTACCGCGATAGCACGCCGCTCCCCCGCGTCGGTGAGGTCGAGGACATCGCCGACCTCGCCTCATTCCTGCTCGGCGACCGTTCCACCTGGATCACCGGTCAGGTCATCAACGTCGACGGCGGCCAGATGCTGCGGCGTGGACCGGATTTCACCTCGATGCTCGAGCCTGTGTTCGGCAGCGATGGCCTGCGTGGCGTGGTCGAATAGCTAGTCGACCGGTTGGGCACTCCCCATCCAGGCACCGTAGAACCACGGGACCCCGTTGACCGCGTTGTCGAGTCCTCGCACCGCCGGAGCCACCCCGAAGATCTGGGTGTCCTGCAGCAATGGGACCGTATACGCATTGTCGATGACGTAGTCGGCATACTGCTCGACGAGATCGTTGCGCTTCACCGGATCGACTTCCACAAGCTGGGCCCTCAGCAGTCTGTCGATCTCGGGATCGGCACCAGACAGCGCGTACAGGTCGCCCTTGGAACTGCCATAGTTCTGCCACAGTCGGACGGCGTCCGGGGTGGGCCAGCCGTTGCGCCGCAACGCGACGTCGTCGGCAATGCTCGCCGTCGGGTAATTGGCGAAGTCGGTCTGTCGAACCACGAGGTCGATCCCCACCCGCCGTAGCTGCCGCTGGATCAACTCGTACAGAGGGCGTGCGGTGTGGTCGTACACATCCACGTAGATCAGCAGCGACAGGCGCTTGCCATCCTTCACTCGATACCCGGCGCCGTCACGGCGTGTCCACCCGGATGCGTCGAGGAGTCGCGCCGACTCCCGCGGATCGAAGCGGACCGCGTCCGACCTGTCCTTGAAGCCCGGGAACTGCGGCGTGAGAATGCTGGTGGCGGGTTTCCAGTTGTCGGTGTAGAGGGTGGAGATGAGTTCGTCACGGTCGATGCCGAAACCGATGGCCCGGCGGACGTTGATGTCCTGCACGAACGGCGCCGTCTGCCGGATGTCGAGGGTGTTCGTGAGTCCTGCCTTGCGGAGACCTCTGACGTCGAAACCCTCTTGGGAGAGCAGCTTTTCGTCTGGTGGCTGGGTGTATCGGATCACGTCGGCCTGGTGGGCACGCAGCGCACCTACGCGCACACTGTCCTCGGTGACCGGAATGACGGTCACCGTATTCAGATATGCCTCCCCGCGGTGCGGAGATGTCGCAGGCGCCCAGTCGTATCCGCGTCGCTTGCGCAACACCACCTTCTTGTCCGGCACTTCCGATTCGACGTAGAAGGGGCCGGTCCCGATCATGTTGGTCGGCACCGACTGTTCCTCCTTGCTCGCCGCGATGGTGGCATCGGCGACGAGGCCGGTGGTGTTCACCGAGAGCAGCGGGATGAATGGCGCGTAAGGCTCGGGGAGCGACACCCGGACTGTTCGGGTGGCGTTGTCGGCGACGATCGATGTCACCTTCGGGAAGATCGGGTTGGCGATGATCCCGTTGGCCTTGTCGCCGTTCGCCTGCCATTCGAGGTTGCGCTTGACGCTCTGCGCGTCGAGCGGCTGGCCATTGCTGAAGGTCACGCCGGGACGGATGGTGAAGACGTACTCGCGGCCGTCGGGCGACGTCGTCCATTTCTCCGCAAGCCATGGGACGAACCGATACGTCTTCGGGTCCTGGTAAACGAGCCGATCGACGACCTGGTCCCGGACGAGGCTGTTCTGCCAGTATCCGACCTGCATCTGCATCGACGCCAATGCCTCGGCATCCAGATAGACGAGGTCCCCACCGCGGGATACCGACTCCGGCCGGGTCCGATCGGTCTGCGCAGCACAAGAACCGAGGAGCGTCACGGCGAGTGCGGCGGCGACCGACAGGCGCGCGAATCGATAGGCGATCACGCGGCACGCTCCTGTATCGATCGCGGCACGGCCGCGAGCAGACGTTGCGTATACGCGGCTTCAGGAGCGTCGAACACCTCCCTGGTGGGCCCCGTCTCGACGAGTCGCCCCTGCTGCAGGACGCTGACGTCGTCGGAGATCTGCCGAACCAGGTTGAGGTCGTGCGAAATGAACAACAACGTCAGGTCGAGTTCGCCCTGCAGGCCGAGAAGCAGATCCACGGTCTGAGCCTGAACGGTCACGTCCAAGGCGGAAGTCGGTTCGTCGAGCACCAGGATTCGGGGGCCGAGAATCAAGGCCCGCGCCAGCGCGACACGTTGACGTTGGCCGCCGGAGATCTCCAATGGCCGCCTGCCGGCGATGTCTGCAGGCAGTCCCACACGTGTCAGCTCTTCGACCGCACGTTCCCGTCGCTCCCGTCGGGATCCGATCCGATTGATCACCAGTGGTTCGGCGACCGCGTCGGCGATGGACAGTCTCGGATCGAGCGATGCCAACGGATTCTGCTGGACCAGCTGCAGGACATGTGCCCGTGCCCGTCGCGCGCGTGGGGTCGCGACGGCGTGCGCCCGTAGTTCGTCGTCCTCGACGAGGATCCGACCGGCATCATAGGGTGTGAGGCCGGCGAGGATACGTGCGAGAGTGCTCTTACCCGAACCGGATTCGCCGACCAGGGCGTGCACGCTGCCCGAGGTCACCGAGAACGTCACATCGTCGAGAACCAGGTTGTGCCCGTATGCCTTCGAGACTCCATGGAGGTCCAGGACCGAGCGACCGTCGGGGCGGTCGCGCACGAACTTGTCCGGTGACAGCGCAGGCGCATCAGCGATCAGCTGCCGGGTGTAATCGTCGGTGGGATCGCGGAGTACCGACACGGTGTTCCCCTGTTCGCGGACGATGCCGTTGCGCAGCACCACGACGCGGTCACTGTGGTTCTCCGCCAACGCCAGATCGTGGGTGATGAAGATGATGCCCAGCCCCCGCTCGGCGCGCAGGTCGTCCAGCAGGTCGAGAATGCGACGCTGCACCGTGACGTCGAGCGCCGACGTGGGTTCATCGGCGATGAGGAGCTCGGGATCACCGGCAATCGCTTGGGCGATCAGAGCGCGCTGCAACTGTCCGCCGGACAGTTCGTGAGGATAGTGGCGCGCCTTGGCCTCGGGATTCACGATGCCCACGCGGTCCAGCAGATCCACCGCACGGGAGGTGGCGTCGCGCCGGCTGGCCAACCCGTGGGTGATGAGTACCTCGGCGACCTGATCGCCGATCCGTTTGAGCGGGTCCAGCGATCCGAGCGGATCCTGTGGGACGAAACCGATGGTGCGGCCACGCAATCCACGCCACTCCCGTTCCGTCAGATGGGTGATGTCGCGGTCGTCGAGGGCCACCGAACCGTCAACGATCCGACCGTTGTGCGGCAACAGACCGAGTATGGCGCGGGCGATCGTGGACTTACCGGAGCCGGACTGGCCGACCACGGCCACCACCTGCCCGCGGCGGACGTCGAACGAAATGTCGTCGACGATGGGCCGGCCGCCCAGCGCACTGGTCGCGGTCCGGTAGTCGACGCTCAGGTTCGACACCGACAGAACGTTTTCGGACATGTCAGCCCACTTTCTTTCGGATGATGTGTGCGACGCGGCTGAGGCTCAGCACGGCCAGCACGATCGCAATGGAGGGGAAGATGATCAGCGACGGTTGCGTGTTGATGTAGTTGCGACCCTCCGAGATCAACAGCCCCCACTCGGGGTTCGGCGGCTGTGCCCCGTATCCGAGGAAGCTCAACGATGCGATCGCCAGGATCGCGGTGCCGAACTGCAGAGCTGCGAGCGACAGCACCGACGAATACGCGTTGGGCAGTACATGACGCAGGAGCAGGCGGCCGTGTCCCGCGCCGAGATGCTCGCTGGCCTCCACGAAGGGCAGGTGTCTGATGGCGAGAACTTCCGATCGCGCGAGTCGGGCGAACACCGCAACCGAGGACACACCCACCGCGATCGCCGCATTCACGGTGCCGAAGCCCAGCGCGACGATGATCGTGATCGACAGCAGCAGGGTCGGGATCGACAACAGCACGTCCACCACACGTCCCACCACACCGTCGACCGCACGGCCGAAGTACGCCGCCAGCAGACCCAGGGCGGTTCCGACGACGAGGCCGATCGCGACGGCGATGAACGAGCCGCTGATGGTTGCCGCCGTACCCGCGATGACGCGGCTGAGGAGATCGCGTCCGATGTAGTCGGTGCCGAACGGATGCGCCGGGCTCGGATTGCTCAGCGGCGCTCCGACGTTCTCCTGCAGCGGATCATACGGGGCGATCACCGTGGGTGCGACGATGGCCGCGGTGATGAGTATGAGGATCACCAACGCCGGGTAGTCCCAGGGGCCGAGAGAACCGGTGACCCGGTTGGTCCGTGAACGGATGTGCGGCACTGCCCCGGTGATCGTGGTCATGCGCCGGCCTCCTGTATCCGTCGGGGGCGCCGGCCGAGGGGTGCCCGCCGGGCCTGTGTGCGGATACGTGGGTCGATGACGGGATACAGCAGGTCCACGATCAGGTTGACCACCACGAAGGTCACCGACACCGAGATCACCACGGCCTGGATGATCGGCGTGTCCTGGTTGCGGACCGCGGTTTCGGTGAGGTGCCCGATGCCCGTGCGGTTGAACACCGTCTCGATGATCACCGAGCCCGCGAGCAGTTCACCGACGGTGATCGCAACGATCGTGACCGTCGGAATCGACCCGTTGCGCAGGATGTGACCGCCGATGATCCGGCGTTGCGACAATCCCTTGGCGCGCAGCACCTCGACGTAGGGTTGGCCCGCGGCGTTGGACAAACCCTGGATGAGGACCTGTGCGATCGGTGCCGCCACCGGAATCGCGAGTGGGATCGCAGCGACGAATGCAGAGCGGAATCCCTGGTCGATGACGGCGGACACCAAGCCGAGCCGGAATGCGATGAGCTGCAATGCGACCAGACCTGTCACGAATGCGGGAACGGACAGGAATATCGGCGGGATTCCGCGCGCAAAGCCCCGCAACCACGGCCACGGTGCGAACACGGCTGCGAGCGCGACGACCAGTCCGATCAGTGCAGCCAGCACAAAGGCGACCGTCGCCAGAGTGAGGGTACTCGGAATGGCATGTCCGAGAAGGCCGGACACCGGTTGCCCGGTGTTCAACGAGTAGCCGAGATCTCCTGAGAACAATCTCCTGATGGAGATCGCGAACTGCACGTAGCCCGGCTCGTCGAGACGATAGTACTGTCGAAGTGCATCGGCTTCATCGTCTGTGAGCGGGTTCTCGGGGTTCGAGATCTGGGTCTCGATCGGGTCACCCGGCAAGATGTTCAGGATGAAGAACACCGCCGAGTACGCGAGAACGATGACGAGCAACGACTGACCGATCCGTCTCACCCACCGGCTCTGGCCGGCGACCGTGAGGAATGTGAGTGCCGAATGCCGATGCCGCCCAGGGGCGATCGCGTGCGGTTCGGGCGGTTTGTACTGGGTGGTGGACACCAGGGGAAACCTAATGCGTCATCTGCCTGTCGCACAGGATTCGATGCTGAAGGAATAATTCCGAAACACCGGCGAGTCTGCTTAACAGTCGGTTCCCCGCGTGTGTGAGAAACATTGGCGTATCGATGATCTGAAGTCTTGTCAGAGCGCCGATCGCGAATATTCTTGGGCGTCATGAGTGACCTCGGGCATCCTCGTCCACATCCCACCGACCCAGCCCGGCGTGGTTCCATCGGCGTCGCCATCCGGGACAGCGAGGTGGCCGCTCTCGACGCCCGGGGTATCGCGTCGGTGGCGTCCCGACTCGACGGTGTCGTCGACTATTGGGTGCTCGGCTCCCAGCGGTCCGCGCCCGCCGTGGATCCGACGGTCGTAACGGCGATCGCCGCGCGGTACACCGCCCGACTCGGCTATGTGGTGGCGGCGTCGGTGCACCGCGATCATCCCTACAACCTGGCCCGGAGATTGCTATCGCTCGACCATGCGACTCGCGGTCAGCTGGGATGGCTGGCCACAGACTCCGATCCCGCGATCGGCTTCGGTACCACCGGCGACTCCTGGACCGATCATCGCCTCGGGCCTGACCACACCTCAGCAGCGATTGGTGCGGTCCGTGCGCTGTGGCGGTCTTGGCCGTTGGATTCTGTGGTGGCGGATCGCAAGCGAGGGATCTTCGTCGACACCGAGCGAGTGACCGCCGCCGACGTGGATGATCGCTACCGGATCGCCGGACCGTTGCCGCTCCCGGGCCCGAGGCAGAGCGCGATACCGGTATTCGGCCGCGGTATCGGGCCCACGAGTGACGGCAACCCGGACGTGGTGTTGTCGGAGATCTTCGTCGAGTTGCGAGACCACCCGGTGGTGCACGTCAACGCGCTGGACGACTTGACCCTCCCCGACGCCGCCGACGGACAACTCCTGACCGTGTCGCTGGGTGCCCTCGATGACGCGGTGGCGGCGGTGCGTCACCACCGCAAGCAGCAGGGGGATCCACCGCTCGCGCCCACGCTGCGTGCACGACTGGGCTTGCCCACACCCCCTGCACTCGATCTGGACGCACGGCGTCGGATCTTTCCCACCGCCGTACCGGTCGCCGGCAGAGTCTAGGAGGACACCGATGTCATCGCCCCACCCTCGATCGTTCGTCGTCAACGTCAACGTGCTCAATGTCGGCATTCACGCCGCAGCCTGGCAGCGGACCTCCGAGGAACCGACCGCCTTCGTAGACCCTGACTATTACGTCCGGCAGGCACGAATCGCCGAACGCGGAAAACTCGACGCGTTGTTCCTGGCCGACGGCCCGGCATTGCGTGAGAATCCCTCGGTCAAACCGTCACAGTCGTTGGAACCCAGTGTGATCTTGGCATCGGTGGCCGCCGAAACCGACCACCTGGGCATCATCGGCACGCTGTCGAGTACCTTCAACGACCCGGTCGAGCTCGCGCATCGGCTGTTGAGTCTCGACCGACTGTCGGGGGGCCGATTCGCCTGGAATGTGGTGACCACATACTCGCCGTCTGCCGGCGCCAACTTCGGACTCGATGATCTGCCGGACCGAGATGCCCGCTACCGGCGAGCCGCGGAGTTCGTCGAGGTGGTGCGGGGGCTCTGGAGCAGTGCCTTCACCGACGGCCTGCCCGGACCCGCACTACATCACGACGGCGAGTTCTTCACTGTGCACGGCAGATTGGACCAGGAGAGCTCACGTCAGGGTCATCCACTACTGGTACAGGCGGGCGGATCACCGCAGGGACGCGACCTGGCCGGAGCGATCGCCGACGCCGTGTTCTCTGCCGAGTTGGAGCTGGGGGCCGGCATCGAGCACTACCGCTATGTCAAGAATGCGGCCATTCGGTACGGACGGTCGGCAGGCGCGGTCAAGATCCTGCCCGGCCTGATCACCACGATCGGGAGTACGCACGAGGAGGCGCTGCGACGCGAGCGGGAACAAGATGAGCTGCTACCCAAAGGGTTTGCAGCCGAACGACTGTCGCAACTGTTCGGGGAGGACCTCGGCGCCCTCGATCCGGACAGTCCGTTTCCGGCGCACCTGCTGGCACCCGTCGCGGATCCGTCTCGCTTCGGTGGTTCCCTGGGCTTCCGTGAATCCATCGCGCGTCTGATCTCCACGAGGGATCTCACCGTCCGAGGAGCCATTCGCGAGTTCAGTGGAGCCGGCCATCGCGTCGTCGTCGGCACACCGGAGGACGTGGCGGACACACTCGAGCACTGGCATCTGGCCGGTGCGGCCGACGGTGTCAATTTGATGCCGGATGTGTTCCCCGACGGATTGGAGATCTTCGTCGACCAGGTGATGCCACTGCTACGCCGACGCGGCATGGTCCGACACGAGTACGGCGAGGACACCCTGCGCGAGCGGTTCCACGCCGAGCCTGCCCATCGCCGACGGAATCGTGGCGTTGCATGACCATGTCATCGAGCCGCGCTGCCGCCGATCAAGTGGTCGAGCTGCGCCGTCTCCGTTCGGGTGGTCGAGCCATCCGTTCGCCGTTCGGGTGGTCGAGCTGCGCCGTCTCCGTTCGGGTGGTCGAGCCATCCGTTCGCTGATCGAGTAGCCGAGGAGCGCAGCGACGAGGCGTATCGAGATCCCTCGCCCGACCACACCGAATTCCGCAGCAGGGCTGAAAGATCCACGTAGACGAAGACGGTTGTTGCGTCACACCGCATCCAGCACAGTTGAGGCGCACACACTGCCACTGCACCACATCCCAGGGAGCACATCATGACCGGAGTCCAAGAGAAGATCTCCACGATCACCGTCGCGCCGTCGGCCGGTTACATCGGCGCCGAGATCGGTGGCGTCGACTTACGTGAGGATCTCACCTCCGACGTTGTGGAGTTGATTCGCGACGCCCTCCACCGATACAAGGTGATCTTCTTTCGAGACCAACAGATCGGTCACCGTGAACAGATCGTATTCGCACGCCGTTTCGGCAAGGTGACGCCTGCTCATCCTCACGAAGAGAATCCGCCGGAGGGCTTTCCCGAGATCCTGCCCATCGACAGTCGGCGATACGAGCAGACACTGGGGCGCAAGAGGACGTCATACGACCACAGCTGGCACACCGATGTCACCGCCCTGGTCAACCCACCGGCAGCATCGATCCTGCGGGCCGACATCCTGCCGCCCTACGGCGGCGACACCGCCTGGACCAACCTCGAAGCCGCTTACGAGGGGCTTCCGCAACAACTCCGCGACTTCGTCGACACGCTCTACGTCAAACATCAGTTCACCACCCGGGCAGCTGTGGGTAGCCAACGGGAACGCAAAGTGGCCGAAGCTAATCTGGTCACCTACCACCCGGCTGTGCGGGTGCATCCGGACACCGGCAAGCGGTCACTGTTCGTGAGCCCCGGCTTCACCCGGGGCGCTGCGGAGATCCGAGGCTTCTCCCCCGACGTCAGTCGTCGACTCCTGGAACTCCTCTGGGCCGAGGCGACCCGGACCGAATACACGGTCCGGTTCCGCTGGGCGCCGGGCAGCGTTGCGTTCTGGGACAACCGATCCACGGCACACCTGGCGATCTCCGACGCCGCGCACCTCGACCACGACCGGGTGCTCTATCGCGTGACATTGGAGGGCGAGGTGCCGACCGGCGTCGACGGTCGCCGGTCGGAATCCGTCTCGGGTGCTGCATTTCTCGGGTCCTGACCCGTTCCACAGAGTCCACCTCCATCGAAAGGGAATGATCTGAACATGCCGATCACACAACAACGTCGCCTGGGGGCCGGGGGACCCGATGTGTCGGCCATCGGTCTCGGCTTCATGAGCTTCATCCGATCGGCCGACGCCGACGAGGAACGCACTGCCACCGCCCTGGTCTCCGAGGCGATCGATCAGGGTGTCACCCTGTTCGACACGGCCGACGTCTACGGACCGGAGTTCAGCGAGATCCTGCTCGGTCGTGCCCTGCGCGGACGGCGCGACTCGGTAACGCTGGCCACCAAGTTCGCCAACGCACTGGACAGAGACACCAACCCCGACGCACGTCCGCTCGACGGCCGACCGGACTATGTGCGCAGCGCCATCGAGGGGTCGCTGCGACGTCTCGGCGTCGATCACGTCGACCTGTACTACCAACATCGTGTCGACCCGCAGGTGCCTATCGAGGACACTGTCGGCGCTCTGAAGGAACTCGTGGAGGCAGGCAAGATCCGCTATATCGGGTTGTCGGAACCCGGTGCGCAGACCTTACGCCGAGCACACGCGGTTCATCCGATCACCGCGATCCAGAACGAATGGTCGGTGTTCACGCGTGACATCGAGACGGAGATCCTCACGGTGGCACGTGAGCTGGGCGTCGGCGTGGTGCCCTACTCGCCTCTGGGCCGCGGCTGGCTGACCGGGGCGATCACCAGCCCGGAAGACGTCGGTGTGCGGCGTGGACGCCATCCGCGGTTCGCCGCCGAGGTCTTCGACACGAATCGGCAGCTTGCCGACGAAGTCGGCTCCTTGGCACACGAATTGGGTGTGCGACCCGGACAGGTCGCGCTGGCCTGGGTCCTGGCCCGGGGTAACGATGTGGTGCCGATCCCGGGCACCCGCCACATCGAGTTCCTCCGTGAGAATGTCGCTGCCGTCGACGTGGTCCTCGACGAAACCCATCTCGCACGTCTGGACACGATTGCGCACAAGGTGTCGGGCCATCGGTCGATCCGTCCCGAACACCTGGGCGTCGAGGCTCCGTTGGCAGGTGCCACCCCTGCCAGTTGAGTGCGGAGGTCGGTCGGGTGGCTCGCCGACCCGACCGGCGGGCTCGCGTCGAACGTGATGTGCAGGTCCGTCAGTCCCCGGAGCAAGAACGTCGGCTCGTAGCCGATGCGGCGTTCGGCGCCGGTGCCATGGTGAGATTGGTCCAGTCGGATGTCACGCATGCGGTCGAGCAGCCGCTCGATGGTCACACGGCCTTCCACCCGCGCGAGCGGAGCGCCCGCGCAGGTGTGGATGCCGCGACCAAACGTGATGTGTTCGCGCCCATTCTCGCGGTCGAGGCGGAATTCGTTGGGGTCTTCGAACTTGCGCGGATCGCGGTTGGCGGCCCCGAGACAGAGCATGATCACGGCACCAGCCTGTACGTGCACGCCGCCGAGCGTCGTGGTCTTGCGTGCGAGCCGGAAGTCCACTTTCGTTGGACTCTCCAACCGCAACGCCTCCTCGATGAACGGCCCGATGAGGCGTCGGTTCTCACGTAGCTTGGCTTGAAGTTCCGGACGTTCGCACAGCATCAAGACCGCCGAGCTGAGCAGCTTGGTGACTGTTTCCTGGCCGGCCGCGAAGAGGAACGTGGCCGGCCGGACCACCTCGATGACCGGCGGCACGCTGCCGTCGGGATAGGTGGCCGATGCCAGCCCCCCGAGGATATCGCCACGCGGTGAGCTCCGGCGCTCCTCGATATAACCGGCGAAGAGATCGTCGAGATACTCCAACGGGTTGCTGCCCACCGGTTCGTGATCGAGTGCTCCCACCCGACTTCCCGGCGCATTCCCGGCACCGAGGTTGCGCCGGACCTCGTCGCGATCCCGGTCGGGCACACCGAGCAGATCGGCAATCGCCAAGGTGGCGAATGGCTTCGCGTATTCGCCGAGGAACTCGCAGCGCCCGTTGTCGATGAACTCGTCGAACTGCTGATCGGCCAGTGACCAGATGAACTCCTCGTTCTCCTTGAGCCGGCGCGGAGTGAGCAGGCGTAAGAGCAGCGACCGAGCCTTCTGATGATCTGGCGGATCCATGGTGACCATGTGCTCGAAGATCGGGAACTCGTGGCGATGCGCCTCGATGAGATTGGTGATGTCGTCGCCCACCGGCGTGAACGGCAACGGTGGAAACGGACCGCCAATCGAGTTGACCGCCGAGAACGCTTCGGTGTCCTTGAATGCCTCCTGAACCTCCGCGTACCCGGTCACGGCGACCACATCGTGAAATGGCTCGCGGGTGACCGGGCCGAGGTCGCGGAGCTGGTCCCAGAACTCGTACGGATTCTGGGACACTTCGGCATCCGAGAAGTAGTCGACAGCGGTGGGCTGGGTCATCGGTTACTCGAGCCTTTCGTGCGTGGAAGTGTGATCGGGACTAGCTGGGAAACGGTTTCGGTCTCAACGGACGGTGAATCCGGCATCGAGGGCCCATTGCGTACCGGTGATGAACTTCGCCTCGTCGGATACCAGAAACGCCACCGCGTTCGCGATGTCCTCGGGTTCGAGCATCTTGATCGGAAGAGCGTTCTGCATGCCGGAGATCGTGTTCGCCCCACCCGCTGCCGCTTGCTCCATCAAGGAGCGCATCGCGTCGTTGACGGTCATCCCTGAGGCCACTCCGGTGGGGTGAATCGTGTTGACCCGAATCCATTCTGGCGCCAGGCGATTGGCGAGACCCTGCATCAACCCGACGACGCCGCGCTTGGCCGACGCGTACGCATTGCCGCTGGCGTTCAATGACGCGGATGCCTTGATCCCCGCAGACGAACTGGTGATCACGATCGATCCGCCGCGGCCGCCTGCACGCAGAGCGGGCAGAGACGCACGGATGGTGTGGAAGACCCCGGTGAGATTGGTGTCGATCACGTCGTTCCACTCGGCGAGAAAATTCTCCGGATCCTCCGGCCCCATCTTGATGATCCCAGCGTTGGCGATGACGATGTCGACTCTGCCGAACTCGCGGTGTCCTGCGTCGAATGCTGCCGACAACGCGGTGAAGTCGCGCACGTCGACCTTGCGCGCCACGATGCGGCGGTCTTCCTTCTCGACGAGTCGGACCGTTTCGGCGAGGTCATCCTCGGATGCATTTGGATACGTCATCGACGGTACGTTCGCGCAGATGTCCACCGCGATGATGTCTGCACCCTGCTGCGCCAGCCGAACAGCGTGCGCTCGCCCCTGTCCGCGGGCGGCGCCGGTGATGAAGGCGACCTTGCCGTCGAGTGGTGTCATGAGGTGGCTCTTTCTGTTTCGGGGTGTCGAGCTGCCGTCACGCGTGCCCATGCCTGTTCTGTCGCGTCGTGCAGGGCCTCCGCCTTGGCGAATCCCGAGTACGCCGCCAGTTGCAGTACGACTTCGTCCATCTCGAGTTTGGTGATGTCGCCGGACTCGAGCGCCGAACCGGTGTGGGAGTGCAGCGGTGTCAGCGCATCGCAGACGGCGACGGATGCGACGGTGATGAAGCGGCGGTCGCGCCGGCTGAGTACGGGCCGTTGCCACACGTGGCCGAACACGAACCCCAAGATCCCGTCCTGGACGTACGGGGTCTCCGGAGCGGGCGCCGCGATGAGGTTCACATCTTCGAATTCCGTTGTGCCGCGACGGATGCGATCGGCCCGATCGTCACTGCAGAGAGCCGGGTCATCGAGTGAGCGGAGTGAACCGGTGCCACCTGCTTCCCGATCGATCGACGTCCAGGTCCGCCGCACCACCCCTTCGAGGTGCGATGCTTTCGGCCAACCGTTGTACACGGCGAAATGCAGGACGAACTCCAGTAGTTCGTCGACGGTCACATCGCCGCTGCGCAGGGCGGCGTCGACCTGATCTTCGATCGGTTTGTGCGCATCGGCAGCCCCGACGCAGGTCAGTGTCACCCACCGACGGTTTCGCCTACTCAGTCCTGGGCGTGTCCAGACCCGGTCGTGGAGCCAATCCCGCTGGGCTTGCAGAAACGGCGTGTCGACAGCGACTACGCCGTCCGTGGTCTGGTCCTCCATGTGTGATGCACCTCTCAGTGCGATGACTGAAGATTAAGGCATATGACCTAACGGTGTCCATGGTTTCATTGGTTCATGTTGTCCGAGGTGCGATCGCCCAAGCAGCAACTGATCCTGACCGCCGAACGCCTTTACGCGGTGCACGGCCTGGACGGAGTTGCCTTGCGGCAGATCGGCATCGAGGCCGGAATGGCCAACAAGTCGGCCGTGCAGTACCACTTCGGATCGAAGAATGGTCTGGTGCAGGCGATCATCGCGCATCGTGTCGATGATCTGGACCGACGTCGAGAATTACTGCTCGCGCGCGTCCGGCCTGGCGATCTCCGCGGCATCGTGGAGGCGCATCACCTACCCCTGATCGAGTTGGGCGAGGACGAGGACTGCTACTACCTGCAGTTCATCGAGCAACTCGAACGCAAGGTGCATCCGCTGCGCGAGATGCCGGAGGTCAACCGCCGGGTCGAGCAGGCCTATTACAGCCGGACCTCACATCTGCTGCGTGAGATTCCCGAGTCGTTGCGCCGGATCAGGATCATGCAGGCGTCCGCGACGTGCCTGTACGTATGCGCCGATCGGCACAGATCCAAGACGCTGGGCGAGGACGTGCCACGCTACGCGTTACACGTGAGTCAGCTCCTGGACACCCTCATCGCGATCCTGACGGTCGCACCGTCACCGGAAACGATTGCGGCGCTGGATATCTGATCGCAATGGCCGTTGACAGCGAATGTGGCCCGTGCCACACTCGCTTCGAGTGATCAGTCTTCTTCTGATGGATGCGGACCACGACAGATCGCCACTCGACCAATCAACGCGCGAAAGACGAGGTCGATCATGGCCGGTCGCATGGACTGCAAGGTGGCCTTCGTGACGGGAACTGCCCGCGGGTGCAGCCACGCCGTGCGGCTCGCCGAGTGGCTCTATCGTGCTGACAAGCTCCGTCGGTGGCATGAAAGTTTATCCGAACGCTGGGCACTACATCGCCGCGAAGCACGGGGTGATCGGGCCGATGCGCAGCTTCGCGGTCGAACTCGGGTCACAATCAATCCGCGTCAACTCGGTATTGCCGACGAACGTCAACACTCCTATGTTCATGAACGAAGGGACGATGAGGATGTTCCGGCCAGACCTGGAAAGCCCTGGACGCGACGACATGAAGGGCGTCGCGCAGATGATGCACGTGTTGCCCACCGGAGACCGTCGATGCGGCAAGTCTCTTGAAGTAGTTGTCGGACAAGGTATGCGGAGGTGTCATCAATGACTGATCGTCGACTGACAGTGTCGGTGGATGCCGACCTGTGTGAGGGCCACGGCATGTGCGTGCAGGTGGCCCCCGATGTCTTCGACCTCGGCGACGATGATCTGGCCGTCTGTGACGCGCACCCACCGGCCGCGACCGAAGAATCGGTCCGCGGTGCGGTGGGTGCGTGTCCTCGACAGGCGATCAGCATGACTGCCGAACCGGGATAGCCCGGGCGAGGACGTCATTCGCCTTTCAGCGGGCCAGCAAGTCGTCGATCTGGTTGATCGCGCCGGATGCGCCCTCGACGATTCCCATGTCGAGAACCTGTTGCAGCGCTTCAGGAGTCGCGTAGGTGCTCGAGTATGTCGCGACAGTACGTCCGTCGCGTTCGGCGAAGGTGTAGGTGTTGTTCGATTCCGGCATGGACTCGATGGGGTTGAAATTCTCATCGGCGAACCCGTCGCGGAAGGTGAACACGTGCGGTTCGTCGATCTTGTCGAGTACCCAGTAACCGGCGTGCTTGTCGCCTTCCGGTCCGGTCATGTAGTACGTGACCCGTCCGCCCGGGGTGAAGTCGTGCTCAACCACGGTTGCGGGGTATGTCGGTGGGCCCCAGATCTTCTCGAGCTGGCGGGGATCGGCGTACACCTGCCAGACACGCGCCGGAGAGGCGGCGAACTCTGCGGTGATCGTGAGTGAGCGGGTGTCGATGTCGTGGGTGACGTCGGTGACAGGCATGGATCAGTCCTCCGGTGTGGGTTCTGCTGCAATCAGTTCATCGATGCGCGCGATGCGTCCTCGCCAGACCTGTTCGAGCTCGGTCAACATCGTCGACACCGCGCGCACAGCGGTGACATCGCCGGTTGCGATTTGCTCACGACCTCGGCGTCGTTTGTTGAGCAACCCGGCGCGTTCGAGCACGGCGACGTGCTTCTGTACGGCGGCAAAACTCATGTCGTACTCGGCCGCCAGTACCGAGACCGAATGCTCGCCGGTCAGCACCCGACGCAGGATGTCGCGTCGGGTGCGATCTGAGAGGGCGTGGAACAGGGCGTCGGCCCGATCCTCTGCGAGTACGGTCACGCTCCTAACGTACAACTAATCGGTTGTACGTTCAAGGGTCGCGGCAGATTCTGCGTACTCTGCACCCCATTCGTCGAGCCACGCGACCGCCGGTGCCACGCTGCCACCCAACTCGGTGAGCGAGTACTCGACACGAGGCGGCACCTCGGCGTACACCGTGCGCGAGACGATCCCGTCGGCTTCGAGTTCGCGTAACTGCCGGGTGAGTACTCGAGGATTGACGGGCCCGACCAACCGCCCGAGCTCGCCGAAGCGTCGGGTGCCCTCCAGGAGTTGTTTGACGATCGTCAACTTCCACGCACCGCCGAGGACGGCGACGGCCACCTCGACCGGGCATACCTCCAAGGCGGATGCGACCGTCTTGCGCATACTGGACCCTCCTACCTCGATGCTTACCTTTGTGTCACTACTGGACAGATTAGTCAGTACTTGTCGAAACGCGCACTGCGTTCCATGGTGAGTGTATGACCACTGCGAAGCGCATTCTCTGGGTTCTGGCGAGTCCCGATCCCCAATCGTTGAACCGGGCACTGTTCGATGACGGCGTCGACCATCTACGCCGGCACGGTCACGTCGTGGACACCGTCGATCTCCATGCCGAAGGGTGGAATCCGGTGCTCTCCGATGACGACCATCGAGGTGCGTCGGGCGACACCTTGACCGAACGACAGCGTGTCGCCACGCATGAGTGCCGCCTGCCCGCCGACGTCCGACGTCAGCAAGAGCTGATCCTGTCCGCCGATCTGGTGATCGTCCAGTTCCCCCTCTGGTGGTACGGCATGCCCGCAATACTGAAAGGCTGGTTTGATCGGGTGTTCACCAACGGGTTCGCGTTCGGAGTCAGAGACGACGACGGCAAGATCCGGAAGTACGGCGACGGGGGGCTGGTCGGACGGAGGCTACTGCCGATCGTCACCGCAGGCGATCGATCCGAGTCATTGGGGCCACGCGGTATCAGCGGTGACATCACCGACCTCCTGTGGCCGTTGTTGCACGGCACCGCTCACTACACCGGGATGTCGCCGTTACGACCGCATCTCGTCAGCAGCGTGCACCACATGCAAGCGGACGGGTACGAGCTCCGCCGGGACGACCTGCGTCGCAGGCTCGACGATGCGGGTACCGAGGCCCCGCTGGCCTACCGACACCTACGCGGCGGCGACTACACCGAGTGGCACGAGCTGCGAAACGACATAGCGCCGCACACCATCGGATTCGCCGCTCACGTTTGCGGGCGCTGATCTCCCCCGAAAGTATGAGGGCCACTGCATCTGTGGGGCGATGTGTATCAGGAGGACGATTCCTAATGTCGTGACCATGAGTGCACTCGACACGCGGGCACCCGCCGATCTCCAGGACCCCGACGCACCGTCCACTGGGCGCTGGCACCCGATGACCACGATCGCCTTCCGGTTCGGCTACGCATACCTCTTGGCCTTCTGCCTGCTGTTCGCACAGATCACTTTCGTCTTCGCCGGGTTCATCGCACATCTGCTCCCGGACAACGCGATCATGTGGCAGATGCTCGCGGTCGAGCCCATCGTGGCGTGGGTGGGCCGGACCATCTTCGGCGTCGACGCCAGTCTGGATGTCACGTCCGGCAGTGGGGATCAGGCCATCATCTGGTTACTCGTATTCACGTTGTTGATCCTGGCCGCCGTTGCGACAGCGGCGTGGTCGGCGCTCGATCGCGGTCGCGAACACCATCGGCGACTGTGGGCGTGGTCGGCGACCGCATTGCGGCTGTTCCTCGGCGGGCAGATGCTGTTCTACGGATTCGCGAAATTCCTCCCGTCGCAGATGAGTCCGCCGTCGCTGACGGCGTTGCTGCAACCGTATGGTGACTTCAGTCCCGCGTCGGTGCTCTGGCTACAGGTGGGTAGCTCACCGATCTACGAGATCTTGCTCGGTTCCGTCGAGGTACTCGGTGGCGTGTTGTTGTTCGTGCCACGCACGGCCACGCTCGGTGCCCTCGTCAGCTTTGTCGCGATGGTCCAGGTCCTGATCCTCAACATGACATTCGACGTGCCGGTCAAGATCCTGTCCGCGCATCTGGTACTGATCGCGCTGGTCCTGCTTGCTCCACAGATGCGAAACCTGTTCGGGCTGTTCGTACTCCAGCGGCCTGCCGCTGCAGTGCCGCCGCCTCAGCTGTTCTCCCGACCCCGGCAGAAGAGGATCGCCGCATGGGTGCAGGTGTGCCTGGGCATCTGGGTGGCGATCGGTGCGGCATACATCAGCTGGACCGGCTTGCACGAGTACGGTGCCCGGGCGCCGAAACCGCCACTGCACGGAATCTGGGCAGTCGACGACTTCCGGATCGAGGGCCGGTCGAGCGCTCCTTTGACCACCGACCCGACCCGCTGGCAGCGACTCGTCTTCGACACCGACGGGGCGGCGACGGTGCAGATGATGGACGGTGCCCTGCACATGCTGCCGGCGCACGTCGACGAGGCGAGTCGGAGCATCGAGATCCCGGCGACGCCGTCGACCCGGCTGCCCTCGGCCACAGTGCGCTTCGACCGCCCCACCGATGATCGTCTACGGCTCGACGGCACCATCGACGGTGCGCCGACGACGGTCACGCTGCACCGGGTCGACCCGAATGCCTTCCCCCTGCGCAGTCGCGGCTTCCATTGGATTCAGGAGCAACCGTACTTCCGGTGAGGCCTGCCGCCCGTGACCGCCGGTCCGGCGTGACGTGGTGTTCTGTGCGACATGCTGGTCAGTGCGAGAGCCCGGCGTCCTTGCTGCCGTAGGCTTCACGCAGCCGCGGCTTGACCACCTTGCCGCCGGCGTTGCGCGGCAGCTCGTCGACGATGACCAGATCCTTCGG